>JAFGJG010000049.1 GCA_016929195.1 Thermoleophilaceae bacterium
AGGTCGTTCGAGGGTTCGAATCCCTCCCCCTCCGCTCTCGGCAGGATTGTGCAAAGCACGGGAACGCCGACTTATGAAAGCCCCGCACATGCAGGGCTTTCAGCTTTCGGAACGGCTCGTCCTGCCGGTTCTACAGACGACCTGAAGCGAGCGGGCGAGCCGTCAGTCCGCCACGTGGTTGGCGACGAGGAGGCCGTCGGGATCGCGCTCACGGGTGATCGCCTCGAGACGATCGACGACCTCGGGGGCGAAGGCGTCGCGCATCGGCCGCAGCTCGTCGAAGGTGAGGATCGTGTCCCTCTGCCCGGAGAAGGGGGCGAACCGGTCGCCGAGCTCGCGCATCGTGGCGAGGACGTGCTCTTCGGCTTCCCGAGACGTGGCCGCGCCGGCGGCGTACACCAGGCCCTCGGCGTCGAGCGGCCCGGCGGCCCCCGGGTCGGGGTCGGCCTCGCCGAGCGCGCCGCCGAGAAGGCGGATCTCCACCGAGGTGAGCGGCGGGTCTGTGCCGGGCCCGGCAAGCGCCAGGAAGGCCTCGGTCGCCTCACGGCTCATGCGGTCGAGGAGTACCGCGTGGCCGAGCGCCGGTAGCGGATTGGTCGGATCGCCGGCGAGCTGTCCGAGGGCTGAACCGGGCACCATCGCGAGCGTGTCGAGATACGGCTTCGCGACCGCACGGAGCGGAGCGACGAGGTCCTCGGCCCGCTCCTCGGTGCCGGTGAAGACAAGCAGGATGGAGACCAGCGCCCGGCCTCGTAGCCGGTCGGCGACCGTCGGCAGGGAGGGGAAGCGCAGGAGCTTGATCGTGGAGGTCAGCTCAACGGGAACGCTCGCGGTCCACTCGCGGTACGCCTCGACGACCTCCTCGGCTTGCTCGATCGGCCACATCAAGGCGCCGCCGAACGCCTCGCGCAGCTCGAACAGCTCCAGCTCGAAGGAGGTCACGATCACCGGGCGGCCGCCACCGCCCCGCAAGGCCCAGAAGAGGTCTGGATCGCTCGCCGCGTCTATCCGGTGTGCCTCCCCGTCGGCCCCGATAACGTCGAAGGCGCGAACGTGGGTCGAGGCGAAGCCCTCCCGCCGCGACAACCAGCCGATGCCGCCGCCCAGCGTGTAGCCGGCGACTCCGACCCCGGCGGCGAAGCCGTGCAGGCCGACGAGGTCGTGCGCGGCGGCCGGAGCGACCACGTCGCTCCACAGCGCGCCGGCTTGGACGGTGGCCGTGCGGGCCGCGGGATCGACGCTGACTGCGGTGAGCCGGGAGGTCTTGAGCAGGATCGTGCCGGCCAGGTCTCCCATGCTGGTCGCGCCGTGTCCGGTGGACTGCGGGGCGACCTTGAGGCCGTTCGCGGAGGCGAACCGCACGGTCGCCGCAACGTCGTCCACGGCTTCCGCGAACACGACCAGCGGCGGTCGTTGGTCGGCAGTCAGATTCCAGGCCTGCCGCGCCGCCTCCCAGCCCGGTTCACCACGCGCGACCACGTCGCCGGCGATCGCCGCGCGGAGCGGTGTGTGGTCGACCGCCGCCGTGCTCATGCGCTGAGAGTTTGCCCGAAGCGACGCCGGTGCAGCGCGGTCGAGAGTCTTCTCGTCTGGGATTCGGCGACACAGGATGCGCCGCCCTGCCGAACACGTTGCGGTCGCTCGGGATGACGACGTTCTTCGGGAACCCCGGCTCGAACGAGCTGACGTTCCTCGACGACTTCCCGCAGGACCTCCGGTACGTGTTGGCGCTGCAGTCACGCTGTAGGCGCAGCTCACGAACGTCGATGCGATCAATCTGCCCAGGCCGACTCGGTCACTGGCGGCAACCCGCTCGCCGCGCCTCGCTCGGTGACGCGATCTCTGCTTGCTTGGCGGTTCCACGCTTAGGATGCCGCCCATGCCTGGCGATGCGTCCGTCCTGATCGTCGGTGCTGGCCCGGTCGGCCTCGTCCTCGCCAACGAGCTGGCCCGCCGCGGGTTGCGGTTTCGGATCGTCGACAAGCTCGCGGCGCCGACCGACGAGTCGCGCGCGATCCTCGTCCAGGCACGCAGCCTCGAGATGATGGAGCGGCTGGGTGTCGTCGAGGCCGAGAGGGAGTCCGGGATCGAGACGCACGCGGCGGTGTACCACAGCGGTGGACGTGTGATCGCGCGAGTCGGGTTCGACGGCGTCGACAGCCCGTACCCGTACTCGATCTCGACTGAGCAGCCGGCGACGGAGCGTGTCCTGACGGAGCCGCTCGCGGCACTCGGGATCACCGTCGAACGTGGAGTCGAGCTCGTGGCGTTCACCCAGGACGACGTCGCGGTGCGCGCGACGCTCCGCCATGCGGACGGGAGCGAGGAGACCGCGACCGTCGACTGGATCGTCGGCGCGGACGGGGGTCACAGCGCGGTCCGCGACGCCGCGGGGACGACGCTGGAAGGGTCGTTCAAGGGCCAGCGGTTCTTGCTCGGGGACGTCGACGCCGACTACGAGCTGGAGCGCGACGCGACGCACGCGTTCTTCGCCGAAGCGGGGCCGGTGCTCCTGTTCCCGATGCACGGGAACAGGGTGCGGCTCATCGCTGAGGTGTTCGATGACGCGCCGGCGACCGTGGAGAGGCTCCAGACGCTGGTCGACGAGCGTGTCGGCGGCATCATGGTGACCACCCCGCACTGGCTCACCACCATCGAGATCCACCACGCGCAGGTGCCGCAGTACCGGATCGGCCGGGCCTTCCTTGCAGGCGACGCCGCACACGTGCACAGCCCCGCGGCCGGACAGGGGATGAACACCGGCATGCAGGACGCGTTCAACCTTGGCTGGAAGCTCGGGTTCGCGGCGAACGGGACGCCGTGCGAGAAGCTGCTCGACAGCTACCACGCCGAGCGTCACCCCGTCGCGGCGAAGGTGATCGAGGCGACGACGACGCTGACGCGCGTCGGCACGTTGCCGCACGCCTTGGAGCGGACGGTGCGCGACCACGCGATGCATGCCGTGACTGCGCTGGCGCCTATCCAGCACGTGCTCGCATCGGCATCCGAGGAAACGGACGTCGCCTACCGCCACAGCCCGATCGTCGCAGCGGGCCACCGCCACGATCGGCCACTTCCCGGCGACGTCGCCCCCGACGTCCCCGGCCTCGACACGCCGCTGCACAGCGCGCTCGCCGAAGGCACGGGACATGTGCTGCTCGTCGTCTCCCCTGCAGGCGGCGCGGCGGCCCCGGTCGACCTGCCGACGGTCCTACCCGCGGCCGCCGGGCTGCGCCAGGTCGCCGCCGGCTCCGTCGCGCACGATGCGGAGTTCGACGCGGTCGTGGGCGACCCGGACCGGCTCGTCGCGGCGCGGTACGGGCTCGGGGAGGCGGGCGGGGTCATCGTCGTGCGCCCCGACGGCTACATCGGCGCACGCGCCCCTGCCGGCGACGGGGCAGCCGTCGCCGGGTACCTCGCCGCACTCACGGGCTGACCGGAACGCTGCCGACACCGCCATGGCACCGTTGTCGATTCGCAGGCCGCAATTATCCGGGTTCGGGCGCCACCACCGTCGTTCGCAGGGTTCGGGCGAACGCGAAGGACCAGATCGCGACCAGTATCAGGTCGAGCAGCGTCGCGAGCAACCAGGGCGCCGGGCGGGCCCAGCCCACGGCCAGCGCGGCCGCCGCGCCGAGCAGCAGCGCCGCGGTGAGCGGGCGGTAGAGGCCGGCGAGCCTTCGGTAGTCGGCGAGCACGGCGATCGTCGCCGCGAGCGCGATCAGCAGCGCCGCGACCGAGCCGGCCAGCAGCCAGCTCGACGGCTCGGGGGTGCGGGCGTCGGCGGCGTGCTCGATCAGGCTCACCATGCCCGCGCCGGCCGCCCCCACGGCGAGTGCGATCGGGAGCTGGCTGTAGAGCCATAGCACCAGCGAGCCGCCGTCCTGCCGCGGCAGCCGCCGCCCGACGTAGTCGAAGTAGGTCCACCAGAAGCCGAACGCGATGCAGAGCCCGAGCACGCCCGTGGCGACCGTGCGGAAGTCGAGGTCCTCCACCGCCCGCAGCCCGTCGACCACGCCGAAGACGACCTCGCCGAGGACGATGATGATGAACAGCCCGTAGCGCTCGGCCATGCTGGCGGTGGCCCGGATCCCGAGCGAATCGTCGGGCGTACGCAGCATGTAGACGACGACGAGCGCGATCGAGCCGACCACGACGGCTGCCCAGACGGCCAGCCGCCCGCTGTGCCCCATGCCCGAGCTGGCGAGCACCGCTCCGATCGACACCACCAGGCCCGCGAGGTAGCGGAGCGCCCCCGGGCGGTATTGAGCCGCATCCGTCCGGTACACGGAGGCCCACTGCCAGACGAGGACCGAGAGCAGCGCCGCGTAGGTGAGCGCGAACTGCTCTCCATCGGTGGTCGTCGCATGCGCGGCAAAGACGGCCAGCACGGTGAGGATGCCCATCTGAAGGAAGATGAACGAGCGGTTGCGGCCGTCCTGGCGGCCGTGCAGCTCGTGGAACTGGGTGCCGTTGAACCAGCCGATCCAGATCAGCCCGAAGACGACAGCGAAGTCGAGCACCCCCGACCACGAGACGTGCTCGGCCAGCGTGTGGGCGATCTGAGCCACGAGCACCACGTAGACGAGGTCGTAGAAGAGCTCGAGGAAGCTGACGGTGCGGTCCTCGATCACCTCCCCGTGAGGTCGTGGCGGCTGCAGGAACCAGCGACGCAGTCCCGCGCGCAGCGTCATGGGCGGACCGCCATCCGCACCCGTGCGCTCACTCACGCCGTGCGCCTCTCAGCCGCGCGGCCGGCCATGCGCCGCGAGCGACTGGTTGCTGTAGCCGCCGTCGCCGGTCACCTCGGTGCCGATCCACGGCGGCGGGTCGAATGCCTCGGCCTGGTCCGCCGACTCGAACTCGACCTCGGCGGTCACCAGCCCGTCCAGGTCGCCGGCGTAGACGTCGAGCTCGATCGACAGGTCGCCGCTCGGGACCAGGTGGCGCCGTTTCTCGATCCGCCGGCCGGCGGTGAGCTGCCAGAGCGACTCGAAGCGGCGCTCGTCGATCTCGATCTCCTCCTCCACACGCGTGCGCGACGGGCCGGACTTCACCGTCAGGGTGTAGTCGCCGCCGCGAGCACGGACCCTGACCTCGGTGCCGTCGTCGGCGACCGCAAGGTAGCCCTGGCGGATCTCATCGGACGGGTGCTGGTCGAGGTCATCCGGGGGCGCGCCGGTGACCAGGAACTTCCGCTCGATCTCGTGGTGAGCGCTCACGTGCTCGAATGATGCCTTCGCGGACCCGTTTCGCGCGGGCTTCCACGCCCGAAGCCGGTGCTTTTCCCGGATGCGCCGGCCCCGCGGCGCTGCCACGGTTGCGTCGGTGACCCGTTCACGCACGCACGCCTCGCTCGGCGCCGCGCTCGCCGCGCTGAGCGTGATCGGCCTGGCAGCGCCGGCGCAGGCGGCCTTCCCGGGACGCAACGGGCGCATCGCCGTCTCGTACTTCGACGACCCGGGCGGGGGAGCGGGGCCCGCGCGCTCGGGCATCGCGCTCCTTCGGGCCGACCGCGGGCCGGCCCAGAAGCGCACCGACGTGCTCGCATGCACCGACGACCGGATGCCGCCGCGCGAGTGCCTGCGCGACTACGCCTCTCCGGCGTTCTCACCGAGCGGGCGGCTGATCGCCTTCGACGCCGGCGCCCGGATCGGGGTCGTGCGCACCGACGGCACGCGGCGCCGCCTGCTTCCCGCCGGGGGCACCGATCCCGGCAGCCCCGCGTTCTCGCCGAATGGGAAGCGAATCGTCTTCGATGCGGCGCGCAGCGGTGCCGCGCGGGCCGTGCGCGACCTCTACTCGGTCGCGGCCGACGGGTCCGGACGCGCCCGCCGCGTGACCCGCAACGCCGCCGATCCGTCGTGGTCGGTCCGCGGGCTGCTCGCCTTCGAGCGCCCGACGAACTCGACCCCGCCCGATCCCCAGCGGATCTGGGTCTCGCGCGCGGACGGCACGCACGCGCACGCGGTCAGCAGCGGAGCACGCTCGCGACCCGACTTCTCGCGCGACCCCGACTTCTCGCCGAACGGGCGGCGCATCGTCTATTTCTCGGTCGCGCGGAGCCGGCTCACGGTCGTGGGCACGGACGGGCGCGGCACACGCACGCTCGCGCGCACGACCGACGCCGCGCAGCTGCCGGCATGGTCGCCCGATGGACGTCGCCTGAGCTGGTGGTGGGGCGGCATCTGGGTCGCGCGGGCGGACGGCACGGGCGCGCACCGGATCGCGACCGACCGCATGGGGCCGATGGGCTCGTTCAGCTTCTCCACGAACTCGCCGAGCTGGCAGCCGCTTCCACCGTTCCCGGCGACCTCGCGATCTGGGACAGGGTCTGTATACTGAACCAAATGGTTCAGTATTCCCAGATCGATCGCACCTTCGGCGCCCTCGCGGATCCCACCCGTCGCAGCGTCCTCGAGAACCTCGGCAGCGGCTCCGCGTCGATCACCGAGCTCGCCGAGCCGCACGACATCTCGCTCACCGGCATGAAGAAGCACGTGCGGGTGCTCGAGGA
>JAFGJG010000050.1 GCA_016929195.1 Thermoleophilaceae bacterium
GAGCCGGCGAGCAGGCGCGAGCCGCGGTGGCGGCAGACGTTGCGGAAGCCGCGCAGCACGCCCTCCTCGTCGCGGACGATCAGGACCGGCTGGGTCCCGGCCTTCGCGGTCACATAGGTGCCGGGCTTCGGCAGCTGGGACACGTGCGCCGCCAGCTGCCAGGTGCGCTCGAAGATCCGGCCGCGCTCCTGCTCCAGCACCTCGGGGTCGCGATAGAAGCGTGCCGGAAGCGCCGTGCCCTTCGCCGCATCTCGCTCTAGAATCGCCAAAACGTCGCCCCTGACTTTGTGATCAGTCGCATGATACCATGGCTCCGTGGGTCGGTCCGGCCACCGCGACGTATGGCTCTCCATCACCCCAGAACCCGAGCGCGAGCTGCCGATGGCGGTGGCCGCGCTGCGGGCCGGCGGCGCGCCGAGCGCCGCCGCGGTGGAGGCGGAGCGGGCGCGTGCGGAGCGGATCGTCACCCACGGGAGACGGCGCGCCTGGGCCGCCTACCTGAACGAGGCGGGGGCGCTCGCAGACGCGGCCCCCGCTGAGGGCGAGCTGGGCGCGGCCCGCGCGCTCGTGCTCGACGTGATCGACAACCACGACAACCTGAAGCTCGGATTGCCACGAAAGCGAGGACTCGCCCGATGACCATCTCCCCGGCCGCGCCGGCGGCCACCACGACCGCCACGGACTTCACGCCCGAGCAGCTCGACCTCCAGGCTCGGGCCCGCCGCTTCGTGGACGAGGTCCTGATCCCCAACGAGGAGCTGGCGGAGCGCGCCGGCGGCCACATCCCCGACGAGCTGCACGAGCGCATCAAGCGCGAGTCGATCGAGCTGGGGCTCTCAGGCGGCCTCCACTCGCGGGAGTACGGCGGCCAGGGCTGGACGAAGACGGAGTGGTTCCTCGTCGAGGAGCAGCTCGGGCGCTCGACCAACGCGCTCTCGTGGCACATGCCCGGCGCATACAACGTGCTGGCCAGCGGAACCCCGGAGCAGATCGACCGCTACCTGCGCCCCGCCCTTCGCGGCGAGCTGCACGACGCCTACGCGGTCACGGAGGCCGACGCAGGCTCGGATCCCTCGCGCATCAGGACCACCGCGAGGAAGACCGGCTCCGGCTGGGTGATCGACGGCGAGAAGTGGTTCGTCACCTACGGCGACATCGCGAAGGTCTACATCGTCATGGCGAAGGCGCTCGTGGACGGCGGCGAGCAGCCCACGCTGTTCCTCGTGGACGCCGGCCTCGACGGGATCGAGGTCGTCGACGACCCGCCCTTCACGCACACCTATCCGCACGGGCACCCGGCGATCCGGTTCACGGGCGTCGAGGTGGAGGACGACGCGGTGATCGGCGGCGTGGGCGGCGGGGACGACCTCCAGCGCGCGTGGTTCACCGAGGAGCGGCTCGGGATCGCCGCCCGCGGCGTGGGCTCCATGTGGCGCCTGATCGAGGAGGCCACCGCCTGGGCGATCGGCCGCGAGCAGGGCGGCAATCGCCTGATCGACTACCAGGGCGTGTCGTTCCCGCTCGCGGACTCGGCGGCGGACGCCGCCGCCGGGCGGCTGCTCACGCTCGAGGTGGCGCGGCTGGCCGACGCCGGCGCCGACCCGAAGGTCGTGCACGCCAAGGCGTCGATGGCCAAGCTGTTCGTGAGCGAGGCGGCCTGCCGCTGCGCCGACCGCGCCGTCCAGGTGTTCGGCGGGCGCGGCTACATGCGCACGAACGTGGCCGAGCGCTTCAACCGCGAGCTGCGCGTGGACCGCATCTGGGAGGGCACCAGCGAGATCCAGCGGCTGATCGTGGCGCGTGCGCTGGAGCGCCGCGGGGTCGAGCGCACCCTGCACTAACGGTGCAGCGCCTGCTCCACCCGAAGACGATCGCGGTCGTCGGCGCGAACGACCGCGAGGGCTCGTACTCCGGAGAGACCCTCCTCAACCTGCGCCGGCTCGGCTACCCGGGCACCGTCTGGGGGGTCAACCCGGGGCGCGCGGAGGCGCACGGCTTTCCGTGCTTCCCCTCGCTGTCAGAGCTCCCGGAGGCGCCCGATGCGGTCGTGGTCGCGATCCCGGCCGCCGGCGTGGCCGCGGTGGTCGAGGAGGCGGGCGCGCTCGGCTGCGGCGGCGCGGTCGTCTACGGCGCGGGCTTCGGCGAGATCGCCAAGGGCGCCGGGCTCGAGCGCGAGCTGGCCGCGGCGGCGCGGCGGCACGGGCTCCCCGTCTGCGGGCCCAACGGCAACGGCATCGTGCAGCTGCACGAGCGCGTCGCGCTCTGGGGCGACGCGCTGCGGCCGCTCGAGCCCGGCCGTGTGGCGCTCGTCTCCCAGAGCGGCAACGTGGCGGTGAACACCCTCGCGACCCTGCGCGGGCTGCGGCTCCACACGGTCGTCTCCTGCGGCAACTCGGCGGCGCTCGACCCGGCCGAGTGGATCGCGCAGCTCGCGCGCGAGGACGACGTCGGCTCGATCGCCGTCTACCTGGAGGCGGACGGCGACGGCGTGCGGCTGTGCGAGGCGCTCGCCGAGTGCGCCGACCGCGGCGTGGGCGTGACCGTGCTGAAGGTCGGGGCCTCCCCCGCCGGCGCGCTCGCCGCCGCCGCCCACACCGGCGCCGTGGCCGGCGACCAGCGCGTGTTCCGGGCGCTCGTGGAGGAGGCCGGCGCGGCATGGGCGGAGGACGTGCACGAGCTGCTCGAGCTGGCCAAGGCCCAGGCCGTGACGGGCGCGCACCCGCAGCCGCGCCCCGAGACCGGCCTGGCGGTGCTGACCTGCTCGGGCGGCGACTCGGCGCTCGCTGCCGACTACTGCGACCGCAACGGCCTGCCGCTCCCGGCGCTCGCGCCCCAGACGGCCGCGCGCCTCCGCGAGCTGCTCCCCGACGCGGCCACCGTCGGCAACCCGCTCGACTACACCGCGCTCATCTGGGGCGAGGTGGACACGCTCCGCGACATCGTCCTGACGGTCGCGGGCGACCCCTCGATCGACCAGATCGTGGTGCTCTACGACCAGCCCGTGGGGGTGGAGGGCGCCTCCGCCGAGAGCTGGGCCCGCGTACGCGAGGGCATCCACCAGGGCGCGGCGGGCAGCCGCGTGCCGGTGATGGTCGCCTCCACCCTCCCCGAGCTGCTCGACGACGATGCGGGCGCGCGCTTCGCGGACGCCGGCATCCCGGCGATCGCCGGGCTCCGCACGGGCCTGGTGGCCGCGGCGATGCTGCGGCGGCCGCCCGGCGACGGCGGGCGGATGCGCGCGATCGCGGCGGCGGCGGCGCGCGGGGCCAACGGCAGCGTCCCGCTCGCCGAGCACGAGGCGAAGGCGCTGCTGCGCTCTGCCGGGCTGCCGGTCGTGGAGGGCCGCCTGGCCGCGGGCGAGGACGAGGCGGCCGCGGCGATCGAGGACCTCGGGCCGGCGCTCGTCCTGAAGCTCTCGGCGCCCGCGCTCATGCACAAGAGCGAGCTGCGCGCGCTGGCGCTCGACCTGCGCAGCGCCGACGACGTGCGCGCCGCCTACCGGCGCCTGGTCGCGCTCGGCGTGGAGAGCGCGGCCGTGCTCGTGGAGCGGATGGAGGCGGCCGGCGCCGAGCTGCTGGTGGCCGCGCGGCGCGACGCCGTGGTGCCGGCGCTAGTGGTCGGCCTGGGCGGCGTCTGGACCGAGATCCACGGCGACGCGGCGGTCGTCCCGCTGCCGGCCACGCCGGAGCGGGTGGAGGCCGCGCTGCGCTCGCTGCGCGGCGCCGGGATCCTCACGGGCGCGCGCGGCGGCGCCCCGCTCGACCTCGCCGCGGCCGCCCGGCTGGGCGCCCAGGTCGGGGACCTCCTCCTCTCAGAGGGCCTCGGCCTGATCGAGCTGAACCCGGTGCTCGTGCACGAGCACGGCGCGCTAGCCGTGGACGCGCTGGCCGCCTAGTCTCCGGCGCGTCTATCGCTGCACACATTCGGTCCGGGTGCCCCGCTTGGATGAGCACCGTGGAGCGCTCGGACCTCGCCCGCATCACGGCCTTCACCGATGGGGTGATGGCGGTGGCGATCACGCTGCTCGTCCTGAGCATCGAGGTCCCCAAGGTTCCCGATGGCGACCTCCCCGGCCAGCTCGACGACCTGATCCTGCCGGTGCTCGCCTACGCGCTGGCGTTCACGCTCGTCGGCCGCTTCTGGGTCATCCACCACCGCCTCTTCGAGGACCTCGAGCGCTTCGACGGCCGGCTGATGGCGCTCAACCTGCTGTTCCTCGGCCTGGTCGCCCTGCTCCCCTTCTCGACCGACCTGATGAGCACCTACGACGAGGTGCCCGAGGCCGCCGCGGTGTTCGCGACGTCCATCGCCCTCGTGTCGCTCACGCACTGGGCGATGGCGCGCTACTCGGCGCAGCGGGGCTTCCTGAACCCGGAGCACGAGTTCGCGCAGCCCGTCGGACTCGGCTTCGCGGCGGTGTTCCTTGCCTCGATCCCGGTCGCCTACGTCGACACGACCCTGGCTCAGCTGATGTGGATCGCCGGGGCCTTCCTGCACTACCCGCTGCGGCGGGTGGCGGGACGCGGGTCCGAGACCTCGCCATAGACCGCCGCCACCTGGCGCGCGACGTCCGCCCAGTCGAAGCTGAGCACGTGCTCGGAGGCCTCGGCCACGAGCCGGTCGCGGAGCTCCTCGTCGGCGAGCAGCCGCTCGGCCATCTGCCCGAGCGACTCGGGGTCGCGCGAGCGAAAGCGCAGGCCCACGTCCTCGTTCGGCACGACCTCGCGCAGGCCGCCGGTGTCGGCCACGAGGCAGGGGCAGCCGGACGCCATCGCCTCGAGCGCCACCAGCCCGAACGGCTCGTAGATCGAGGGCACCACGGTCAGGTCGGCGATCCGGTAGAGCGAGTGGAGCACGTCGTCGCCGATCCAGCCGAGGAACGTCCCGTGCGCGTCGAGGCCGAGCTCGTGGGCCTGGCTCTGAAGCTCCTGCTCCGCCGTGCCCGAGCCCGCGACGATGAAGCGCACGTTGCCGAGCCGCTCGATCAGGCCGGGCAGCGCCTCGAGCGCGAGCTGGAAGCCCTTCTCGTAGACGAGCCTGCCGACGAGCAGCACGAGCCGCTCCTCCGGCTTCGCGAAGCGCGCGCGCAGCGTGTCGAGGTCGTCCACCGGCACCAGCTCGGACGGGTCGATCCCGTTGGGGATCACGGTGATGCGCGACTCCTCGAGCCCGTAGATGTCGGCCACGTGCTCGCGCATGTACGCGGAGCAGGTGATCACGCGGTCGGCGCGGTTCGCCATCCAGCGCTCCACCCCGTGTATGTACGACTGCGGATGCTTGTCCACCCAGCCCTGGTGGCGGCCGTACTCGGTCGCGTGGATCGTGACCACGAAGGGCGCGCGGAAGCGGTTGGCGAGGTGGTCGCCCGCGGACGCGACGAGCCAGTCGTGGCCGTGGACGAGGTCGAAGTCGTAGCGGTCGCCCACCTCCACCCCGGCCGCCAGCATGTCCGCGTTCATGCGCTCGATCCAGGTCACGAACTCGCCGAGCTCGCGCGGCCGCTCGGGCTCGCGAACGCGGTGGACGATCACGCCGTCCATCTCCTCCTCGGCGGGCGACTCCTCGCGCCCGCGGGCGAGCACGTGCACGTCCACGTCCTGTGCGGCGAGGTTCTCGGCCAGCTTGCGGACATGGCGGGCGAGGCCGCCCTCGATGAGCGGCGGGTACTCCCAGGAGAGGATCAGGGCACGCATCGCTACTCGCCGGTGAGCGGCTCGACGTCCAGGTCCGGGGCAAGGCTGCGGACGGCGGGCTCCGGCACGGGCGCGGAGTCTGTCAGAGCGGCCAGGGCGGCGTCCAGCTCCGCGCTGTGAGCGGCGCTGCGCCGCAGCGGGTAGTCGGCCGCCAGCGCGCGCGTGGTCATGAACGCCCAGTCGCTCGACTGGAGCGCGAGCAGCTCGCGCGCGGCGCGGGTCGCCGCGGTCTCGCTCAGTCGCCCGGCGGCGAAGGCGCGCAGCAGCCGCAGCTCGGAGCGCCGGGTGGCCCACACCATGTCTGCCACCGCCGGCGAGTCCCAGGTCTCGAGGCTCTTCCCCTCGCCCCAGCTCGACTCCCGCGCGGAGCGATCCTCCGGTTCGTGCTCGCCGAGGGCCGCTGACAGTGTGAGGAGCCGAACGCTGTCGTGCTCGGCGCCGCGCAGCACGTCGCGGAGCCAGATCGGGCCCTCGGCCCACCAGTGGCCGAGCAGCTCGGTGTCGATCGCGAAC
>JAFGJG010000051.1 GCA_016929195.1 Thermoleophilaceae bacterium
CTGCCGCGAGGGGCACGAGCGGGATCACGTGGCCGCCGCGGGCGAGCGCGGCCTGCTCGACGCCACGGCCACGCCCGCGATCACGACGACCACGCCGAGCAGCTGCACGGCGGAGGGCGACTCCGAGAGGAGCAGCGCGGCCAGGAACACTGCGCTCACGGGCTGGAGCATGAGGAGGATGGAGGTCAGCAGCGCCGGTAGCCGGGGGAGCGACACCGAGATCAGCAGCCAGCCGAGCACCTGCGACGAGAGCGCCAGCAGCACGAGCCACGCCTGCGCCTCGAGGTCCGGCACCCATTCGATGTCCCCGACCGCGATGCCGCCGATCGCCGAGAAGACCGCGCCGCTTGCCGTCGCGTCGAACAGCGGGCCGGCGGGGCGGCGGATGTCCGAGTTGCCCTGCCGGAGGACCAGCAGGAAAAGCGCGTAGGTGATCCCGGTGAGCACCCCGTAGACCACGCCCAGCAGGGGGTCGTCGCCATAGGCGCCCGCGCCGATCGCGCCCGAGATGAGTACGACGCCGAGGAAGACGATCGGGATCGCCGCGAGCGAGCGCGACTCGGGGCGCTCGCCGAGCCAGGCCCAGGCGATCAGCGCGACGAGCACCACCTGCACGTTGGCCAGCACGGTGGCGAGCCCGGCGCCGACCGCCTCGATCGAGTGGTGCCAGAACGTCAGGTCGGCGGCGAAGAACAGCCCCGCGAAGAGGGCGAGCCGGCGGTCGCGGCTCGCGCGCGGCCCGTAGCGGCGGCGCTCCACGACGGCGAGCGCCCCGAGCACCGGGAGCGCGTAGAGGCAGCGGAAGAACGCGGCCGTGGACGGCGAGACCTCGGCCAGCTTGACGAGGATCGCCGAGAAGGCGATCACGAAGGCACCCAGGGCGCCCGCCAGGACCGGCCGCTCCCACATAGCGGGCCCAGGCTAGCCGTGGGTATGGTCAGCGCCGTGGACCGCAACACGGCACTGTGGGCGCTCGTCCTCTTCTTCGGCGCGTCCATCATGTTCGCGGCGATCAAGAACGCCACCGAGGACGAGGGTGCGGGGGTGGCGCTCGCCGCCCAGGCCGGGGCCGGGCTGCTCCTCGTCGGCGCGATCGTGCTGTTCGTCCGTCGCAGGCAGTGAGGCCCGTCGCCGAGCAGACGATCCTCGTGACAGGGTCGACCGACGGCCTCGGCCGGGGGGTGGCCGAGGAGCTCGCGACGAGGGGCGCGAAGGTGATCGTCCACGGCCGCGATCCCGAGAAGACGCGGGCGGTGGCCGAGGAGATCGGCGCCGAGCGTGCGCTGGTGGCTGACTTCGCGTCGCTCGACGAGGTTCGCCGTCTGGCCGGCCGCGTGGGCCGCCTCGACACGCTCGTGAACAACGCCGGGATCATCGCCGGCGAGCGGCGGACGAGCACGGACGGGCACGAGCTCACGCTCGCCGTGAACTACCTGTCCCACTTCGTGCTCACGGCCCTGCTCCTCGACAGGCTGGAGGAGCCCGGCCGGATCGTGAACGTCGCGTCGATCGGCCAGGCGCCGTTCGACTTCGATGACCCCGGGTTCGAGCACGGCTACGACGGCTACGGCGCCTACGCGCGCAGCAAGCTCGCGCAGATCACCTGGTCGTTCGAGCTGGCGGACCGCCTCCGCGACAGCGGGATCACGGTCAACGCCCTCCACCCGGCCACGCTCATGGACACGAAGATGGTCCGCGAGGGGCTCGGGCGCCCGCACACCTCGGTGGAGGAGGGCGTGCGCGCGACGCTCAGGCTGATCACCGACCCGGAGCTCGACGGGGTGACCGGCCGCTTCTTCAACGGCCTGCGCGAGGCGCGGGCGAACGGGCAGGCCTACGACCCGGAGGCGCGCCGGCGGCTCTGGGAGCTGAGCGAGCGCCTCGCCGCGTGACGCGCTGGGTCGTGGACGGCATGAACGTGATCGGGTCGCGCCCCGACGGCTGGTGGCGCGACCGGCGCGCGGCGATGCGGCGCCTCGTCGAGGACCTCGGCGGGCTCGGCGAGCCGGTGATTGTGGTCCTCGACGGGACGCCGTTCGACATCGACGCCGGCCCGGTCGACGTGCGCTTCGCCTCGCGCCGCGGCCCCGACGCGGCCGACGACGACATCGCGGCGCTCGTCGCGGCCGACCCGGACACGGGCGACCTGCGCGTCGTCACCTCGGACGCGGGCCTCGAGCGGCGGGTGCGCGAGCACGGCGCCTCCGTCGAGGGGGCGGGCGCCTTCCGCAGGCGCCTGGACGAGCTCGGTGCCTGACGCCGCCTACCGGACGGCGTTCCTCGACTGGCTCGCCTGCGCCGCGCGCGGGCGGGAGGAGCCGGCCGCCCGTGCCGCCGCCGAGCACGGCGACCCGGTCGCGGCCGCCGCTACGGCCGGTCACGTGCTCGACTTCGACGACACCTACCTGCCCGGCATCGCGCACCTGAGCGCCCCGACGGCGCCCGTCGCGCTCCTGCTCGCGGAGACCGTGGGCCAGGCGCTCGAGGCGTATGCGGCCGGCTTCGAGGCGATGGGCGCGCTGGCGCGGGCGAGCCACCCGGCGCTGTACGACCGCGGCCTCCACCCGACAGCCGTGTGCGGCGGCCTGGGCGCGGCCGTGACCGCCGCGCGGGTGCTCGGCCTCGACCGCGAGGCGGAGCGCTCGGCCGTCGCGCTCGCCCTGCTCGGCGCCGGCGGGCTCCGCGCCGCGTTCGGCTCGGACGGCAAGTCGCTCCAGGTCGGCTGGGCGGCGTCGTCCGGCGAGCGCGCCGCGCGGCTCGCGGCAAGCGGGGCCCGCGCGCCGCTCGAGGCGGCCGCCGCGGGCTTCGCGGAGGCGACCGGCGGCAGCTACGCCGAGGCCGGCCTCGGCGAGCCGGCGATCGAGCGCAACTGGATCAAGGCCTGGCCCTGCTGCCTCCAGACGCACGGCTCGATCGAGGCTGCCGAGCGAGCCCGTGCCGGCCACGCGAAGCCGGCCACGGTGCTCGTGCATCCGGTCTCGCTTCAGGCGGCGGCGGTCGGTCCCGAGCCCGCCGACGGGCTCCAGGCCAAGTTCTCGATTCCCTACCTGACCGCGTACACGCTGCTGCACGGGCCGCCCGGCATCGACAGCTTCGGCACCGTCGACGCGGACGCCGTGCGGCGCGCCGAGGCGATCGAGGTGCGCACCGACCCGGCGCTGCTCGAATCCGAGGCCGTGCTGCTCGACGCCGGCGGCGCCGAGCTCGAGCGCGTGGAGGCCGCGAGCGGGTCGCCCGAGCATCCGCTCGACGCGCCGGCGCTCGAGCGCAAGCTGGCCGGCCTCGGCGCCGCGGACCTCGCCGGAGCGCTCGACGACCCCGGCCGGCCCACATCGGGTCTGGCCGCCCGGTTACGATCGCCTCGCCGGACTCGCTAGACGGACTCGCTAAGCAACGGGAAGGAGCCCCAGTGGCCGAGGAGATTCAGATACCAGGGGCGGGCTCGACCGCCAAGATCCGCAATCCGCTCGGGGTGATCGGCCTGACGCTGATCACGCTCGGGATCTACTTCTTCTTCTGGTGGTACTACATCAACCGGGAGATGAAGGACCTCGGCCAGGCGCGCGGGGTCGACCTCGGCGAGAAGCCCGGCATGTCGGTGCTGGCCGTATCGCTGGGCGCGCTGATCATCGTCCCGGCGATCGTCTCCGAGTGGACCACGAGCGGCCGGATCCAGCGGACCCAGGAGACGGCGGGCGTGGAGCGCTCCGCCAGCGGCCCGGTCATCTTCGTCCTGCTGCTGCTGATCTCTCCGGTCGGCCTGTGGTACGCCCAGAGCGAGCTGAACAAGGCCTGGCGGACGCTTCAGGAGGGCGGCGGCACGGCGAGCCTCACGCCGCCGGCGTCGCAGCCGGCTCCGCCGGTGGCGGAGCGGCCCGAGGCGCCGAGCCAGTAGCGGCGGCCACCCGCTCGGTCACGACGGCGCGCGCGCCGCGCGCCGGCACGACCGTCACATGCCTGATCGAGGGGCGCTCCGGGCGCTCGGACGGCGCGCGCAGGCGAACGCGGCGGAGCACCTCCCGCAGCACGATGCGCATCTCGGTCTGGGCGAACGAGGCGCCGATGCAGCGCCGCACCCCGCCGCCGAACGGGATCCAGGCGTACGCCTCGGGCTGCCCGTCGACGAAGCGCTCGGGACGGAACTCCTCCGGCTCGGGGTAGAGGTCCGGCCGCGCGTGCACCGCCGCGATCGCGGGCAGCACGAGCGTCCCCGCCGGCAGCTCGTACCCGCCCACCTCGACCGGTCGCGTGAGCTTGCGCGCCACGTCCACGACCACCGGCCGGATCCGCAGCGTCTCCTTGACGACCGCGTCGAGGTAGTCGTCGTCGCCGGCCTCGGCCGCATCGACCGCGCGCGCCATCACCCGCGGCGTGCGCATCAGCCGCTCGAACGCCCAGGAGAGGCCGGTCGCGCTCGTCTCGTGCCCCGCGGTGAGGAGCGTCATCAGCTCGTCGCGCAGCTCGACGTCGGACATCGGGCTGCCGTCCTCGTGCCGCGCCGCGAGCAGGAGCGACAGCACGTCCTCGCCCGGCTCGGAGTCGCGCCGGTCCGCGATCTCGGTGTAGATCAGCCCGTCCACCGCGGCCAGCGCCCGCCGGAAGCGCGCCGCGGGCGAGAGCCCGCCGAGGTCGCGGTCCATGAACGGCAGCCAGGTCAGGACGCTCGTCGTCTCGGCCAGGCGCGGGATGCGCTCCCGGAAGAGGTCCATGCGCGCGTCGTCGCGGACCCCGAAGACCGCGCGCAGGATCACCTCGAGCGTGATCGCCTGCATCCGCGGGCGCAGCTCGAACTCCGGCCCGACCGGCCAGCGGTCGACTTCGCGCGCGGTCTCCTCGGCCATGACCTCCGCGTAGCGCCGAACGCGCTCGCCGTGGAAGGGCGGGAGCAGCAGCTTGCGCTGGCTCATGTGGCGGTCCTCGTCGAGCGTGAGCAGCGAGTGCTCGCCGAGCGCGTCGCCGAGAGCGAGCGCGTTCGCCTCGCCGGCGTGGAACGTGGCGGCGTCGCCCGCGAACACGCGCTTGATCTCGGCCGGGTCGGCCACGTAGACCACGCGGCCGAAGATCGGGAAGTGAGTGCTGAAGACGTCGCCGTAGCGGCGCCGGCGCTTGACCATGAAGCCGTAGGGCTGCGCCGTCACGCGCAGGGCCTGGATCAGCCGCGGGGACCGCGGTCCGGGCACGCGAGTCACGGAGAGGTTGTACCGCGTGGGGGAGCGGCGCGCTAGCCCACGAACGCGCGGATCGCCGCGTGCGTCTCGCGCGGGGCCTCGAGCTGCGGCACGTGACCGCAGTTCAGCTCGAGGTGCGTGGCCGCCGGGAGCACGTCCTCGACGTGCCGCATGAAGGCGATCGGCACCAGCGTGTCGTGGGTGCCCCACACGAACAGCGAGCGCGGTGCCAGCCCGGCCATGCGCGTCCAGAACCCGTCCTCGCCATGGGGCTCGTCGAGGTAGATGCTGCGGGCCGCCGCGTAGAAGGCGGCGCGGCCGCGCGCCGTCAGGTAGGCGCGCAGGAACTCGTCGATGCCGGCGTCGGCCCACCCGCCCTGGACGCCGACGAGCCGGCGGACGATTCCCTCGACGATCGGGCGCGGCGCGATCTGGAGCAGCCCGAGCTCGGGGCGCAGGGCCTTGACGATCGGCGCCCAGCGCCGGTCGCGCAGCCAGGCGAGTGCGGGGCTCAGCAGCACGAGGTTTGGCACGCGGTCGGGGTCCATCAGGCCGGCCTCGATCGCCACGCGGCCGCCCATGCTGTTGCCGACGAGGTCGGCCTCCTCGAGGTCGAGCGCGTCCATGAGGTCGAAGACGGCCCGCGCGAAGTAGGGGGCGTTGTACGGGGCGCCGATCGGCTTGTCGGACTCGCCGAAGCCGGGCAGGTCGAGCGCCACCACGCGGTAGCCGTCGGCCAGCGCCGCGACGGTGGGGAGGAAGGAGGCCTTGGTGCCGCCGAGGCCGTGGGCGCAGATCAGCGTCCTGCGGCCGCTGCCCGCCGAGAGGATCGACAGCCGTCCCGAGCGCTTCGTCCGCACCGACTCGAAGGTGAGGCGGGACTCCTCGGTGGCGCCGCTGGTGGCCGCGAGGAAGCCCACGCCCACGTGGAGGCTGCCGCGGATGCGGAGGCGCCCCCGCCGGAAGGCGCCCATCCCGCCGCGAACGTCGGCGGCGATCTGGCGCCACGCCGCGGTGTCGGCGGTCAGCGTGGCGTCGGGCTCGCCATGCGAGCCGGCCTCCCCGAGCTGGAGGGTCCGCCGCGTGAGGCGCGCGTCCCAGGCGCGGCCGCCGTCGATCGCGAGCCGCACCACGGCCCTGCCGCCCGCCAGGTCGATCACGTCCGGGTCGTAGCGCTCGACGAGGGCGCCGATGCCTGCCGCGGGCGCTTCCGGCGGGGCTGGTGTGGCGGTGGCGGTCACGGGGTCGAGCGGTTACCTCGCGAGAGGGCCGCGCAAACGTCTCATACGCCGACCCTCGTCCAAGGTTGCATACGGACCGGAGGGCCGGCGCAGGTCAAACGCCGGCCGGCGGCGACCACTGGCGCTGCTCGACCTTGAACACCTCGAGTCCGCGCGCCCTGTAGTTCGGCAGCGCCGTCGGGGCGTCGAGCGAGCAGGTGGTCAGCCAGACGCGCGGCTTCAGCTCGAGCGCGCGCTTGAGCGCCAGCGTGAGCGAATGACCGCCCAGCCCGCGGCCGTGGAAGGCGCCGAGCAGGCCGAAGATCGCGATCTTGGTCGCGGTGCGCTCGGGCTCCAGCTCGAAGTAGCCGATCGGGCGGCCGCCCAGCTCGAGCACGTGGGTCTCCACGCGCGCGGCCCAGGCGGCCCACTGGCTGTCCGTCCAGACCAGCCGGTCGAACCAGCTGTACTCCGCGCCGACGCGCGAGTAGAGGTCGCGGTTGCGGGCCGGGTCGTGCACCACCTGGCTTCCGAGGCCGGGCGGCGGCGGGCCGGCGGGCGGCCGCACCTTCACCGGGTCGTCCAGCTCGAGATAGGTGACGGTGATCGAGGCGGGTTGTGCTGCGTTGCTCGCCGCGTGCACTGCGGGCGATTATGGCGACGGCTCTGTGGCTGGGTCTTCACACACGCAACCCACGCGTGACGCAGGCGCCCGTACGGTCGCCTGGTGGGCTCCGAGCGAGGACAGGCGACGGTCGAGTGGGTGGGGGTGGTGCTGCTCGTCTGCCTCCTGGCGGGCGCGGTCCTCGCCGCAGCGCGGGGCGTCGACGGGCGCGGGTTCGGCGGCGCGCTGGCGCACCGGATCGCCTGCGCGGCGCGCGGCGGCTGCGACGACGGCGACGCCGAGCTGGCGCGGGCCTACGGCCCGGCGGACGCCGCGCTCGTACGCGAGCACGCGCCGGGGATCGTGTACGAGCCGGGCGAGCGCCAGCTTCCCGTCGACTACGCGGGCTGCCGCGTCCCCGACTGCGCGGTCGCCCCGGACGACGGCGACCTGGACGCCCACCGCACGGACGCCGGCCGGCGGGCGACGGTCTTCACGCACGTGGTCCGGCGGCGCGGGTCGACCCACCTCCAGTACTGGCTCTACTACCCCGACTCGAACACGGCCTGGGCCGGCTCGGACGGCATCTGGCGGCGCAGCCCGCTGCTTCGCCTGGCGGGCCGGGTGCTGCGCGGCACGCCCGAGTACCCGGGCTTCCACCGCGACGACTGGGAGGCCTACGCGGTGCGGATCGACCGGCGCGGGCGGGTGCGGGCGCGGGCGAGCTCGCACGGGGCGTGGCAGCGGTGGCTGCCCTCGACCGGGTGGACCCGCGTCTCGCGCGGGAGTCACGCGGGGCACCCTCCGGCCGGGCTGCCGGGCCTCGGCCTGCGCGAGCGCACCTCCACCGCCGAGGGCCTGCGGCTCGTCCCGCTCGAGACCCGCGACCGGCGGGGCTACCGGCCGAACGACGACGGCGTGACTCCGCCGTGGCGAAAGGAGGCGTACCGCAACCCCGAAAGCGACAGGTCGTGACGCCCGCCCCCGCGCGCGGGTCGGCCCGAATAGGCTTGTGTGCAGGATGAGTCCCGCATCCGCCTCGTTTGGTTGGCCCGGCCACCGGGCACCTGAGCGGTCATGAAGGTCGGGCTGGTCCTCGGCGCCGGCGGGGTGCTCGGAGGCGCCTGGCTCACGGGCGGGCTCCACGCGCTCGCGCACGAGACCGACTGGGACCCGGGCAGCGCCGACTTCATCGTCGGGACGTCGGCGGGCTCCATGGTCGGCACCCTGATCGCGGCCGGCGTGCCGCCCTGGTTCATGGTCGCCCACTCGAAGGGCGAGAGCTTCGACGGCCTCGTCGGAAGGGACGGGCGGCCGGCATCGGAGGCCGACCGCGCGGCGGGCGCGGTGTTCCGGCTCCATCGCGGGCTTCCCGGCATCGGGCCGGGGTCGCTGCGGATGGCGCTCACCGCGCTCTCGAACCCGCTGCGGCACACGCCGCTCCAGCACATGGCCGGCTGGCTGCCGGCGGGCCTTGTCTCGACCGACTCGCTCAAGGAGATCGTGCACCGGGTGGCGCCGGACCGCTGGATCGAGCATCCGAACCTGTGGACGGTGGCGTGCGACTACGGCACCGGCAGGCGCGTGCCCTTCGGGCGCGCCGACGCCCCGATCGCGCACATCGCCGATGCGGTTGCGGCATCCTGCGCGATCCCGGGCTTCTACCGGCCCGTGAGGATCGGCTCCCGCCGCTACGTGGACGGCGGCATCTGCTCGGCATCGAACCTCGACCTGCTCGCCGGGCGCGGGCTCGACCTCGTGATCTGCCTCAACCCGCTCTCCTCGCGTGAGAGCCGGCTGTCGCCGAACCCGCTCGACCTCGCCGGGAAGGTCAGCCGGGACGCCAACGGGCGCCGGCTCGGGCACGAGGCGCGCAAGGTCCGCGCCTACGGCACCGAGGTGGTGCTGATCCAGCCGCAGGCGGACGACCTCGCGGCGATGGGCCGCAACCTGATGAGCCCGGACCGCCGCGACCTGGTGATCCGGACCGCGGAGCGCACGGTCGCCGAGCAGCTCCGTGCGGCGGGCGTCCGCGAGCGGCTCGAGGGCCTCCCCGAGGGCGAGGCCCACAGGGTGCGCCGGCCGGCCGGGCCGCCGTCGGAGTGGCCGGCGATCACGCCGGTGGCGAGGAGAGCGGCATGAGCGAGACGGGCAGCGCCCGCCGGTCACGGCGCCGGCCGTCGGCCAACGGCGGCGCTCCCGAGAAGGCGCCCGCGGCCGGCGGCCTCCTGGGCACGCTCGCGGGCGCCGCCGGGCGCGTGATCGGCACGGTGGCGGCCTCGGCGCAGCAGCGCGTGCCGAAGGCCGACCTCGACGAGCGCGACCCCGACTACATCCGCGACACGCTCCCGTCGCTCTGGCTGCTCGCGAGCCTCTACTTCCGCGCCGACGTGCGCGGGCTCGAGCGCATCCCGGAGGAGGGCCCCGTGCTGCTCGTGGGCAACCACTCGGGCGGCAACATGACGGTCGACACCGGCGTGTTCACGCTCGCGTTCAGCACGTACTTCGGCGTCGAGCGGCGCTTCTACCAGCTCGCCCACAACCTCGTGCTGTCCATGCCCGGGCTCGGCTTCCTGCGGAAGTACGGCACCGTGGCGGCGAACCCGGCGAACGCCGCGAAGGCGCTCGAGTCGGGCGCCGCGCTGCTGGTCTACCCCGGCGGCGACTACGAGGTCCACCGGCCGAGCTGGGAGGCCGGGAAGGTCGACTTCGACGGGCGCAAGGGCTTCCTCCGGCTCGCGCTGAAGCACGACGTGCCGATCGTGCCGGTGGTGTCGGCGGGGGGCCAGGAGACGGCCCTCTTCCTGACCCGCGGCGAGGGGCTCTCGCGGCTGCTGCGGCTCGACAGCATGTTCCGGCTGAAGGTGCTGCCCGTCTCGCTGGCGCTCCCCTGGGGCCTGAACGTCGGGGACATGCTCGGCCACATACCGCTGCCGGCGAAGATCACGATCGACGTGCTGGATCCGATCCACCTGCGCGAGGAGTTCGGCGAGGACCCGGACCTGAACGAGGTCTACGACGAGGTGCTCGGCCGGATGCAGGCCGCGCTCACGGCGCTGCAGGCCGAGCGCCGCCTGCCGGTGCTCGGCTGATGCGCATCGAGCGGACGCGCACCATCGCGGCGCCGCGCGAGCAGATCTGGGAGCGGGTGCGCGATCCCGCCGGCTACCCGACCTTCATCGAGGGCATGACCCGCTGTGAGGTCAAGAGCGAGGGGGAGGCCGGGCTCGGGTCGCGCTACTCCATGCGGATGCACGTGGGCTCGGCCGACGTGGGCGGCATCGTCGAGCTGGTCGAGTTCGACGAGCCGGGCGACCTCAGCTGGACGAACCTGACCGGCATCGACCAGCGCGGGCGCTGGCGCCTGCGCGAAGCCGGCGACGGGCGCACGCGCGTGACGCTGCGGCTCAACTACGACTCTCCCGGCGGGATTCTCGGCATGATCACCGACCGCGTGTCCGCCCCGATCGTGGGCCGCAACCTCGAGCGGACGCTCGACAACCTGCAACATCAAGCCGAAGGGGGAGGAGTGGCTCAACCAGGGACGGGCGTGACCGGCAGGATCGGTCACGCGCTCGGAAGCGCGAAGGTGCTGGTGGACGCGGGCGTGGTCCGGCCGATCCGGCCGGACAAGCTGCTGAAGGTCCTGACCACGCTGGCCCGCTTCGGCCGCAGCCCCGCCGCCGGGACGATCTCGCTCGCGCACCGCTTCGCGGACGAGCCGATGATCCTCGACGAGCTCGGCACGCTCACCTTCGGCGAGGTCAACCGGCGCACGAACGCGCTTGCGCACGCGCTCTCCGACGCCGGCATCAAGGAGGGCGACGGCGTCGGGATCATGTGCCGCAACCACCGCGGCTTCATCGAGGCCACCGTCGCCGTGTCGAAGCTGGGCGCGGACGCGCTCTACCTGAACACGGCCTTCGCCGGCCCCCAGCTGACCGAGGTGGCCAAGCGCGAGAAGCCGGTGGCGATCATCTACGACGAGGAGTTCGCCGGGCTACTGGCCGACGCCGGCAAGCGCCGCAAGCGCTTCATCGCCTGGCACGACTCCGAGAAGACCGCCGACCCCACGCTCGAGGAGCTGATCGCGAGCGGCGACCCGACCGACGTGGTCGCGCCGGGGCGCGAGGGCCGCGTCGTGATCCTCACGTCGGGCACGACCGGCACCCCGAAGGGCGCGTCGCGGGGCAACCCGCAGTCGCTCGACCCGGCCGTGTCGCTGCTGTCGCGGATCCCGCTGCGCACGCGCCAGACCGTGCACATCGCCGCGCCGCTGTTCCACTCGTGGGGCTTCGCGCACTACACGATCGGGCTGATCCTCGGCAGCAGCTACGTGCTGCGGCACAAGTTCGATCCTGAGGCGTGCCTCGCCGAGGTGGCGCGCACGCGCGCCGAGGTCCTGGTGGTCGTGCCGGTGATGATGCAGCGCATCCTCGAGCTCCCGCCCGACGTGCGCCGCAAGTACGACGTCTCCTCGCTCAAGGTCGTCGCGGCCAGCGGCTCGGCGCTGCCCGGCGACCTCGCCACCGACTGGATGGACGAGTTCGGGGACAACCTCTACAACCTCTACGGCTCGACGGAGGTGGCGTGGGCGTCGATCGCGACGCCGGAGCAGATGCGCGCCGCACCGGGCACGGCCGGATCGCCGCCGCGCGGGACGATCGTGAAGCTCTTCGACGAGCGCGGCCGGCCGACGCCCTCAGGCGAGACCGGCCGGATCTTCGTCGGCAACGAGATGCTGTTCGAGGGCTACACGGGCGGCGGCTCGAAGGACGTGATCGACGGGCTGATGGCCACCGGGGACGTCGGCCGCTTCGACTCCGAGGGCCGGCTGTTCGTGGAGGGCCGTGACGACGAGATGATCGTGTCGGGCGGCGAGAACGTCTTCCCTGCGGAGGTGGAGGACACGCTCGCGCGCCACCCGGCCGTCTGCGAGGCCGCCGCCGTGGGCGTGCCGGACAAGGACTTCGGGCAGCGCCTGCGCGCGTTCGTCGTGCTCGAGGCCGATGCCGAGGTGAGCGAGGACGACCTCAAGGACCACGTCAAGCGCAACCTCGCGCGCTTCAAGGTCCCGCGCGAGATCGTGTTCCTCGACGAGCTTCCTCGCAACGCCACGGGCAAGATCCTCAAGCGCGATCTCAAGGGTCATACCGTCGGTAGTTCCGGGTAATAATTCCCTCGCCGCCATACCCATGAGAGTGTCAGGGCGCTCTCGCTCGTCGAGTGAGGTAAGGGAGAGATTTTGGACGTCCTGCTGATCGTGGTGATTGTCCTGGCGGTGCTGATGGGGTTGATCGGGCTCGGCGTCGTGGCCGGCAGCGGGCGTGCCCGCCGGATGGACGACCACCGGTACCACGCCGACGAGCTCAGGCGCGAGGCGGAGTTCCACGACGCCCGCGCCGAGCGCGGCCGCATGGAGGCCGAGGAGCGAGCCGAGCGCGGCGGCCGGTTCGAGCGCCGGCCCCGGGAGACGGGCGAGTCGCCCGAGGAGTCGTCCGAGCACCTCCCGGGCCCGCGCGACTAGTCTGCCTGCGATGAGGAGGAGAGGGGCCCTCGCGGCCCTCGCGGCGGTCGCCGCCGCTGTCGCCATGGCCGCGCCGGCCCAGGCCGCCGGGCGCTGCGGCGACCATCCGTGGTGCGACCGCTCGAAGCCGGCGGACGTCCGCGCCGGCCTCCTGCTCGCCCAGATGACGCTCGACGAGAAGATCGGGCTGATGGGCGGGGACGACAACGGGCTCGGGGACGCGAGCAAGAGCTCCGGCGCCGTGGACGGCATCCCGCGGCTGGGCGTGCCGCCGCTCTACGTGAACGACGGCCCGAGCGGCATCCGCCAGGGGATCGGGGAGACCGCGAGGCCGGCCACCGCGCTCCCGTCCGGGCTCGCCCTGGGAGCGAGCTTCGATCCGCAGCTCGCCGCCCGCTACGCACGGGTGATCGCCGCCGAGGCACGGCGCCGCGGCCACGACGTGGTGCTCGGGCCGATGGTCAACCTCATCCGCGACCCGCGGGCGGGCCGCAACTTCGAGAGCTTCGGAGAGGACCCGCAGCTCCTCGGCGACATGGGCGTCGCGTGGATCCGCGCGCTGCAGAAGGCCGGCGTGATCGCGGACGTGAAGCACTACCTCGCGAACAGCCAGGAGACGGACCGCTTCACGGTCGACGAGATCATCGACGAGCGCACGCTGCGCGAGATCTACCTGCCGCACTTCGAGGCCGCCGTGCGGCGCGGCCGCGTGGGCACGGTGATGACCGCCTACAACAAGGTCAACGGCGACTACATGGGAGCCAGCCGGCCGCTGGTGCGCGACACGCTCATGGACGCCTTCGGATTCGACGGCTTCGTGCTGTCGGACTTCTTCGCGAACGGCGACACCGTGGGATCGGCGCTCGCGGGCCAGAGCCTCGCGCTGCCGGTGCCGGCCTACTTCGCGCCGAACCTCGTGCGCGACGCCGTCGACTCGGGACGCGTCCCGGCCGCGACGATCGACGACCTCGTGCGGCGCTACCTGCGCGTGCTGTTCCGCTTCGGCGTGTTCGACCGGGCGGCGTTTCCCCGGAACGCGCGGATCCCCGTCAAGCGCCACGGGCGCGTGGCGCGCGAGGTCGAGGCGCGCTCGATCGTCCTGCTGCGCAACAGGCGCGCGCTGTTGCCGCTCAGGCCGCGGCGGCTCGGCTCGGTGGCGGTGATCGGCAAGCCGGCGGCCGAGTACCAGCGGGCCAACATGATGTCGAGCGGCGGCGTCAGGCCGTTCTACTCGGTCACCGTCCTGCGCGGGATCCGGCGCGCGGCGCGCGGCCGCTTCGCGGTCCGCTACGACGACGGCTCCGACCTCGAGCGCGCCGCCCGCGTGGCCAGGCGGGCGGACGTGGCGATCGTGGCGGGCGCGCCTAGCGTGTCGTCGGGCGAGTTCGAGGACCGCCCCTGTCTCGGGCTCGACTGCCCGGCGGCGGCCCCGCACCAGGACCGGCTGATACGGGCGATCGCCGGCGCCAACTCCCGGACGGTCGTGGTGCTCCAGTCGCCCGGGCCGGTGACCATGCCGTGGCTGCGGCGCGTCCCGGCGGTGGTCGAGGCCTGGTGGCCCGGCGAGGAGGGCGGCAACGCCGTCGCCGACGTGCTCTTCGGGCGGGTCAACCCGTCCGGGAGGCTGCCCGTGACCTATCCGCGCTCGCTCGCCGACGTGCCGGCGCGCACCCCGCAGCAGTTCCCGGGCGTGAACGGCCGCGCGCTCTACTCGGAGGGCGTGCTGGTGGGCTACCGCTGGTACGACCGCCGCGGCATCCGGCCGCTGTTCCCGTTCGGCTTCGGGCTCTCCTACACGAGCTTCCACTACCGCGACCTGGCCGTGCGGGCACGGCCGGCGGGCGGGGGCCGCGTCCGGGTGAGCCTGCGCGTGGCGAACGTCGGCCCGCGGAAGGGGGCCGAGGTCGTGCAGGTCTACCTCGGCCTGCCGCGGCCGGCGCCGGGGGTCGTCCAGCCGCCGAAGGCGCTAAAGCGCTTCAAGCGGGTGGTGATCCCGAGCGGGCGCAGCCGCGACCTGAGCTTCGTGCTGAACGACCGCGACTTCTCCTACTGGGACTCCGACACGCACCACTGGCGGGTGGCCCCGGGCTGCTACCGGCTGATGGTCGGCAGCTCCTCGCGCGACATCCGGCTGCGCACGATGCTGGCCCGCCGCGGCGCCGGCTGCGCGCGGCCCTAGGCCGCGCCGCCGCCCGAGGCAACCGTCCTGACTACTGGTTGCAGAGCAACCACAGGGCAGGACACTTCCGGCGAAAGACGCACCGAAGAGGGGTGAGCTAGGCGCGAGCCGCGCGCGCGGCCAGCTCGATGAGCAGGCGGGTGCCGAAGCCGGACGCGCCCTTGCCCACGTACGGGCGGGACATGCCCCAGGCCGT
This sequence comes from Thermoleophilaceae bacterium, assembly GCA_016929195.1. Taxonomy (GTDB): domain Bacteria; phylum Actinomycetota; class Thermoleophilia; order Solirubrobacterales; family Thermoleophilaceae; genus JACVRW01. The sequence goes on from JAFGJG010000051.1 coordinate 14,895, forward strand.
GCCGGCGATGTCCATGTGCGCCCAGGGCACGTCGTTCACGAACTGGCGCAGGAACTCGGCGGCGTAGTTGGAGCTCGCGACGCGGGCGTCCGAGGCGTTCGTGAGGTCCGCGAACTTGCCCTTCGTCAGGTCGAGGTACTCCGGGTGGAGCGGCATGCGCCAGCAGATCTCGCCGGTCGTGTCGCCGGCGCCGGCCACCTCGTCGTACCAGGCGTCGTCGTTCGCGTAGAGCCCGGCGTGCGTGTGCCCGAGGGCGACGAGGATCGCCCCGGTGAGCGTGGCGAGGTCCACGATCCGCTCGGCGCCCTGCTCGACGGCGTAGCAGAGGGCGTCGGCGAGGATCAGGCGCCCCTCGGCGTCCGTGTTGTTGATCTCGATCGTCTTGCCGTTCATCGCGGTGACGATGTCGCCCGGCTTCACCGCGTGGCCGCTCGGCATGTTCTCGGTCGACGGCACCACGGCGGTCACCGTGGCGGGCAGCCCGAGCCGGGCGATCCCGGCCATCGACTCGATGACCGCGGCGCCGCCCGACATGTCGAACTTCATCTCCTGCATCTTCGCCGAGGGCTTGATGGAGATCCCGCCGGTGTCGAAGGTCACGGCCTTGCCGACGTAGCCGAGGTGCGGCCCGCTTGCGCCCGGCGGGCGGTAGCGGAGGACGATCAGCCGCGGCTCCACGTGGGAGCCCTGCGCCACGGCGGCGAACGCGCCCATGCCGCGGGCCACGATCGCGTCGCGGTCGAGCAGCTCGACCTCGAGCGCCTCGTGCTCGTCGGCGATCTCACCGGCGCGCTCGGCGAGGAAGCTCGGGGTCGCGACGTTGGCGGGCAGGTTCTGGAGGTCGCGCGCGTCGTTGGCGGACTCGGCCGCCACCTGCCCGCGCCGGAGATCGTCCTCGCCGGGCGCCGCGCCGCTGATCTCGAGCGACTCGAGGCCGCCGCCGCTCTCGTCGTCGCGCTCGGACTTGAAGCGGTCGAAGGTGTAGAGCGACAGCACGGTCCCCTCGACGATCCCGGCGCCCACGCCCTCGCCCTCCGGCGCATCCCACGACAGGGACACCGCGCCGAGCTCCCGCGCGCGCGAGGCGACGGCGGCAGCGGCCACCCGGGCGCGCTCCGCGTCGAGCTCCGCGCGCTTGCCGAGGCCCGCGATCAGGACGCGCCGGCGGCCGCCGCCGGGAGCGTCCTCGTGGGTCACCGCGACCTTGCGCAGACCGGGCTTCGCCTCGCCCAGCTCGACCAGCGGCTGCAGCGCCGGGTCGTCGAGCGGCTCGTCCTCGAACAGCGGGACGACGCGAGTGTCGGCGGCGGTCTCCGCGGGCGATCCCGGGCGGGCTGAGAGGCGAACGGGGGGCAAGGCGGGCCGAGTGTAGAGCCCCGCCGGTATCGTTGCGGCCCCCGCCAGCCGTCAAGGAGACCCACGCCGATGCCAAAGACCGTCATCCTCGGAGCCGCCCGCACCCCCTTCGGGAAGCTCGGCGGCGGCCTGTCCTCGCTCGACGCCACCGACCTCGGCGGCACCGCCATCGCAGCCGCCCTCGAGCGCGCCGAGGTGGCGCCCGAGCAGGTCCAGCACGTGGTCTTCGGGCAGGTCCTCCAGGCCGGCCAGGGACAGATCCCGAGCCGCCAGGCGCAGATCAAGGGCGGGATCCCGAAGGAGGTCTCCTCCGAGACGGTCAACAAGGTCTGCGCCTCCGGGCTCCGCGCGGGCGGGATCGTGGACCAGGCCGTGCGCGCGGGCGACGTGGAGGTCGCGGTCGCCGGCGGCATGGAGTCGATGTCGAACGCGCCCTACCTGCTCCCGGGCGCCCGCTTCGGCCTCCGCATGGGCGACGCCAAGGCGCTCGACGCGATGATGCACGACGGTCTGACGAACCCGTTCACCGGCAAGGGGATGGGCGCCGAGGCGGACGAGGTCGGCGACGAGCTCGAGATCACCCGCGCCGACATGGACAAGTTCGCGCTGCGCAGCCACGAGCTGGCGATCCAGGCCACCGACGAGGGCCGCCTGCCCGAGGAGATCGTGCAGGTCACGGTCAAGTCGAGGAAGGGGGACACCACCGTCGAGGTCGACGAGGGGCCGCGGCGCGGCAGCACGCTCGAGGCGCTGGCGGGCCTCAAGGGCGCGTTCAACAAGGACGGCTCCCACACGGCGGGCAATGCCCCCGGAGTGAACGACGGCGCCGGCGCGATCGTGTACGCGAGCGACGAGTGGGCGAAGGCGAACAACCGCCCGGCGCTGGCCACGATCGTCGGCCAGGCGGCGGTGGCGGACGACTTCCCCTACCTGGCCCGCACCCCCGCCAACGCGGCGAAGAAGGCGCTCGACCAGGCCGGCATCGCCGTCGAGGACGTGGATCTGTTCGAGATCAACGAGGCGTTCGCCTCGGTGGCGCTCAACTCGATGCGCATGCTCGGCGTGGACGAGTCGAAGGTGAACGTCAACGGCGGCGCGATCGCGCTGGGCCACCCGATCGGCGCCAGCGGCGCGCGCATCCTGATGACGCTCGTGAACGAGCTGCGCCGCCGCGGCGGCGGGCTCGGCGTGGCGGCGATCTGCTCCGGCGGCGGCCAGGGCGACGCGGTCATCGTCGAGGTCAACGGCGGCTAGGCCGGGCCGAAGCACCCGGCTCGGCCGGGTGCGCACGGAGGCTCACAATCCGGCCGCGGCGCGCCCCTCGGCGATGCTGCGGAACCAGCGGTAGGTCACGACGAGGCCGTCGTTCAGCTCGAACACGTGCGTGAGCATCGCCTCGAGCGGTGCCCCGCTTCTCCGGCCCCGGCCCACCCAGTGGGAGACGACCACGACTCCGCTCGGACCCTCGAACATCTCGAGGACGTCGAGCGACTCGAACTCGAACTCGTCGTGGAGCCGCCGGAACGTCGCGCGCAGCTCCTCCCTCCCGTGACGCGTGCCCGTCTCGATCGCGTCGGGCGGGTTGACGAGCTCGGCGTCGGGGTGGATGCCGGCGACCGCTGCGTCCACGTCACCCGCGACGAACGCGGCGTAGGCGCTGCGGAGGCGCTGCTCGACCGCGGGATCCATCGTCAGCCGAGCCCGGCGGCCGCGCGCCCCTCGGCGCGGGTGCTGAACCAGCGGTAGGCCACGATCCGGCCGTCCCGGATGTCGAGGACGTGCGTGAACGTCTCGTCGATGGGCACCCCGCTGCCCCGGCCGGTGGCCCGCGCCCGGACCTCCGCCAGCACCCCTCTCGGCGTCGCCTCGATGTGGACCACGTCCAGGGACTCGTACTCGAACTGCGCGTGCATGGCCTCGAAGCTCTCTCGCAGGGCGTCCCGGCCCGAGCTGTCGGCCTCCATGGAGTACTCCGGGTTGACCAGCTCGGCCTCGGGCGCGAAGCCCGCCATCGCGGCGTCCAGGTCGCCCCGCGCGAAGTCCGCGTAGGCGCGGCGGATCCGGCGCTCGAGCGCGGGGTCGATCAAAGCCCCGCCGCCTCCCGGCCCTCTGCCTGCGAGCGGAACCAGCGCCACTTCACGACCCTGCCGCCCGTGCAGTCGAACACGTGCGTCAGCATCTGGTCGATCGGCGCCCCGCTCACGCGGCCCTCGCCACGCCAGCGCGAGGTGACGACCACGGCACCGGGGGCCTCCAGGATCTCGCCGATCTCGATCGACAGTTCGAGGAAGTTCTCGTGGAGCCGGTCGAGCGCCCCGCGCAGCGCGGGCAGGCCGGTGGCCGTCCCGCCGTCGACGGCGTACTCCGGGTTGATGAAGACGATCTCGGGCGAGATGTGGGCCAGCGTGGCGTCCAGGTCGCCGGCCACGAACGCGGCGTAGGCGGCTCGGATCCGCTCCTCGAAGGTCGCGTCCACGGGGTGCAGCGTACCCTCGGGGCCATGGCCGATCCGCGGGGCGCAGCCTTCTTCGACCTGGACAAGACCCTCATCGAGGGCTCGAGCGCGATCCACTTCGGGCGCGCGGCATACCGCGCGGGGATGCTGTCGCGCCGGCAGATCCTGAGCGACGCCTGGGCGAACATCCGCTTCCGACTGAACGGCTCGACGGACGAGGGGACCGAGGAGCTGAAGCAGCGCATCCTCGACGCGATCGCCGGCTGGCGGGTGCTCGACCTGGCGCGTCTGGCGCCCGACGTACTCGCCGGGGTCCTGCCGCTCATCTACAAGGACATGCTCGACGAGGCCTACTCACACCAGGACGCCGGAAGGCCGGTGTTCATCGTGACCGCGGCGTCTCAGGAGCTTGCCGACATGCTCGCCCACGTGCTGGTGCTCGACGGCGGGATCGGGATGCGCTCCGAGGTGAGGGACGGCGTGTACACCGGCCGCTCGGCCGGGCCCTTCACCTACCGCGACGGCAAGGCCGCCGCGATCCGCGAGCTCGCAGCCGAGCGCGGGATCGACCTCACCGAGTCGTACGCCTACTCGGACTCGGAGTCCGACCTGCCGATGCTGCGGGCGGTCGGCCATCCGGTGGCGGTCAACCCCGACTCGGAGCTCCACCGCGTGGCGCGCGCCGAGGGCTGGCGGATCATGCGCTTCGACAAGCTGGGCCGGCGCATCAAGCTGGGCGCCGCCGTCGGCGCCCTCGGCCTCATCGGCGGGACCGGGGGCTATCTGGCTGCTCGCGCGCGGCCGCGGCGGCGCTTTCCCAAGCCATGGTGAGCGCCTCGCGGGCCTCCTCCTCGGTCCGGTAGAGCCGCCAGCCGATGACCTTGCCGTCGCGCTCCCACGCGACGTGCCAGGCGGTCTGCTCGATCGCCATACCGCTCCCGGCGCCGGTGCCCTGGAAATGCACCTTCGAGAGAGCCACCGGGCCGTGCGACTCGCTCCATTCCACCTCGGGCGTGAAGTCGGGGAAGACGCTCAGCATCTGATCGAGGAACTGACGGACGCCCGCGTGGCCGCAGAAGAGCTTCGCCTCCGGCTCCGCGATCAGCGAGGTGAACTCGACGTTGGGATGCATCAGCTCGACGAACCCGTCGAAATCGCGACGGGACAGCGCGGCGAAGGCCTCGCGCGCAAGCTCGGCGCTGTCCATGGACCGAGCCTAGACTCTCCCGAGCGATGGCAGTCGAGCCGAGGCCGATGACCGACGCGGAGCGCTGGTACCGGGAGCGCTACGCCGCGACCCCCGAGCGCGACGCGCTCTTCACGACGCTGTCCGGCGAGGAGGTGCGGCCGCTCTACACGGAGGAGGACCTCCCCGAGCCCGCGCGGATCGGGCTGCCGGGCGAGTTCCCCTTCACGCGCGGCGTCTATCCGTCGATGTACCGCGGCCGGCTCTGGACGATGCGGCAGTTCGCCGGCTTCGGGACGGCCGAGGAGACGAACGAGCGCTTCCGCTACCTGCTCGACCACGGCCAGACCGGGCTCTCCACGGCGTTCGACATGCCGTCGCTGATGGGCCACGACTCGGACCACCCGCGCTCGCTCGGCGAGGTGGGCCGCGAGGGCGTGGCGGTGGACACGCTCGACGACATGGAGACGCTGTTCGGCGGTATCCCGCTGGGCGACGTCTCCACGTCGATGACGATCAACGCCCCGGCCGCCGTGATGCTGGCCTTCTACGTGGTAGCCGCGGAGCGCCAGGGCGTGCCACCCGAGCAGCTCGCCGGCACGATCCAGACGGACATCCTCAAGGAGTACATCGCCCAGAAGGAGTGGTGCTTCCCGATCGACCCGGCGATGCGCCTGGTCACCGACATGGTCGAGTTCTGCGCGGAGCGGATGCCGCGCTGGCACCCGATCTCAATCTCCGGGTACCACATCCGCGAGGCCGGCTCGACGGCCCAGCAGGAGCTCGCCTTCACGCTCAAGGACGGCTTCACCTACGTGGAGCACGCGGTCGAGCGGGGGCTCGACGTGGACGCCTTCGCGCCGCGGCTCTCGTTCTTCTTCAACGCCCACATCGACTTCTTCGAGGAGATCGCGAAGTACCGCGCGGCGCGGCGGATCTGGGCGCGCGAGCTGCGCGACACCTACGGAGCCCGCGACGAGCGCTCGCTGCTGATGCGCTTCCACAGCCAGACGGCGGGCGTGTCGCTGACGGCCCAGCAGCCGCTGAACAACATCGTGAGGACCGCGACCGAGGCGCTCTCGGCGGTGCTCGGCGGCACGCAGTCGCTGCACACGAACAGCTACGACGAGGCGATGGCGCTGCCGACGGAGGAGGCGGTGCGGGTGGCGCTGAGGACGCAGCAGGTGATCGCCCACGAGACCGGCGTGACGAACACGATCGATCCGCTCGGCGGCTCGTACTTCGTGGAGGCGCTGACCGATCGGATGGAGGAAGCCGCATACGCCTACTTCGCGAAGATCGACGAGCTCGGCGGGATGGTGGACGCGATCAAGCAGAACTTCCCGCAGCGCGAGATCGCGGATGCCTCCTTCCAGCTCCAGGAGGAGATCGAGCGCGGCCAGCGGATCGTGGTCGGGGTCAACCGCTACCAGTCGGTCGACGACGCCCACACGGACATCCTCCGCATCCCGCCGGAGCTCGAGCGCAAGCAGATCGGCCGGGTCCAGGCAGTGCGCGCGCGGCGCGACTCGGCCGAGGTCGAGGAGGCGCTCTCGGAGCTCCGCGACGCGGCGGCGAGCGGGCGCAACCTGATGGAGCCGCTGCTCGTCGCAGCGCGCGCGCACGCGAGCGAGGGCGAGATCGTCGAGTCGCTCCAGCGCGTGTTCGGCACGTACACCGAGACGCCGGTCTTCTAGCTCAGGCGTCCAAGCCGTTCCGCTCGGGCTAAGCCGCGCGATCCCGCATGCCGAAGCTGTTTTCGTGGGGGCTCCCGTAGCGTGGCACGGGGGCCTCACCTATTCGTGAAGCTCCTCACCGCACTCACAGCGATCCTCATGACCGGGCTCGTGCTCGCCGTCCCCGCCATGGCGGCGACCGAGACGGGGGACGCGGGCGACCTCCCGGCGACGGCGCAGGACCTGTCCGGCACGCCGGTGGACGCGATCGACGGCTCGATCGGGGCCGGCGACGACCAGGACCTCTACCGAGTCTGCGTCGAGGGCGGAGGGACTTTCTCCGCCACCACCGTCGGGGGCACCCAGCTCGACACGCAGCTCTACCTGTTCGACGCCTCCGGCCTGGGCGTCTACGGAAACGACGACTCGCAGGCCACCCGCCAGTCGACGCTCCCCGCGTTCGACGCGCTCACGCCCACCGCGCCGGGCGTCTACCTGCTCGCCGTCACCCCCTACGACCGCGACCCGGAGAGCGGCTCCGGAGCGATCTTCTCGGGCGGCGGCGTGCTTGCCCCGAGCGGCCCCGGCGGAGGCGAGCCGCTCGCGGGCTGGGGCGGCCGCGAGGGCCTGCCCGGCGACTACCGGATCACGCTCACCGGGACGGCCGGCTGCGCGCCGCCCGACGAGACGCCGCCGGTCGTGGACCTGGAGCCGGCCGACGGCGCCGAGTTCGCGCTCGGCGCGGCCGTGACCGTGGCCTACGAGTGCACGGACGAGGGCGGGTCCGGCCTCGCGGCCTGCGAGGGCAGCGTCCCGAACGGGTCGGCGCTCGACACCACGACGCCCGGGCCGCGCGCGATCACCGTGACGGCGACCGACAACGCCGGCAACGAGACCGTCGTGACGCACACCGTGCAGGTGGTGGACGAGACGCCCCCGGCGATCGACCTGCGCGCGCCCCTCGACGGCGCCGTGTACCTGCTCGGCGAGAGCGTGCTCGCCGACTACGGCTGCTCGGACGACGCGCTCGCGACCTGCGCAGGCGACGTGCCGGACGGCGATCCGCTCGACACCTCCTCGGTGGGCGAGCACACCTTCACCGTCGGCGCCTCGGACGAGTCCGGAAACGCCGCCTCGGCGAGCGCCTCATATCGCGTGATCTACGACTTCGGCTTCCTCTGGCCGGTGAAGGACCGGCCCGAGGTGAACAGGGTGCGTGCCGGCCGCGTGACGCTCGTGCGCTTCTCGCTCGGCGATTTCCACGGGCGTCACGTGCTCGCCTCCGGATACCCGCAGGTCGCGGAGGTCGAGTGCGGGTCCGGCGCGGAGCCGGCCACGGGCCGGCGGGCGCGGGTCCGCCGCACCCGCTGGGGGCACGGCTACGTCCTGCTCTGGAAGACGAGCCGCTCGTGGGCGGGCTCCTGCCGTCAGCTGCTTCTCGGGCTGGCCGACGGCACGGTGCACCGCGCCGACTACCGCTTCACTCACTGGCGCTAACCGCTAGATTGCCGAGCCGATGAGGCGCCTCGTCTTCCTTGGGATGGTCTACGTGCTCGTGGCCGCGGCCATCCTGCCCGCGTCGCTCGCGGCCCAGGACGAGGCGACGCCGGATCCGGCGGCCACCACCGCGGCTCCGGCCCCCGCGACCATGGTTCCCGCGCCGGCGCCTGCGCCGGCCCCCGCGCCCGCTCCCGCGCCGGCGACGACCGCCCCGGCCCCGGCCCCGGCGCCTAAGCCGGCCGCGCCCGAGGTTCAGACGCTGGACGAGACGCCGGCGAAGAAGCAGCAGCCGGCCGAGGCCATCGCGTCCGCCTCCCAGAGCGTGACCATCCAGGACTTCGCCTTCGGCCCGGCGAGCGTGACGGTCAACGTCGGCGACACGGTTACCTGGACCAACCAGGACGACGTGGGCCACACGGCGACGGCGGACGGCGGGGAGTTCGACACCGGCATCCTGAGCCAGGGCGAGTCGGGCTCGGCCACGTTCGACACGGCGGGCACCTTCACCTACTACTGCCAGCCGCACCCGAACATGAAGGGCACGGTCGTGGTTGAGGGTGCCAGCACCGGCGGCACGGACGACGGCGCGTCCGGCGACACCGGCGACACCGCGGCGGGCACCGGCGCGGGCACGACGGACGATGGCCCGTCGCTCCCCTCGACGGGGATGGATGCACTCGCCCTCGGACTGCTCGGGCTCCTCATGATGGGGCTCGGCGTGGGCGTCCGGCGGCGTGCGGCTGCCGAAGGCGCGCAGCCCGCCGGTCGCATCGGCTGGTGAGCACCGGCCGGAAGATCCGCGTGGTCGTGGCGAAGCCCGGCCTGGACGGCCATGACCGCGGCGCCAAGATCATCGCCCGCGCCCTGCGCGACGCGGGCATGGAGGTCATCTACACGGGCCTCCACCAGACGCCGGAGCAGATCGTGGAGACCGTGATCCAGGAGGACGCGGACGCGGTCGGGCTGTCGATCCTCTCGGGCGCGCACATGACGCTCGTGCCGCGGATCGCCGAGGGGCTGAAGGCCGCCGGCGCCGACGAGGTCGTGCTCGTGGTCGGCGGCACCATCCCCGGGGAGGACATCCCCGAGCTCAAGGAGCTGGGCGTGGCCGAGGTGTTCACGCCGGGCTCGCCGGTCCAGGGGATCGTCGACTACATCCGCTCGGCCGTTCCGGCCTAGCCTTGCCGCGCCGCCCGCCTCCCGCCGCCGCGGTTCGGGCCGTGCTCGCGCTGAGGGGGCGGCTGCTGGCGCTCGCAGACCGCCTGGTCCCGCCCCAGGCGGCCGTGTTCGACCAGTCGGTCGGGATCGCGCGGACGCAGATGCTCGCCACCGTCGCGGAGCTCGGCGTGGCCGACGAGCTGGCCGAGGGCCCGGCCACCGCGGAGGAGCTGGCGTCCCGGCTGGGCGTGAACGCCGACGCGCTCCACCGCCTGATGCGCGCCATGTCGCTCAGCGGGATCTTCAAGCTGGACCGGAGCGGGCGCTTCACGCTGGGGCGCTCGGGCCAGGCGCTCCGCAGCGACCACCCGCTGAGCGTCCGCGACTGGGCGCGCTACTTCGCCAGCAGGTCGAACTCGGACGCGTGGGCCGACCTGACCGAGACGGTGCGAACGGGCCGGTCGGCCTTCCCGCGCGTGCACGGGCGCTCCGTCTGGCAGTGGTTTGCGGAGCATCCCGACGAGGAGCGCATGTTCGCGGGCGGGATGCGCGCCGGGACGCTCCAGGACGTGCCGTTCATCGTCGGCGGCTACTCCTGGCCGGACGCGGGCGTCGTCTGCGACGTGGCCGGCGGGGTGGGCACCCTGCTCGCCGCGGTGCTGGACGCGCGCCCGGGGCTGCGCGGAGTGCTCGTGGACGCGCCCGGCGTCCTGGCCGAGGCGGACGGCTGGCTCGCGGGCCGGGGGCTCCGCGAGCGGGTCGAGCTGACCGAGGGCGACATCTTCCGCTCCATCGAGGCGAAGGCCGACGTCTACCTGATGAAGAACATCCTCCACGACTGGGACGACGAGGCCTGCGCCACGATCCTGCGCACCCTGCGAGCGGCGATGCCGGAGGGCTCGCGGCTCGTGGTCGTGGAGTACCTCCAGGAGCGCAACGAGGCAAACCTCATCGCGTCGCTGTCGGACATCCAGATGATGAACGTGTGCGACGACGGCCGTGAGCGCTCGGCCGAGGAGATCCAGGCGCTGTTCCGCGCCGCGGGGCTGAGGCCGGGCCGCGTGGTCCGGACCGGAGGCCCGGGCCTCGTCGAGGGACTCGCCTAGCGGCCCGAACCCTCGAGCTCGGCGATTCGCTCGGCGGCGGCGCGCATGGCGGCGACCGCCTCCGCGCCCACCTCCTCGGCCCACTCCGCCTCGATCTCGGCGAAGATCCGGCGCCCGGTGAGCGCCGCCTCGCGGCCGCGGTCGGTGAGGTGGATGATCTTCGCGCGGCCGTCGTCGGGGCAGGCTCTCCGCTCGAGGTAGCCGAGCCGCTCGAGCTCCGCCACGGCCTCGCCGACGGACTGCTTCGTGAACCCGGACGCCTCGGCCAGGTCCGTCAGGCGCGAGCCGTGCTCCATGTCGATGAAGCCGAAGACGCAGCCGTGCCCCTCGCGGACGTCGCCGAAGCCGGCGTCGCCCATGCGCGCGAACAGCCTGCCGACGGCGGCGTTCTTCACGTCGGTGAGCAGGGCGGGGATCGGGCGCTGGTACGTGAGGTCGGTCACAGTTTGGTCAGGTAGCTTGACTTCTTGGTAAGGTCGCTTGATAATCCAGCCTGATCGTAAAGCAGCCTGACTGATTATAGGAGGCCTCAGATGCATCGCAAGTGGTGGACCCTGATCGTCGTAAGCGTCGCGACGTTCATGCTTCTGCTCGACATCACCGTCGTCAACACCGCGCTACCCGCGATTCACGACGACCTCGGTGCCAGCTTCACCGAGCTCCAGTGGGTGATCGATGCGTACACGCTGTCGCTCGCCGCTCTGGTGCTGACGGCCGGCGTGCTCGCCGACCGGCTCGGCCGCAGGCGGGTGTTCGCGGTCGGCCTCGGGATCTTCACCGTCGCGTCGGCCCTCGCGGGATTCGCGCCGGACCCGACGTTCCTGAACGTCGCCCGGGCGATCCAGGGCGTCGGCGGCGCCGTGATGTTCGCGGTCTCGCTCGCGCTCGTCGCGCAGGAGTTCAAGCCGGGGCGTGAGCGTGGCGTGGCCATGGGCGTCTACGGCGCGACCATCGGCGTGGCCGTGGCCTTCGGGCCGCTCGTGGGCGGTGCGCTCGTCGAGGGGATCGGCTGGGAGTCGATCTTCTTCCTGAACGTCCCGATCGGCCTGGCGGCGCTCGTCGTCACCTACTCGCACGTGCAGGAGTCGCGTGACCCGAACGCGTCGCGGATCGACTGGGCCGGTCTCGTCACCTTCTCGACCGCCCTGTTCCTGCTCGTGCTCGGTCTCATCCGCGGCAACGACGAGGGCTGGGGCTCGACCCTGATCGTGTCGCTGCTCGCGTCCTCGGGCGCGCTGATGGCGGCCTTCCTGGTCATCCAGACGCGCGTGAGGGAGCCCATGCTGCCGCTGCACTTCTTCAAGAAGCCCGCCTTCACCGGCGTGCAGCTGGCGGCGCTGGCCGTCTCCTCGTCGATGTTCTCCCTGTTCCTGTACATCACGTTCTACCTGCAGGGATACCTCGGGCACGAGCCGCTCGAGGCCGGGCTGATCTACCTCCCGCTGACCGTGACGAACTTCTTCGTCGCCGCGGGCACGGGGGCGCTGCTCGCGAAGGTGCAGGCCCGCTACCTGATGAGCGCCGGACTCGTGATCACCGGCGTCGGCCTCCTGCTCATGGGCGGCCTCGACCCGACCTCGGACTGGACCGCGCTGCTGGCCGGCTTCATCCTGTCCGGCGCGGGCGTGGGGATCATCAACCCCGTGATCGCCGACGTGGCGGTCTCGGTCGTGCCCAAGGAGCAGAGCGGCATGGCCTCCGGGATCAACGACACGTTCCGGCAGGTGGGCATCGCCATCGGCATCGCCGCCTGGGGCGCGATCTTCCTGGGCCGCGGCGCGGCCAAGGTCGAGGAGCTCGCGGCGGGCACGCAGGCCGCCACGGGCGAGCGTCCGCGGCAGCTGGTCGAGGCGGTCTCGTCCGGCAACCTCGACGGCGCGCTCGGAGCAGTGCCGCCCGGGAGCCGCGAGACCGTGGGCAACGCCGCGCGCGAGGGCTTCCTCTCGGGGATGAACGACATCCTGATGCTCGGCGGGATCCTGGCCATCGCCGGGGCGATCGCGGCCCTCTGGCTGGTCCGCGAGCAGGACATCGAGCGCGGCGAGGTCGTCGTGGAGCCGGAGCGCGTCGAGATCGGCGCGGTGCCGGAGCCCGTGGCCGCGTAGCCGTCCGGACAGCCGTTTCGAGGGGCCGGCCGCAGCGCCGGCCCCTCGTCGTTCCGGAGTCGTGGACATTTCTGGCCCATATGGCGAGTTTTGTCGACGACTTGGCCGGGGAGGGGGTCTGGGCAGGCGATTGACTCGTCAGTCAACAGCTTGGGTACAATGCCCTCCGCCTGCGGGCGACCCGCCTTTCAGCCCGCTCCGTAACAACGAAGGAGAACCTTTCCCGTGAAGATCTGCGTCCTCGTCAAAGAGGTTCCAGACGCAGCAGTCGAGAAGCGCATGGACCAGGGTTCCAAGCGCCTCGACCGCTCCGGCGAGAAGAACCTGAATCCGTTCGACACCCACGCGATCGAGGCCGCCATGCAGATTCGCGAGGGCGGCGCCGTGGACGTCGACGAGATCGTCGCCGTGACCATGGGCCCGGAGTCCGCCTTTCGCGCGCTGCACAAGGCGGTCTCGCTGGGCGCCGACCGCTCGGTGCACCTGACCGACGAGGCGCTCGCCGGCTCGGACGTGTGCGCCACCGGCTACGCGCTCGCCAAGGTGCTCGAGTCCGAGTCCCCCGACCTGGTGCTGCTGGGCCAGCAGTCGGATGACGGCGAGTGCTACACCATCGGCGCCGTCGTGGCGGACCACCTCAAGATGCCCTCGCTCACGCAGGTCATCAAGATCGACGTCCAGGACGGCTCGCTCCGCTGCGAGCGCCAGGCCGAGTACGGCTACGACACCGTGGACGTGCAGCTGCCCGCGGTGATCTCGGTGGGCGACGCGATCAACGAGCCGCGCTACCCGTCGCTCAAGGCGATCATGGGCGCCAAGAAGAAGCCGCTCGACACCCGCTCCACCGCGGACGTCGGCATCGAGGCTGACAGGGTCGGCGAGGCCGGCTCCCACACCGCTGTCCTCGGCATCAACCCGCCGCCGCAGAAGCAGGCCGGCGAGATCATCGAGGACGAGGACACGAACGAGACGGTCGAGAAGATCGTCTCCTGGCTGGAGGAAAGGAAGCTGCTGGCATGAGCGTCCTCACTTACGCACTTCACTACGAGGGCGAGTTCAACAAGAACTCGCTCGGGGCCGTCAGCGAGGGCGCCCGGCTGGCCGGCGAGCTCGGCGGCGAGGCCGGCGTCGTGGTCGTCGGAGGCGACGACCTGACCGACGAGCTGTGCGCCACGCTGGGCAACTACGGCGCCCAGAAGGTCTACCGCGCCAAGGCGCCCGAGGGCCTGGCGCAGCCGGTCGTCGACGCGATGGCCAAGGTCATTCAGGACGAGGGCTACAAGTACGCCCTGTTCGGAGGCGGGCTGCTGGGCTTCGAGATCGGCGCGGGCCTGACCGCGCGGCTCGGCGCCGGAGTGACCATGGAGGTCACGGCGGTGAAGGTCCAGGACGGCGGCCTCGTGGCCGAGCGGCCGATCCTCCAGGACTCGGCGATCGTCGATGTGGGCTACGTGGGCGAGCCGGGGATCATCATCGGCCGCCTCAACGCGTTCGACATCAAGGAGACGGGCGGCGGCGCGGCCGAGGTCGTGGACGTGGACGTCCAGCTCGAGGAGCACTCGACCAGGGCGACGATGGTCCAGCGCGGCGAGCAGCGCGGCGCCGACGTGAACATCGAGGACGCCGACATCCTCGTGGCCGGCGGCCGCGGGCTCGGCAAGGCCGAGGGCTTCGAGATGTGCGAGCAGCTCGCCGAGGCGCTCGGCGGCGCGGTGGCCGCCACCCGCGCGGTGGTGGACGCCGGCTGGTACCCCTACGCCGCGCAGATCGGCCAGACGGGCAAGACCGTCGCGCCGAAGCTCTACCTCGCGGCCGGGATCTCCGGGGCCATCCAGCACAAGGTCGGGATGCAGAGCTCGGAGAACATCGTCGCGATCAACAAGGACCCGAACGCGCCGATCTTCGAGTTCTCGGACCTCGGCGTGGTCGGCGACCTGAACAAGATCGTCCCCAAGCTCACCGAGGCCGTTAAGGCCAAGAAGGGCTAGCCGGTGCCGACCGCCCCCATCGAGTTCCCGCCGCCCGTCGACTCCGAGAAGGAGTTCGTCGGTGCGCCGACCGATCCGGAGGACGAGCGGATCGAGGTCGGCGTGGCGATCGTCGGGGGCGGCCCGGCGGGCCTGGCCTGCGCGATCCGGCTGACGCAGCTGCTCGCCGAGGACGAGGCTCTGCTCGAGTCGCTCGGCGAGGTGCCGGTGGCGCTCGTGGAGAAGGGCAAGGGGCCGGGCTCGCACCTGCTGTCGGGGGCGATGATGAACCCGTCGGCGATGAAGAAGCTCTTCCCGGACCTGCCCGAGGAGGAGTGGCCGACCTACGGGACGGTCCCGAAGGACGCGGTCTACCTGCTGCCGAACTCGAAGCGGGCCATCCCGCTCAAGCCGACCCCGCCGCCGTTCCGCAACCACGGCAACCACGTCACGTCGGTCGCTCAGCTCGGCCGCTGGCTCGCCCAGCAGGCCGAGGACGCCGGCGTGTACATCCTCGGCGAGACCGCCGCCGCCAAGCTGCTCGTGGACGACGGCCGCGTGGTGGGCGTGCGCAGCGGGGACAAGGGCCGCGGGCGCGAGGGCCAGGAGCTCTCGAACTTCGAGCCCGGCGCCGACCTGATGGCCAAGGCCACCGTGCTCGCCGAGGGGACCCAGGGCCATCTCACCGGCGCCGCGATCCGCCACTTCGGCCTCGGCTCCGAGGACCCGCAGCAGTGGGAGCTCGGCGTCAAGGAGATCTGGGAGGTCGAGCAGCCGCTCGACCGCGTGATCCACACGATGGGCTGGCCGCTCAGGTTCGCGGCCAAGTACCGCGAGTTCGGCGGCTCGTTCCTCTACCCGATGGGCGAGGACAAGGTGTCGATGGGGTTCGTGGTCGGCCTCGACTACCGCGACGCCCGCTTCTCGGTGCACGACGCGCTCCAGGAGCTGAAGTCGCATCCGCTTGTCGCGAAGATCATCGAGGGCGGCAAGCGCGTGGGCTGGGGGGCCAAGACGATCCCCTCCGGCGGCTACTGGGCGATGCCGGACAAGCTCTGGGCCCCGGGCATGGTCATCGCCGGCGACGGCGCCGGCATGGTCAACATCCCGAAGCTGAAGGGCGTGCACCTCGCGATGCACGCGGGCATGTTCGCGGCCGAGTCGATCTTCGAGCGGTTGAAGGCCGGGTCCATCGACGACCTCTCCAACTACACGGAGAAGGTCAAGGGCTCGGAGATCGAGACGGACATCCGCCGCTCCCGGAACATGCGCCAGCCGTTCGCGAAGGGCTTCTTCGTCGGCGGCGCGGTGGTCAACGCGATGGAGGTCTCCGGCGGGCGCTTCCCCGGCGGCCGCTGGGCCACGCACGACGACGCCACGGTGGACGTGTTCATCGGCAAGGAGCGCGACTACCCGAAGCCGGACGGCAAGAAGACCTTCGACAAGCTGTCCTCGGTCTTCACCACGGGCAACGCGACGCGCGACGACGCGCCCAACCACATCCGCGTGCAGGACAAGGTCCCGCTCGAGGTGGCGCTCATGTGGCAGAACATGTGCCCAGCGCAGGTCTACGAGGTGCCCGAGGAGGAGCTCGAGGCCGCGCAGCAGAACGGCAACGGGAAGCTCGACGGCAAGCACGAGGTCAAGCTGCACATCACCCCGTCGAACTGCGTGCAGTGCGGGGCGATCACCGCCAAGGGCGGCCGGCTGACGCCGCCCGAGGGCGGCGACGGGCCGAACTACCAGCAGACCTGATGGCAGCCGGGGGCTCGCGCCCCCGGACCCCAGCGTGCGCTGGCCGGTCGCTGGTTATTCGCCGATCGAGAACATCGACTCGAGGTCGTGCTTCGAGTAGACCTCGAAGGCGACCATCGTGTGCGTGCGCTCGATGCCCGGAAGCTTCGCGAGCCCCGCCGCCACGACGTCCGCCAGGCGCTCGGTCTCGCTCACGCGCACCATCGCGACGAAGTCCCACTCGCCGGTGACCGAGTAGGCCTCGGCCACGCCGTCCACGTCGGCGAGCACTTCGCCCAGGCCGTCGAGGGAGTCGTGGGCCGCCTTGATGAGCACGATCGCGTGGGTCACGGCCGACACCGTACTGCGAGAAGATGCGAGCGTGGAGCTGGCCGTGCGCACCGAGGGCAGCGGGCCGCGCCTGGTGCTCGTGCACGGAGGCGTCGGGCCCGAGCTCTCCTGGGAGCGGCAGCTGCCGCTGGCCGAGCGCTGGACGCTCGTGATCCCGTGGCGGCGCGGGTACGGGGAGAGCCCGCCGGCCGAGCGCCAGGACTTCGAGGCCGACGCCGAGGACCTGGACGCCCTCGTCGAGCCGGGGGACAGGCTGGTCGCGTTCTCGTACGGCGGGCTGTCGGCCGCGATCGTCGCTGGACGGCGCGCGGAGGAGCTCGACTCGCTCGTGCTGATCGAGCCGCCGCTGTTCGCGCTCGGACCGGACGACCCGCTGATCAGCCCGATGATGGAGCTGTCCGCGCGCTTCACCTCAGGTGAGACCGAGGACGACCCCGAGGCGCACTGGCGCTTCCTGACGATGGCCGGCGTCAAGCGCCCGCGCGACGCCGCCGACGCCCGCCGGATCGAGCGGCTCACGCGGCTGGCCCTTCACCTGCGCGCGCCCGTCGAGGCGCGCCCGGACCTGGCCGCGGTGCGCACGGCCGGCGTTCCCGTCCTCTCGGTGTCCGGCGAGCACAACCCGGCGATCGAGCGGATCTGCGACCTGATCACGGAGCGGGCGGGCGGCGAGCGGCTGCGCCTGCCCGGGGCCGGCCACCCGGTGCAGCGCGTGCCCGGCTTCAACGAGCGGCTCGAGGAGTTCCTGGTCCGCCCGCGCCGATAGCGTGCCCACATCCGCTACCCGGGCCAGCATGCACGCCGCGTCGCCGTAGTCGGCGCGGGCTCCTTCGGCACCGCGGTGGCGCTCCTCCTCGAGCGCGCCGGTCTGAGGACCACGCTGCTCACGCGCGGCCCGGAGCAGGCCGCGGAGCTGGCCCAGTCGCGGCAGAACGCCCGCTACCTGCCCGGGGTGGACATCCCGCGCGACCTCCGCGTCCACGCGCTCGGGGCGGAGGCCGACGACCTCGGCCGCGCCGACCTCGTGTTCGTGGCCGTGCCGTCCAAGGCGATCGCGCACGCGGTCGGGGAGATCATCCACCTGGGCGTGTCCGACCGCGCCGGCGTCGTCTCGCTCGCGAAGGGCCTCGTGCCGCCGGACGGCACGCCGCCGACCATCGCGCTCGAGGAGGCGTTCGGGGGCGACCGAGTGGCATGCGTGGGCGGGCCCGCCCACGCGCGCGAGATGGTCGAGTCGGGCGCCGGACTCGTGGCCGCCTCCCATTCCGAGGTGCTCGCGCACGGCGTGGCCGAGGCGTTCCAGGCCGGGGGCGTCGTCTGCGAGGTCTCCGACGACCCGGTCGGCGTGGAGCTCGCCGGCGTGGCGAAGAACGCGGCCGCGGTGGCGGTCGGCGCGACCCAGGCCCAGGGGCTCAACGCCGCCGGGATGGCGGCGGCCGACATCTTCCTCGAGGTGCTGGCGCTCGCCGTCACCACGGGCGGACAGGCGCGGACGTTCGTCGGCCGCGCCGGCACCGGCGACCTGGTGGCCACGGCGCTCGCCCCCAGCTCGCGCAACCGAACCGCGGGCGAGCTGCTCGCCCAGGGCATCCCCGCCGCCGAGATCCCGGACCGCGTGGGCCAGGCGGTGGAGGCGCTCGAGACGGTGCGGCTGCTCTCCGGGGCGATCGAGCGGGCTGGGCTCGAGGCGCCGGTGGTGTCGGCGCTGGCGCGGCTGATCGAGGGCACGCTGCCGCTCGACGACTGGATCGCGCTGGTCAGGGCGAAGCAGCCGGAGCCCGCCCGCTTCGGCCGCCGGCTGCGCGGCCGGCCCGGCTGGTGGGCGCGGCTCACCGCCTGGTTCCGCGAGCACTTCGGAAGGCGCGGCCGTGAGTAGAATCGGAGAGACCATGAAGCAGGAGACCCACCCCGAGTACGTCCCGGCACACGTGCGCTGCACGTGCGGGAACGAGTTCTGGACCCGTTCCACCAAGGGCGAGCTCCACGTGGAGATCTGCTCGAACTGCCACCCGTTCTACACGGGCAAGCAGAAGCTGGTCGATACCGGCGGGCGCGTGGAGCGCTTCCGCCGGCGCGCCGCTCGTTCGCGCGGCTAGACAGCGCAACTAGCGGCCTTTCGAGCTGTTCTCTCGGAGCATGGCCAAACGCGTCGTCATAACCGCGGTGCTCGCGCTCCTCGTGGGGGCCGCGCCGAGCTCGGCCGCGTCCGCCTGGCCGGCGGGGGTGAAGGTGGACCGCTGCTCGCGCCTGCTCGACGAGGCCGTCTTCCACGGGAAGATGCGCGGCGTCAAGGACAGCGAGCGCATGGCCATGCGCTTCACGCTGCTCGAGCGCACCGGCACCGAGGGCTTCCTTCCGGTCTCCGCGCCGAAGCTCGGCCGGTGGCACCGGTCGCGGCCCGGCGTGGCGCGCTTCGGCTACAGGCAGATCGTGCGCAACCTCGCGCAGGGGAGCGTCTACGCCATGAAGGTCGACTTCCGATGGTTCGACGAGGACGGAAGGATCGTCAAGCGGGCCCGCAGGCGCTCCGCGAGCTGCCCCGATCCGAAGGCGCTCCCGAACCTGCGCGTGCGGATCACGGGCGTGAAGAGGACCGCGGACCCAGACACCGACCGCTACTTCGTGAAGGTCATGAACTGGGGGCAGGCGCCGGCGGAGAGCGTGCCCGTCAGCCTCTCGGTGGACGGGGTGCTGGGAGGCAGCGTGACCGTTCCGCTGCTGTATTCGAAGAGCTCCAAGGTGGTGACGATCCGGGCGCCAGAGTGCGGCGGCTACGCGTCGGCCGAGGCCGATCCTGACGGCCTGATCGCGGAGACCTCCGAGCTCGACAACGGCCACCAGCTGGCCTGCCAGGACCTGACGAAGCGCTGAGAAGGCTCGCGGACAGGCGCCGCCGCGCCGATACGATGGGCGAGGTGAGCGCTCTCCCGTCCAGCAACGGCGCGTCCCCGCGCCCGGCGCGGGAGGCCACGAAGGACGCCCCGATCGGCGGCCAGGCCGTGCTCGAGGGCGTGATGATGCGCGGCATCTCCACGTGGGCCGTGGCGGTGCGGAAGCCCTCGCCGGAGCAGCTCGAGGCCGGCGGCCCGGACGCGAAGGAGGGCGCCAAGGGCGACATCGAGGTCTTCTCCGAGCCGCTCGTCTCCTGGACCAAGAAGCACCGGCTGCTGCGGCTCCCGGTGATCCGCGGGACCGTCGCGCTCGCCGAGTCGCTCAAGATCGGCTTCGCGGCGCTCGGAATCTCCGCCAACGCGCAGATGCCGCCCGACGAGGAGGGCGAGCACAAGGAGCTGAGCGGCGGCGCCTGGGCGGGGACGATCGCGTTCGCGCTGCTGTTCGCCGTCGGCCTGTTCTTCCTGCTGCCGGCGGGGCTCACGAACATCTTCCGCGACGACATCCCGAACGGGTTCGTCTTCGTGGTCATCGAGAAGCTGGTCCGGATCACGATCTTCCTCGCCTACCTGTGGCTGATCTCGCGGATGCCGGACCTCCAGCGCGTCTTCCAGTACCACGGCGCGGAGCACAAGACGATCTCCTGCTACGAGGCCGGCCAGCCGCTGACGCCGGAGAACGCCCAGCAGTTCTCGCGCTTCCACCCGCGCTGCGGCACCAGCTTCCTGCTGCTCGTGATGATCGTGGCCATCGTCGTCTTCGCCCCGCTCGGGAAGCTCGACTGGCAGTGGCTGTTCATCTCGCGCGTGCTCGGGATCCCGATCGTCGCCGGGCTCGCCTTCGAGCTGATCAAGTGGTTCGGGCGCAACCGCACCAAGGCGTGGGCGCGGGCCCTGATGTGGCCGGGCATCCAGCTGCAGCGGCTGACCACGCGCGAGCCCGACCTCTCCCAGCTCGCCGTGGCGATCGCCGCCCTTGACGCCGTGCTCGCGGTCGAGAACCCGCGCGAGGCGACGGCCGAGGACAAGGTCGGGATGGAAGTGGTCGCCTAGGCGATCTCTTCGGAGCGCAGCACGGCGCGCTCCAGCTCCTCCGCGAGGAGCAGTGCCTGGGCGGGGTCGAGCCGGACGGTCGCGATGCGCCCGAACCAGTCGTGCGTGACGGCCACCGCGACGTCGGCGCCGTGGCCGGCGACCAGCACGCTTTCCTCTCCGAGTGTCTCGATCTCGCTCACGTTAGGGTGCCTAAGCAGAACTTAGGGAACCCTAACAAGAGAAGCGAGTCAGGACTTCCCAGAGTCCTCCCCGCCGCTGATCGAGCTCTTGAACTCGCGCATGCCGCCGCCGAGCGAGCGCCCGAGGTCGGGCAGCCGCTTCGGCCCGAAGATGACCAGCGCGATCACCAGGACGACGATCAGTTCCATGGGTCCGACTCCGGGGAGCATGTGATTCCTCTCGTTAGGACTTGACGAACGGCTCGACGGCCTTCAGCACCTGCGGCATCTCCAGGCTCTTGTCGAACCCGCCGTCGGTGATCGGCACGTCGTTCAGCTGCCGAGAGTGGCTCGGGCCGGTTCCCTCCGGCCTGGGCGCTTCCTTCGTGACCCCGGCGGGATCGGATCAGTCGCCGTCCTCCGCTGATCCGAACCCGCGCCGGCCTCGCAGGAACCTGGGAATGCGTCGTTTCCATGCCCTGAGCCAGCGCAATGCCGAGCCGGCGCGCGTGACGGTGGAGCTTGTGGCGGAGGTCGGGCCCGGCACGTCCCGGACAGGCTTCCTCGAGCGTGCCGTGGTCGCCGGGGGCGCCCTGGTCAGCGGCGGCGTCCTCCTGGCGGGATTGCCACGCCTGGCGGCGTCGGCGCCGTCCCCGGAGCAGGACGTGAAGACGCTGAACTTCGTCCTCCTGATCGAGGGCCTGCAGGCGCGCTTCTACGCGGAGGCCCTGCGGCGGGCGCAGCTGAGCGGCGAGACGCGCGAGTTCGCCGGGCGCGTCGGCGAGCACGAGCGCGTCCATCTCGGCGCCCTGCGCGACCTGCTCGGGAGGGACGCGCGCTCGCTGCCCGAGTTCGACCTGGGCGACACCGTGAGCGATCCCCGGCGCTTCCGGGCGTCCGCGGCGGCAATCGAGGAGATCGGGCTGGCCGCGTACAACGGGCAGGCCACCAATCTCACGCCTGACGCGCTGGCAGAGGCGGCCAAGATCGCGTCCGTCGAGGCGCGTCACGCTTCCTGGGCGCGCGGGCTCGCGGGCAGCACCCCCGCGCCGCGCGCCTCCGATCTGGCGGCGAGCGAGGACCGGTCGCGCGAGTCGCTCGCGCGGCGCGGCCTGCTGGAGCGGCCGTGAGGATCGGCGCGCTGCGCCTGTCCGAGCTCGACCGGGGCGGCGCCGTCGAGGAGACGGCGAGCCGTGCCGGCGCGCTGACCCGCCGCGGCCTCCTGGGCGGAGGCGCGGTCCTGGCCGCCGGGCTCGCGGCGCCGGCCGCGGAGGCCCAGGGGTCGGACGAGGACATCCTCAACTACGCGCTCGCGCTCGAGTACCTCCAGGCCGCCTTCTACACCGAGGCCGAGCGGCTCGGCGCGCTGCGGGGCGCCTTCGCCGAGCAGGCCCGGGTGGTGGGCGCGCACGAGCGTGCGCACGTGACGGCGCTGCGCGACGCGCTCGGCGGCGCGGCGATCAGGCGCCCGCGCTTCGACTTCGGCGGAGTCACCGAGGACCAGCCGGCGTTCCGCCGGACGGCCGTGGCCTTCGAGGACCTGGGCACGGCCGCGTACAAGGACCAGGCGCCGCGCATCCGCTCGCGCGCCTACCTGGCGGCGGCGCTGCGGATCCACTCGGTCGAGGCGCGCCATGCCGCCTGGATCCGGAGGCTCGCGGGAGTGGTGCCGGCCCCGGACGCGTTCGACGAGCCGCTCCCGCGGCGCAGGGTGCTCCGCGTGGTCGCGGACACCGGCTTCGTCACCTCCGCGCCCCGCACGAGCGCTTTCGGTAGCCCCCGATTCACCGGCTGATGAGCCGGCGCGCGTACGCGTCGCTCGGAGCGGTGCTGTGCGCTCTCGGCGTCGTGGTCGTCGCCTCGTCGTCGGCCCACCGCGAGCCGCCGTCTCCGCTCGGTCTGCCCGAGCCGCCGCCGCCGGCCTTCCGGATACCGGTGCCGCGACCGCTCGCGCCGGATCGCGACCTCGCCCGCTGGGCCCCGGTCCGGCGAGCGACCACGGCCCGCCGCGCGCCCGGCGCGGACCAGGCCGCGGTCGCGCGCGTGGACGCGCGCACCCCCGAGGGCACGACAAACATCGTCCAGGTCGCCGGCCGCGCCCGGCGCGCGGGCGGCCGCCTCTGGGTGAGGGCCCGGCTGGCGGTGCTCCCGAACGGCACGTCGGGGTGGGTGCCGCGCCGCTCGCTGGGCGGGTACACACAGGTCCGCACCAGGCTCCTCGTGGAGCGGCGGGCGCTGCGGGCGCGGCTGTTCCGAGGCGGGCACGTGGTCCTCACGGCCCCGATCGGCATCGGCACCGACGAGCACCCCACGCCCGTCGGCCGCTTCTACGTGCGCAACCGGCTGACGAGCTACCGCAGCCCGGCCTACGGGCCGCTCGCCTTCGGCACGAGCGCCCGCTCGCCCGTCCTGACGGACTGGCCGGCGGGCGGCTACGTCGGCATCCATGGCACGGACAGGCCGGAACGGCTGCCGGGCCGCGTGTCGCACGGGTGCGTCCGGATGCGGAATGCCGACATCCGCCGGCTCGGCCGCCTGATGCCCGTGGGCACCCCGGTGATCGTGCGGTGAGAGGGCTCGCGCTGCTGGCCGCGCTCGTCGCCCTCGCCGCGACTCCGTGCGCCGCCGGTGCTCAGGAGCCGGGCGCGGGCGCGCCGGACAAGCTGACCGAGCGGTACCCGCTCGGCGAGCGGCTGAGGGAGCCGACCGACCACGCCGATCGCGGGACGGCGCGCCCGGGGGAGCCGCGGGAGCAGGGGCCGCCGCTCTGGCCGTTCGTCGCGATCCCGCTTGCGATCGCGGTGGGCCTCCTGGCGCTCGCCGTATACGCGCGCGGGGGCCCGCCGGCGGCCTACGGCTACGCGATCGACGAGCGGCCGCGGCCGCGCCGCGAGGTGTCGCCCGAGGTCCTGCACGCGCTGAGGGGGCTGCTCCGGTACGACCGCCGCCGCGACGCGCACGTCCTGAGGGTGGTCGGGCACCGGGTCGGGCCCGTCCTATGGGCCGAGCCGCCGCGCCGGACGGGGCGCTTCGATCGCGAGGACCCGCGCCCGGCCGAGCGGGAGCACGCGTCGCACTCGCCACCGCGCGGCGACACCCGTCGACATCACCCGTCCTGACTTTGCCGCCCTTATGGCGGTCAACTCCGGAATGGACGGGCCGAGGCGGGCCGGGTGCCGCGGGGGTTCGGGGGCGTGAGCCCCCGGATGCCGGAAACCGGCCAGGTGCCGCGGGGGGCCGGGGGCGTGCCCCCGGATGCCGGAAACCGGCCAGGTGCCGCGGGGGTCCGGGGGCGTGAGCCCCCGGATGCCATCCTTATCCCGTGATCGAGAGGCTCGTTGAGCAGATCGAGGGGCGTTTCACCGAGCTGTCGGGCCAGATGTCCGACCCGGAGGTGATCGGGGACCATCGGCGCTATGCGGACGTGGGGCGCGCCTATCGCGCGCTCGAGCACGCGAACGAGCTGGCCCAGGAGTGGCGGCGAGCCACCGACGACGCGGCCGGCGCGCGCGAGCTTCTCTCCGAGGGCGACGAGGACGCTGAGGTGCGCGAGATGCTGGAGGCCGCCGAGTCACGCCTCGGCGAGCTCGAGGAGGAGATCCGCCTCGCCATGGTCGAGCCGGACCCGAACGACGAGAAGAACGTGATCGTCGAGGTGCGCGGGGGCGCGGGCGGGGAGGAGGCGGGGCTGTTCGCCGGCGACCTGTTCCGGATGCTCACCCGCTACGCGGAGCGGCGCGGCTTCAAGACCGAGGTCCTGTCGACGGCCGAGGGCGACCACACCTTCGCCATCAAGGGGAACGGCGCCTACAGCGTCTTCAAGCACGAGGGCGGCACACATCGGGTTCAGCGCGTGCCCGAGACCGAGTCGCAGGGGCGGATCCACACGTCCACCGCCACGGTGGCGGTCCTGCCTGAGGCCGAGGAGGTGGACGTCCAGGTGGACCCGAACGACCTCCAGATCGACGTGTACCGCTCGTCGGGGCCGGGCGGCCAGTCCGTGAACACCACCGACTCGGCCGTACGCATCACCCACAAGCCGACGGGCCTGGTGGTGTCGATGCAGGACGAGAAGTCGCAGCTTCAGAACCGCGAGAAGGCGATGCGCGTCCTGCGCGCGCGCCTGCTCGAGCGCGAGGTGGCCGCGCAGCAGGCCGACCTGGCGGCCGACAGGAAGGCCCAGGTGGGCACGGGCGAGCGCTCCGAGAAGATCCGGACGTACAACTTCCCCCAGGACCGGGTCACCGACCACCGCGTGAAGCTCACGAAGGGGGACGTCGCGCGGGTGCTCGCGGGCGACCTGGACGACTTCAGCGCCGCGCTCGAGGCGGACGAGAAGCGGCGCAAGCTCGAGTCGGGCGCCCTCGTCACGGGGTGACCGCTCGCGAGGTGCTGGACGCGGCCGTGCCGGCGCTCGCCGCCGCGGGCTGCGACACGCCGCGCCTCGACGCGGAGCTGCTCGTGGCGTCCGCGCTCGGCGTGGATCGAGCCGCGCTGGTCACCGAGCCAGGGACGCCGGTCCCGCCGGCGGCGTCGCGGCTGCTGTCGGAATGGGTGCGCCGCCGCGGGGCGCGGGAGCCCGTGGCCTACATCCTCGGCCGCAAGGGCTTCCGCCGGATCGAGCTGGACGTGGACGCGCGCGTGCTGATCCCGCGCCCGGAGACGGAGCTGCTCGTCGAGCTCGCGCTGGATCTGCCGGAGGGCGCGCGCGTGCACGACGTGGGGACCGGCTCGGGCGCGGTCGCGCTCGCGCTGCTCGACGAGCGGCCGGATCTGGCGGTGAGCGCGTCGGACCGCTCGCCGGCGGCGGTGGCCGTGGCGCGCGCGAATGCGCAGCGCCTTCACCTCTCGCTGAGCGTCGAGGTGGCCGACGGGCTGCCGGACGGCGACTACGAGCTGGTGCTCGCCAACCTTCCCTACGTGCGCGAGGACGAGTGGGCCGGGCTGGCCCCCGAGATCACCCGGCACGAGCCGCGCGAGGCGCTGGTGGCGGGGGAGGACGGGCTCGACGCGATCCGCGCGCTGGTGGCGGGCGCGCCCGCCGGAACGCACCTCGCGCTCGAGCACGCCCCGGACCAGGGGGAGGCGGTGCGGGCGCTCCTGCACGCCCCGTCGACCTACGAGGATCTGGCCGGGCGCGAGCGCGTTACGGCCGGGAGCGTGCCGTGAACGCGGACGACGTCGCGACCTTCGAGCGCTGCATCTCCGTGGGCGGCGTGGCGCTCTTCCCGGCCGACACGGTCTATGGGCTTGCGACGGACCCGGAGTCGCCCGAGGGCGTGGAGCGGCTCTATCGCCTGAAGGGCCGGTCGCCGCGGCGCTCGGCCGCGGTGATGTTCTTCGCGCTCGGCCGGGCCCTCGACGCCCTGCCCGAGCTCGGCGAGCGCACGCGCACGGCGCTCGGGCGGCTGATGCCGGGCCCGGTGACGGCGGTGCTGCCGAACCCGGCGCGCCGGTACGCGCTCGCGTGCGCCGACGACCCGGACCTGCTCGGGCTCCGCGTGCCTCTGCTCGAAGGTCCGCTGGCGCCGCTCGCCGCCGCGGGCCGGCCGGTCCTCCAGTCGAGCGCGAACCCGAGCGGCGGGTCGGACGCGTCGCGCCTGGACCTCGTGGCCCCGGCGATTCGCGCGGGCGTGGACCTCGTGCTCGACGCGGGCGAGCTGCCGGGGACGCCGTCCACCGTCGTCTCGCTCGCCGCCTACGAGCAGGATGGAAGCTACGAGGTGCTGCGAGCCGGAGCGCTCCCGCCGAGCGCTCTGGACGCGGTGCTACGGTGACCGCGATGAGCGAGCTGAGCCCCGACTTCTTCACCAAGCCGGTCTCCGAGGTCGATCCCGAGATCGCCGAGGTCCTCGCCAACGAGGCCGCCCGTCAGGAGTCCACGCTCGAGATGATCGCCTCCGAGAACTTCGTGCCGCAGGCGGTCCTCGACTGCCAGGGCTCGGTCCTCACGAACAAGTACGCCGAGGGCTACCCGGGGCGCCGCTACTACGGCGGCTGCGAGTACGTGGACGTGGCCGAGGAGCTCGCGATCGAGCGCGCGAAGAAGCTGTTCGGCTCGGAGCACGTGAACGTTCAGCCGCACTCCGGGGCGCAGGCCAACGCTGCCGTCTACCACGCGCTGCTCGAGCCCGGCGACCGGATTCTCGGGATGAAGCTGGACCACGGCGGCCACCTCTCGCACGGCATGAAGATCAACTTCTCCGGGCGGCTCTACGACATCGTGGCCTACGGCGTGCGCGAGGAGGACTCGCGCCTCGACATGGACGAGCTTGCCGAGATCGTGGCGGACTCGCGGCCGAAGCTGATCCTGGCCGGCTGGTCGGCATACCCCCGCCAGCTCGACTTCGCCCGCTTCCGGGAGCTCGCCGACTCGGTCGGGGCGTACCTCGTCGTGGACATGGCGCACTTCGCCGGCCTCGTGGCCGCCGAGGAGCACCCGAGCCCCGTCCCCTTCGCGGACGTGGTCTCGACCACCGTGCACAAGACGATCGGCGGCGCGCGCGGCGGGATGATCCTCTGCCGCGAGGAGTACGCGAAGAAGATCGACTCCGCGGTCTTCCCCGGCCAGCAGGGCGGCCCGCTCATGCACGTGGTGGCCGGCAAGGCCGTCGCCCTGCGCGTGGCTCAGACGGAGCTCTTCCGCGAGCGCCAGCGGCGCACGCGCGAGGGCGCCGCGGTCGTGGCCGAGGAGATGCTCTCCGCCGGCGTGAACGTGCTCACCGGCGGGACCGACGTCCACCTCGTGCTCGCCGACCTGCGCGACTCGGAGCTCGACGGCCAGCAGGCCGAGGACCGGCTGCACTCGGTCGGGATCACGGTCAACCGCAACGCGGTCCCGTTCGACCCGCGCCCGCCGTCCGTGTCCTCGGGGCTCCGGATCGGGACCCCTGCGCTCGCCACGCGCGGGTTCCAGGCGGACGACTTCCGCGAGGTCGGCAGGGTGATCGCCGAGACGCTCACCGGGGACTTCCCCGACGCCAAGCGGGCCGAGCTGGCGGACCGCACCAGGGCGCTCGCCGAGCGCTATCCGCTGTACCCGCAGCTCGCCGCCGCGGCCGCGGTCTAGCGCCCGCCTGCCTCACAAGTAGGCTGCGGACGGATGGACGAGCTCGATGCCCTCTGGGCGTTCCTCGTCGCCGCCGCCCTGGCGTTCGCTGTCACGCCGCCCGTCGCAGCCTTCGCGCGCCGGGTCGGTGCCGTGCACGAGCCCCGGGCGCGGGACCTCCACGACAAGCCCGTCCCGCGGCTGGGCGGGCTCGCGATCCTGCTGGCCGTGGTCGTGGCGGGCGTCCTGTTCCTGCCCGACGAGCGCTCGACGCGGGCGATCCTGCTCGGGGCCGTCGCGATCGCCCTGATCGGCGCGCTCGACGACTACCTGCCGTCGGGCCTGCCGCCGCTCGTGAAGCTCGCGGGCCAGTTCGGCGCCGCCGCGATCCCCGTCTTCGCGGGGGACGTGCGCGTGGAGAACGTGACGGTGCCGTTCATCGACCCGTTCCAGCTCGGCGACCTCGGCAGCTACGCCCTCTCGCTGGTCGGGATGGTCGCGGTGATGAACGTCGTGAACTTCACGGACGGCGCCGACGGGCTGGCCGCGGGCGTCTGCACCATCGCCGCGGCCACCTTCGCCGTGATCGCGCTGTCGCTCGATCGCGACCAGGCGGGCGTCCTGGCGGCGCTCACGGCCGGGGCCTCCGTGGGCTTCCTCTGGCACAACTTCCACCCGGCGTCGATCTTCATGGGCGACGCGGGCTCGAACCTGCTCGGCCTGCTGCTCGCCTGCGTGGCGATCCAGGGCCTGCTGAAGACCACCGCGGTCGTGGCCCTGTTCTTCCCGCTCCTGATCCTCGCGGTGCCCGCGGCAGACGCCACCTACGTGGTGGCCAAGCGGATCAAGTACCGCCGGCCGGTCTATCGCGCGGACGCGGCGCACTTCCACCACCGCCTGGCGCGGATCGGCTTCTCGCAGCGGCGCACCGTGCTCTACCTGTACGGGTGGACGCTGTCGCTGGCGGCGCTGGCGCTGGCGATGCGCTTCGTTCCCTACTCCGAGGACGACGGAACGCTCAACGCGGGCTGGACC
>JAFGJG010000052.1 GCA_016929195.1 Thermoleophilaceae bacterium
ACCTGCTTCATGCGCTTCTTGCCGGCCTTCTGCTTCTCGAGCAGCTTGCGCTTCCGGGTGACGTCGCCGCCGTAGCACTTCGCGATCACGTCCTTGCGGATCGGCTTCACCGATTCGCGCGCGATGATCTTCGACCCGACCGCCGCCTGGATCGCGACCTCGAACTGCTGGCGCGGGATCTGCTTCTGGAGCCGCTCGGTCAGGGCTCGGCCGGCCGCGTAGGCCTTGTCCCTGTGGACGACCATCGAGAGCGCGTCCACGTTGTCCCCGGCCAGCAGGATGTCGAGCTTCACGAGGTCCGCGGGGCGCATTCCGAGCAGCTCGTAGTCGAGTGAGGCGTAGCCGCGGGTCCGCGACTTCAGCTGGTCGAAGAAGTCGAGCACGATCTCGGCGAGCGGCAGGTCGTAGTGGATCTGCACGCGCTGCTCCGAGAGGTAGCCCATGTCCACGTGCACGCCGCGGCGCTCCTGGCAGAGCTCCATCACGGCGCCCACGTGCTCGCGCGGAGTCAGGATCGTCGCCCGGATGTACGGCTCGCGGATCTCCTCGATGGTGGTGCGGTCGGGCATGTCTGACGGCGAGTGCACGACCGTCTCCACACCGTCGGTCAGGGTGACCTCGTACTCCACGTTCGGCGTCGTCGCGAGCAGGGCCAGGTCGTACTCGCGCTCGAGCCGCTCGCGCACGATGTCCATGTGGAGAAGGCCGAGGAACCCGCAGCGGAAGCCGAAGCCGAGCGCCTGGCTCGTCTCGGGCTCCCACGACAGAGCGGCGTCGTTCAGCGCCAGCTTCTCGAGCGCGTCGCGCAGCTCGGGGAACTGGTCCGTCTCGACCGGGAAGAGGCCGCAGAAGACCATCGGCTTGACCTCGCGGTAGCCGGGCAGGGGCTCGCTCGCCGCGGAGTCCTTCGTGGTCAAGGTGTCGCCGACGCGCAGCAGCGACACATCCTTGATGCCGGTGATCAGGTAGCCCACCTCGCCGGCGCGCAGGGACTCGACCGGCGTCATCTGCGGGCCGAAGAACCCGATCTCGTCCACGGCCGCCTCGGTCCCGGTCTGCATCGCGACGATCTGGTCGTTCTTGCGCAGCTCGCCGTCGACGACGCGCACGTAGGCCACGACGCCGCGGTACTGGTCGAACTCCGAGTCGAAGATGAGCGCGCGCGCGGCGCCGTCCGCCCGGCCCTCGGGCGGCGGGATGCGCTGGACCACGGCCTCGAGCAGCTCTGCCACGGCGTCGCCTGTCTTGGCGGACACGCGGATCACCTCGCCCGGGTCGCCGCCCAGCAGCTCCGTGATCTCGCGCGCCACGCGCTCCGGCTCAGCGCCCGGCAGGTCGATCTTGTTGAGCGCCGGGATCAGCTCGAGCCCGGCGTCGACCGCGAGGTAGGTGTTCGCGACCGTCTGCGCCTCCACGCCCTGGGAGGCGTCCACCAGCAGCAGCGCGCCGTCGCAGGCCGCGAGCGAGCGCGACACCTCGTAGGTGAAGTCCACGTGCCCGGGCGTGTCGATCAGGTGGAGCCGGTAGAGCTTCCCGTCGCGCGCCGTGTACTCCACACGGACGGCCTGGGCCTTGATCGTGATGCCGCGCTCGCGCTCCAGCTCCATGGAGTCGAGGAGCTGGGGCCGGTGGTCGCGCGGATCCACCGCCCCGGTGATCTCGAGGATGCGGTCGGCCAGCGTGGACTTCCCGTGATCGATGTGGGCGATGATCGAGAAGTTGCGGATGTTGGCTGCGGGAGCGCTCACGGGATTACATGGGTGCGGTGCTCGCCCGATCACCGATCGGGCTCCGCTCCTCCCCCGCGAGTATGGCGATGGTTCGCCTAAACGCCGGTGATCGAGACGCTCGTGGCATCCGGCTCGCAGAAGCGGGCCGTGCGCTCGGCCTCGGAGCGGATCGCGCGCCGGGCGGCGCGAGTCAGGTCCACGTGCGGAGTGACCGTCACCCGGACCGCCGCAGATCCACGCTCGAGCAGCCAGCTGGCGGCCACGCGGCCGTCCACGGTCACGGTCTGATCGCCGCTCAGCGTCAGCTTCAACGGCCGCAGCTCGGGCGGGATGATGCGGTCGCGGTCCGCGTAGGCGAGGAGCGCCTGCTCCCAGCGGCCGAGCAGGCGGACGGGCAGGCGCGTGGAGGCCGGCGGCAGTGGCCGGCCGGGTACGTCGAGCAGCTCGGTGCCGCGCTCGTCCCGGTAGGACACGGTCTCGAGGCGCCGCCAGGCCTCCGCGAAGTCGCGCTGGGCCACCCCGGCCCACGCGGCCGCGTCGCGCCGGCTCGCGGGGCCGAACGCCCCCAGGTAGCGCTTCAGCACGAGCAGGGCGGCGTCGCCGGGGTCGGGAAGCGCCCGCGCGTCCATGACGAAGCTCGCCCGGCCGCGGTCGTCCCAGTGCCCGCCGGGCGGCAGCTGCACGAGCGGGAGCAGCGTCCGGGCGAAGAACACCGGCGCGTAGGTCTCGTCGGGGACGCCCTCGTAGCGGCGGACCCGGTCGCGGATCTCGACGTTGGAGCGCGGCGTCCGCAGCCAGTCCCCAAGCTCGCGGGTCACGCGCGCCTCGTCCAGGTGCGCGTAGTCCTTGCGCCACTTGCGCATCCGCGTCTGCCGAGTGAGCTGCGCGTAGGCCGGGTAGTCGGCCCCCGCGACCAGGTGCAGGGTGAGCCGGCTGATCGTGGTCTTCACCACGTCGCGCGCGCCGATGTCCGCCTCCAGGTCCGCCCGCGTGAAGCCGTCCAGGCGGGCGGCGAGGCCGTAGTAGGGCGCCGTGGGGTGCTGCGCCTGGAGGGGCGTCAGACGCCGGATCGCCTCCGCCGGGCGCAGCCGTTCGCGCTCGATCAGGAGCTGGCGCGCAGCCAGCGCGGCCGTGAGCCGCCGCCGGCTGAGCACCTCCACGGACGTCAGGGGCGGCGCCGCGCCCGCAGGAGGTAGTCCACCTGCTCCTGCTTGCGCATGATCATGTGCTCCAGCCGGTGCTCGACCGCCTCGGAGGCCGCCTCGCGCCCGGTCGGCTCGATCGCCGCCTGGAGGGCCTCCAGCGTCTCGCCCTCGCAGTCGACCAGCTGGTCGAGCGCGTGCGCCGGGTCCTCCTTGAACTCGATCTCCGCGACGTCCGTCGTCGGGATCCCGCCGAGCGCGGTGATCTTTTCGACCAGCCGTGTGGCGTCCTCGAGCTCGGCCGCCGCGTGGCGCCGCATCTTGTCGGCGTGCGCCTGGTACTCGAGCCCGATCACGCTGCCCGCGGTGACCGAGTACATGAGCACCGAGCGGTGCTGGAGCCGCAGGGCGGCGTTGAGGCACTCGATCTGCGCCTGGACGTCCATCTTCTCCTCAGGTGACATGGCGGGGTTCTTACCCGGTTCCGCCGCGACTTGAAAGCAGCCGCCCGATCTGGCGCGCCTCGGGGATGCGGAGCGCCCAGACCGCTGCGGCGTAGGCGGCGATGCCGACGGCGATCGCCCCCAGCACGGCGACGGCCTGCGCGACGAACCTGTCGCCGAGCAGCGCGTCGAGCCCGTCCCAGACCCCGTAGGAGGCCGCCGCGAGCGGCACTGAGGCCGCGACCATGGCGAGCGCGGCCAGGATGGTGCGGCGGCCCTCGACCCCGCCCAGGTCGGACCGGAGCATCAGCCCCTGGGCCACACACATCACGACCGTGCCCGCCACTGTCCCGATCACGATCCCCGCGATCCCGAAGGGCCCGTACAGCACGGCCGCGAGGACCGCGTTGACGACCAGGTTCAGCCCCGCGAGCGCCGTCGTCGCCCACGGCCGCTGGAGCGAGAAGAATGTGCGCGAGAACAGCAGGCTCACGCCCTGGAACGGGAGCGAGATCGACCACCAGACGAGCGCCTCGGACACGAGGTCGGTCGCCTCGCCGCCGAAGGCGCCGCGCTGGTACACGAGCCGTGTGATCGGCTCGGCCAGCACCGCCATGAGCACCGCGCTCGGGATCAGCAGGAGGCAGATCTGGCGCACCCCGTTCGCCATCGTCCGGCGCAGGTCGTCGTGCGCGCCGCGCGCGGCGAAGCGGGCGAGTGTCGGGAACAGGACGGTCGCGATCGAGATCGAGAACAGGCCCTGCGGGAGCTGGTAGATGCGGAACGCCTTGTCGATCGCGGCCGGCGCCTGCTCGGAGACGAGCGTGCCGAACAGGGAGTTGATGAGCAGGCTGAGGTTGATCAGACCGAGCGCGATCGTGACCGGGAGCATCAGCATGAGCACGCGGCGCACGCGCGGGTCGCGCCAGTCGAGCCTGAGGCTCAGGTGCCCGCCCCTGCCGCGCAGCCACGGCAGCGGCAGCAGGAACTGGACCACCGTCCCGAGGAGGATGCCGATCGCGTACGCGTAGATCTCGTCGTCCTCCGGCAGCACCGGGACGAGCCCGACGAGAGCCGCGATGATCACCGCGTTCCACGCGACCGGCGCCAGGGCGGGAACGCTGAAGTGGTCGAAGGAGTTGAGCATCCCGACGACGAGCCCCGACAGGGCGAGCAGCACGACGATGGGGAACATCAGCTGGGCGAGGTGGACGGTCAGGTCGCGCAGCGCCGGGTCGTCGTCGAAGCCGGGCGCGAACAGCGACATGATCGGCTCGGCGAAGAGCGTGAACAACGCCGTGAGCGCGCCGAGCACCAGCAGGATCAGGAAGAACAGGCTCGAGGCGACGCGGAACGCCTCCTTCCGCTCGCCCTTCTCGATGAGCTCCGTGAAGACCGGCACGAAGGCGCCCTGGAGCGCCGAGTCCGCGACCAGCGCGCGGATCAGGTTCGGCACCTGGAAGGCGATCGTGAACGCCGACATGGCGCCGCTGACGCCGAAGTAGCGCGCGGCCACGACCTCCCGCACCAGCCCGAGCACGCGCGAGAGCCCGGTGGCGAAGGAGAAGAAGGCCGTGTTTCGCGCCAGGCGACGGGCGTGACCGCGCCGCTCCGGCGCGTCGGTCTCCATTCGGCGCCGCTACACTAGGCGCCCGCCGCGCCGCTCATCGGTCGCGGCTTCGGTTCTTCTATGGCCAACATCGCCTCACAAGAAAAGCGGATACACCGGGCGGAGCGCGAGCGGATCGAGAACCGCCGGCGCACCTCTCAGGTGAAGACCTGGTTCCGCCGGCTCGAGACCGCCGTCGCCGAAGGCGACGCCGGGCGCGCCGACCAGGAGCTCCGCGAGCTGGAGTCGCGCGTCGACAGGGCGGTCAAGTCGGGTGCGCTCCACCGCAACTCTGGCGCCCGACGCAAGGCACGCGCGGCCCGCATTCGCGCCAAGCTGTAACAGAACCGCCACACGCCCTCCGCCAGTCCGGTTAGGGTCTCCACGTCATGCCGCCGGATGTCCCCGCCGACGACTCGGGCCACTCCCGCCGGGAGTTCCTCGAGCGCACCGCGCTGACGGCCGGCCTCGCCGGCGCCACGGGCCTGTCGGCCGACACGATCCTCACGCAGGCCGCGCAGGCGAGCTCGCAGTTCCGGCCGCTGCCGAAGCCGCGCAACGTGCCGATCGATCACTTCGTCCTCCTGATGATGGAGAACCGGTCGTACGACCACTACTTCGGCTGGCTCAAGGGCTACTCCGACGCGCGCCAGAGCCAGCGGTACCCGAACGCCGACGGCCAGCTGGTGGCCACCCGCCACGCCTCGACGCTCGGCTCGGGCGGCGTGGAGTGGAAGGGCTGCGGCCACCCGGACCCCGGGCACGGCTGGACCTCGGGCCGCGCCCAGCTCAACGGCGGCTTCCTCGCCCCGGGCAGCGGGAACGACGAGTTCGCGCTCTGCTACTACAACCGCGGCGACCTGGGCTTCATCCACGAGGCGGCGCGGAACTACACGCTCTACGACCGCTACTTCTGCTCCATCCTGGCCTCGACCTGGCCCAACCGCTACTACAAGTGGTCGGCCCAGTCGGGCGGGCTGAAGAACAACGGCATCGCTCCCGGCGGGAACAACTGGGAGACCATCTTCGACCGGGCGATCGCGCACGGTCTGACGGCCAAGTACTACTACTCGGACCTGCCCTTCGGCGCGCTGTTCGGCGGCCGCGCGAGCGCCTGGCTCGCTCCGATCTCCCAGTACTACGAGGATGCCGCCACGGGCAAGCTCCCGAACGTCGCGATCGTGGACCCGTCCTATGGCGACGGCGGCGGCAGCGACGGGCTCTCGGCCGACGAGCACCCGCTCGGCGACGTGCGGCTCGGCCAGGCATTCCAGGCCGACGTCGTCAACGCCTTCACCCACTCGCCCAACTACCGGCGCGGCGCGCTGTTCCTCATCTACGACGAGTGGGGCGGCTTCTTCGACCACGTGCGCCCGGGCCGGGTTCCGGACGACCGGGCGAGCGCCGACCAGAACGAGGACTTCGGCCAGCTCGGGTTCCGCGTTCCGGCGGTGGCCATCTCCCCGTACACGCGCAACCGCGGCCTCACCGAGAGGGGGCGCTTCGGCGGCTGGTGGATCAAGCCGCAGTGGCGCGTCGAGCACGGCACGTACGCGCACGAGTCGATACTCAGCTTCATCTCCTACCGGTTCGGGCTCGGCTTCCTGAACAAGCGGCACAAGTACGCGAACAACATCGGCCGCAGCTTCGACTTCTGGGGCAGGACCGACTTCGAGCCGGCCGAGCTCCCCGACCCGCCCGTGATCCTCACGCGGCCGTGCGCGCTCGGCGGGCAGGACATCGAAGACCCGGACTCGTCGCACGCCGCGGACCTGGAGAAGATGGCGGGGATCGCCGAGAAGCAGCGCATGCCGGTCTACGACGGCAAGCCGGACACCATCTTCCAGCAGCCGGACACCATGAAGAAGGCCATCGCGGCCGCCCCCTGACGCTGTCTCAGTAGAGTCGCCGCGCGTGGAGACCCGACTGCTGATCGGCGGTGAGCAGGCCGACGGGTCCGGCGAGCCGCTGGCGGTCGAGAACCCGGCGACCGAGGAGAACGTCGCCGAGCTGCGCGCGGCGGCGCCCGAGCAGGTGGACGCGGCGATCGCCGCCGCGTCCGAGGCGGCGCCGGCATGGGGCTCGATGCCCGCGGTGGAGCGCTG
>JAFGJG010000053.1 GCA_016929195.1 Thermoleophilaceae bacterium
GGGTTAACGGCGATGGGTCTGCGCGAAACCCCGGATATGGCCCGCAGGCAATCCGCATAGTTTGGCCGCATGGTGGGAACGGCAAGCTCCAGCCCCACCTGCGCCCCCGCCCTGCAGGTGATCGTCAACGCCAACGCCAGCCGCGCCGGCGGCCGCGTGGCCGTGCGCGCGGTGGCCGCGCTGCGGCGCGCCGGCGCGAGCGCCGAGACCGTCCGCACCTCGAGCCTCGCGGAGCTCGAGGCAGCCTGCGCCGCGGTGCCCGACAGGCGTGTCGTGCTCGTGGGCGGCGACGGCACGGTGCATGCCGCCGCGAACCTCGCGAACCCGCCGCGCGAGCTGGCGCTCATCCCCGCCGGGCGCGCGAACAACGTGGCGCGCAGCCTGGGGATCCCCCTCGACACGCGAGCGGCGGCGGCGCTCGCGGTGCACGGGGCGGCTCGTCCGATCGACCTGATCGAGGCGCGCGCACCGTCGGCGCGCCGGGTGGTGGTCGAGAGCCTGAGCGTCGGCTTCCTCGCGCACGCCCGGGTCCGCTACCACGGACGCAACTCGGCCGACCTCCGGGCGGGGCTGCGGGCCGGCGCCGGGGCGCTCAGGCGCTTCCGGGCGCTCCCGCTGAGCGTCTCGGACGGCGGGGCCCCCGAGGAGCTCGAGCTGTCGCAGCTCTTCGTCGCGAACCTCCAGCTGTACGAGTTCGGCCTCAGGGTTGCGCCCTTCGCCGACCCGACCGACGGCCTCCTCGACGTGGTCGGGATCACGGGCCGCTCCCGGCGCTCGGTCATCCGGATGCTGCTCGAGCTGCATCGCGGGATGCGACTGCCGCACCGCGGCGTGCACGTCTGGCGCACGCCCCGGGCGACGATCGACACCGGCGGCCGCTCGCCCGTCGTCGCCGACTCCATGGACCTCGGGCCGGGGCCTGTGGTGGTCCGGGCGATGCCGGCGGCGCTGGGGGTCGTCCGTCCGTGAACGTGACGGCGGCGGTGCCCGCTTGGCGGCAGCGCCTCCATGCCGCAGCGCCCTCAGGCGCGTCCGCGCTCGTGGCCTTCAGCGCCGCGGCGGTCGGCGCCGGGCTCGGGCGCGCGCTCGTCACGACCTATCTCCCGGTCCTGCTCGAGCGCATCCGCGACGCGCCCGGCCTGATCGGGACGGTGATGCTCGTGAACACGGCGGCCGGGTTCGTCGTTCCGCTCGTGGTCGGCGCCTGGAGCGACAGGCTCAGGGAGCGCGGCCACGGCCGCACGCTCCCCTTCGTGCTCGGCGGCAGCCTGCTCACGGCCGGCGGCCTTGCCGCGCTCGCCCTCGGCCACGCGAGCTCCTACCTGCTGCTCGCGCTGTTCGCGGCGGTCGCGTACGCGGGACTCAACGCCGTGACCACCGGCCACCGCGCGCTCATCCCCGAGAACTTCTCCTCCGAGGAGCGGGCGGCGGCCACAGCCGGCGAGGAGGTGGCGATGCTGCTCGGCAGCCTGGCCGGTGTGGTGGCGGGCGGCGTGCTGATCGAGGTCGAGGGCTGGGCGCCGTTCGCCCTCGGCGCCTGCCTCATCCCGTTGCTCGCGCTCCCAACGGTGCGGCGCATGCGAGGACGCGAGCGAAGGGTGGAGCCCCGCCAGCCCGCCCGGCGCGACCTGCGCTACTACGCGCGCGCGGCGGCCACGCCGGGGGCGCGTCGCGTCCTCGTGGCGCAGGCGCTGTGGGTGCTCGGCTACGTGGGGCTGGCGCCGTTCTTCATCCTCTACGCGGAGCACGAGCTCTCGCTGCGTCCGCGCGACGCCGCGCTGATCCTCGGCGGCTTCGGGATCGCCACCGGCATCGCGATGCTGTTCGCCGGCGCGGTCAAGCCCGAGCGCCAGCGCTCCGTGCTGGTGGCCGGTGCCGTGATCATGGGCGGCGGGCTGCTTGCCGTCTCGATCTCCTCGAGCGTGGCGGTCGTGGCTCCCGCGCTCCTGCCGGTCGCGGCCGGCTTCGGCGTGCTCACGACACTCGGGTTCCCCGTGTTCGCGACGTACATCCCGCGTGGTGAGGAGGGCTGCTACAGCGCGCTCTACTTCTCCGTGCGGTCGGTCTCGAGCGCCGTGGCCGTGCCGGCGGCGGGCTGGACGATCGCGCTCACCGACAGCTACCGCTCCGTGTTCGCCTTGGGCGGCGTGGTCACGCTCGCTGCGCTGATCCCGCTCCTCGGCCGGGCGCCGGGCGGACGGATGCTCCGCCGCGGCGCGTTCCTGGCGGGTGCGACGCTGGCCGTGCTCGCCGGCGGCCTCCTCGTCCACGAGACCGCGCTGATCGAGGTCGACAAGGACTTCTTCAGCCTGCTGTACGGGATTGGCTCGAGCCCCGAGCTGGTGGACCGCCTGATCGTGGATCCCCATATCCCGAACTACGTGATCCTCGCCGTGATCGCCGGAGCGGCTGCGCGCTGGTCGGGCCGCGGGCCCTTCCTCCGCACGGCTCTGGTCGTGGGCGCGGCCGGGATCGTCAGCTACGCGATGGTGCGGCTGTGCTGGGGCCTCTGGGAGCGCCCGCGCCCGCAGGAGGTGCTCCTGATCCCGCCGGCCAACGGGCACGACTGGTCCGGCTACCCGTCGTTCCCCAGCGGCCACGTCGCGGTCACGATGGCGATCGTGGTCGCCGCCACGGCGATGGCGCCGGTGCTGCGCGCCCCGCTCTGGGCGTATGCCGCGCTGATCGCCGTCACGCGCGTGTCCTACGGGGCGCACTTCCCCTCCGACGTGGCGGCGGGGCTCCTGCTCGGCTGGCTCGCCGGGCGTGCGGTCACGGGCCTCGCGGCGCCCGCAGCGGTCCGCCGCGGCCCCGCGGAGCTTCTCTTCTCCGACGCGGGCTCGGCGCGGCTCCGGGCGCTGGCGCGCTGGACGAGCGTCGTAGCGGTGGCGGCGTTCCTCGGCCTGCTCCTCACACAGGGGCCGCCGGTGTCGCCCGAGGGCGGCGTGCTCGGCGCCTCGCTCGAGCGCGACCTCCAGATCGCGCTGCTCGCCACGGCCGCGGTGGCCACCGCCGCGGGCTGGCGCCGGGACCAGCTGGGCGGCCTCCTGCTGCCGGTGGGAATCGCGCTCGGCGTCCTGGCCGCGCTGCAGTTCAGCCCCCTTTTCGCCGGCCTCGCGTGTCTCGCGTTCGCCGTCCCCGGCACTCTCTTCCTGCTCGCCTGGCCGCGCGTGCGCGGCCCGGGCCAGGCCGCGGCGGTCGCGGGCCTGGTCACAGGGCTGCTCGCCGCCGGCGCCGTCGCCGGCCTCGACGTCTACGGCCGCGCCTACGGCCCTGCGCATCCGCAGTCGAAGCTGGCGGCGCCGCCGACCTGGCGCGTCGAGTGGATGTGGTCCGGCGGCGTCACCCAGCGGGAGGCACGCGTGAACGCGCGGCTGAACACGGACGGGCGCGTGCGCCTCAGGGTCGGCACGACCAGGGACCTCCGCGGCTCGTGGGCCTCAGCGGTGCAGACGGCCGACGACGAGCGCAACCAGAGGCTCCTGGCCTTCCGCGTCCGCGGCCTCTCGCCCGGCACCCGCTATTTCTACGGGCTCGAGTTCGACGGCCGCCTGGACCGCAACCGCATCGGGCGCTTCCAGACGTTCGCCGGCGGGCGCCAGTCGTTCGAGGTCGCGGTCGGGGCCTGCGCCCGCGTCGGGTCGAACGGCTCCGTCTTCGACGCCGTCCGCGGCGAGCACCCGCTTCTCTACCTCGCGCTCGGGGACTTCTTCTACGCGAACATCGAGGAGAACGCCCGCGGGCGCTTCCTCGATCAGTACGACCTGGCCGTGGGCAGCCCGGCGCAGTCCGCCCTCTACCGCAGCACGCCGGTGGCGTACGTCTGGGACGACCACGACTTCGGTGGCGACGCCTCCGATGCGTCGGCGGAGAGCCGGCCGGCCGCCACCTGGGCGTACCGGGCCGCCGTGCCGCACTACTCCCTGCCGAGCGCGAACGGAGCCATCTACCAGGCGTTCAGCATCGGCCGGGTCAGGTTCATCGTCATGGACACGCGCTCGCTGCGCACGCCGGTCTCGATGCTCGGCGCCACCCAGACGCGCTGGCTCGAGCGCGAGCTGCTGGCGGCCCGCGACCGCTTCGCGCTCACCGTGCTCGTGAGCTCCGTCCCCTGGATCGGAGCGGCGGAGCAGGGCAACGACAGCTGGGCGGGCTTCCCCGCCGAGCGCGCGGCCCTGTCGCGCTTCATCGCGAGGCACCGGCTCAACCGGCTCGTCATGCTGGCGGGCGACGCACACATGCTCGCCATCGACGACGGCTCCCACACCGACTATTCCGGAACCGGCCGCGCCGGCTTCCCGCTGATGCACGCCGCCGCGCTCGACCGGCCGGGCCACGCGAAGGGCGGGCCGTACAGCGAGGGCGCCTATCCCGGCGCGGGCCAGTACGGGACGATGCGGGTCCGGGACCTGGGAAGCCGCGTGGACGTGAGGCTCACGGGGCGGAACTACCTCCACCGCCGCGTCGTGAGCTACGGATTCTCGGTTCGCCCCGGCGGCTGATGCCAGCTCTCACGGCGGATGCCGTGGCGGGTCTCGTGACCTGCCACCGGGAACCGCCGGCGCGGGGCCTGCTCGCGGCGCTGAGCGAGCGGCTGCCGACCGTGCTGGTGGTCGACGACGGGATGCCGGCGAACGCGGCCGCCGAGCTCGACCGGCACGCGGCCGAGTGCGGGGTGGAGGTGCTCCACCGCGACCGGCGCCGCGGCAAGGGCCATGCGATCGCCGCGGGCGTGCGAGCCGTCCGCGCCGGCAGGACGGCCTTGGCGGGCGTCCTCGTGGTGGACGGCGACGGGCAGCATCCGCCCGACGCGATCCCCGCGTTCCTCGCGGCCTCGGGGTGGGCCGACCTCGTGATCGGCAACCGATTCGGGGGCGGCCCGGGCATGCCCCCGGTGCGGCGGTTGGCAAACCGGACGGCGAGCCGGGCGCTCGCGCTCGCGACCGGGTCGGCCGTGCCGGACAGCCAGTGCGGCATGCGCCTCATGTGCAGGCGGGCGCTCGACGAGGTCCCGTTCCCCGGCGGTGGGATGGAGGCGGAGACGGTCCACCTCAAGCGCTGCCTGCTGGCCGGCGTCCCGGTCGCGTGGGTCGACATCCCGCCGCTCTACGAGGGCGCCCACAGCTCGTTCCGGCCGGCGCGGGACGGCCTCGCGGTCATGCGGGCGGCGCTCGCCCGCTGAGTCCTGGAGCTATGCGCCGGCGGGTACGCGCTCGGCGTTCGGCACGTCCAGCGCCCGCACGGCGTGTCCCTCGAGCGAGACATTCGGGAGGAGGCGGTCGAGCCAGGCGGGCAGCCACCACGCGCGGTCGCCCAGGAGCGTCACGACCGCCGGGGCGATCACGAGCCGCACGATCAGGACGTCGATCAGGATCGCGAGGCCGAGCCCGAGGCCCATCATCTTCGCGATCACGTCCGCCTGCGTCACGAAGGCGAGGAACACCGCGGCCATGATCAGGCCGGCGAACAGCACGACCTTCCCGATCCGCGAGAGCCCGATGACGACGCTCTCGCGCGGGTGGGCGCCCTCGTTGTAGGCCTCGTGCATCCGCGAGAGCAGGAAGACGTTGTAGTCCATGCTCAGCCCGAAGAGGATCGCGAACAGCATCACGGGCACGAACGAGACGATCGGCACGCCGCTGTCCACGCCGAGCAGGCTCGCCCCCAGGCCCTCCTGGAACACGGCGGTGACCACGCCGTACGCGGCTCCGATGGAGAGCAGGTTGAGGGCGGCCGAGGTGAGCGGGATCCAGAGCGAGCGGAACGCCGCGATCAGCAGCAGCACCGAGAGGCCGATCACGACGCCGATGAACAGCGGCAGGCGCGAGGCGACCTTGTCCGACAGGTCCTCGAACACGGCGGTGTTCCCGCCGACGTAGACCTTCAGAGGCGTGCCCTCGACCGCGCCGGGGATCACGTCGTCGCGCAGCTCGGCGAGCAGGTTGCTCGTGGCGGCGTCCTGGGGCGCCGTGGTGGGCACCGCGAAGATGGTGGCCATCTCGCCGTCGCGGCTGGGGACCGGCGCGGCGACCGCCGCCACGCCCCCGGTGCCCGCGACCGCGCGGCGCAGCTGCGCGAGCTGCTCCCGCGTGCCCGGGTCGCCCTTGCGTGTGTCCACGGCCAGCAGGAGGGGGCCGTTCGAGCCCGGGCCGAATGCCTCGCTCAGCTTGTCGTAGGCCACGCGCTGCGTCTTGGAGGCGGGCTGGTTGCCGTCGTCCGGCTGGCCGAGCCGCAGCTGCGTCACGGGGGCGGCGAAGACCAGCAGGACCAGCACGCCGGCGGCGATCGACAGCCACGGGCGGGCGGTCACGAGCTCGCCGAGGCGCCCGAACGCGCGCGAGGGCTCGACGTGCTCGGGCCGCCTCGGCTGGAGGCGGCGCCCGAGCGCGCCGATCATGATCGGCAGGATCGTGAGCGCGGAGACGACGACGGCGCCCACCGCGATCGCGGCGCCGATGCCCATCTTCCCGATGAACGGGATGCCGATCACGAGGAGGCCCGCGATCGCCAGCATCACGATCAGCCCCGCGGCCACGACCGAGGCGCCGGACGTGGCGGCGGACTTGGCGGCGGCGTCGCGCATGCTGTCGCCGGCCGCGATCTGCTCGCGGTAGCGGCTGATGATGAGGAGGGCGTAGTCGATGCCCGCTCCGAGACCGAGCATCACCGCGATCGTCGTGGCGAACGAGGGGAGGCCGAGCGGCTTCGCGAGCGCGGCCAGGAGGATCTGGCCGACCATGACGCCGATCAGGGCGCCCGCGAGCGTGGCCGCCATCGCGGCCAGCGAGCGGAACAGGAGCGTGAGGAGCACGACCGCGACGGCCACGCCGAGCAGCTCGCCCACGGGCGCGTCCTGCTCGGACGCCAGGTCGATCAGGGTGCCGCGCGCGGCGACGTCCACACCGCCGCTCTCCGCCGTGCGCGCCGCGGCCTCGAGCCGCTCGCCGTCCTCCTTCTCGAGGTCCCCGGGCTCGACGTCGTAGCGCACGTCCGCGGCGGCCAGGCGGCCGTCGCTCGCCACCCGGCCTTCGTCCGCGAACGGGTCCTCGACCTGCTCGACGTGGGCGAGGCGGCCGACCTTTCCGAGGGCGGACTCGATCGCCTCACGGTGCTCCGGATCGGTGATCCGCCCGCTCTCGACGCTGAAGACGAGCGTGGAGTCGGCGCCCGCGAACGCGGGGCTGTGGTCCTTGAAGAGGTCGATGGCCTGCTGCGACTCCGTGCCCGGGACCGTGAAGTCGTCGGCCGCCTCGCCGCCGGCACCGGCCGCCGCACCGA
Source organism: Thermoleophilaceae bacterium (assembly GCA_016929195.1). GTDB lineage: Bacteria > Actinomycetota > Thermoleophilia > Solirubrobacterales > Thermoleophilaceae > JACVRW01. The sequence goes on from JAFGJG010000053.1 coordinate 7,279, forward strand.
GTAGAACGATGGTTGCGACCGCGGCGAGCAGCCCGCGCTTCCAGTGGGAGACGAGGTGGCGAGCGAGTCGTGCGAGGAGGAGCGACATGAGGCCATGCACCGTAGCACGCAGTCGCTGCAATATCGCTACGATTGCAGCTTTGCATGAGTTGCAACTATGACCGGTCTACGAGAGCGTAAGAAGCAGCGCAACCGCGACGCGATCGCCCGGGCGGCGCTCAGGCTGTTCGACCGCCAGGGCTTTCACCAGACGACGATCCCGCAGATCGCCGAGGCGGCCGACGTCTCGCCGCGGACGGTCTCGATGCACTTCCCCGCGAAGGAGGAGCTGGTCTTCCCGCACCGCGAGGAGGAGCTCGAGCGCCTGACGGAGCGGGTTCGGGGCCGCACCCTGGACGAGACGGCGCCGGAGGCGCTGCGCGCGTGGGTGGAGGCCGAGCTGCCCGGCTGGGAGGAGCGCCACGCCGAGCACGACGTCCAGCGCCGGGTCGTCGAGCGCGACGAGCACCTCAAGGCATACGCCCGCGGCCACCTCGGGCGCATCCACGACCTGATGGCACAGGAGATCGCGCGCGACCTCGGCACCCCGCCGGACGCACCCGAGCCGCACATGGCGGCGGCCGCGACCTCGGCGGTGCTCGAGGTGCTGGAGCACCACACCCACGACCGGGGCGGCGACGTCGCGACGAGGAAGGCGGAGGCGCTCGCGCTGCTCGACAAGGCGACGGCGTTCGTGAGCGCCGGCATCCGGGAGCTTCAGCAGAGCGCCACCCCAAACGGTTAGCGTGCGCCCATCACGGGCCGGAGACCGATCGCATTCCTCGCTGCGCTGGCCTGTCTCACGGTCGCGGCCCCCGGCGCCGACGCCGCCCACAGGAAGGGCCACAAGGCGAAGCCGTGCCGGGCGACCAAGAAGGGCCCCGTCTACCACTCGCCCGGCTACCGGGGGGTCTGCAAGGCCTCCAAGACGAGGCCCCAGGCCCCGCTCCCGCCGATCGAGCTCGCCGCCAGCGGCCGTCAGCCGCAGGTGCTGGTGGATGCGGCCGGCACGGCCCACATCGTCTGGAACCAGGACGGTGGCGAAACGGGGGGCGACCAGCTGCGCTACTGCCGGCTGAAGCGCGGCGCGACCGGGTGCGACAAGACGGCCGCGCTGATCCCGCAGCAGCCGGGCACGTACAACTCGCCGGCCTTCAACGACGACATCGCCGGCCCGCGCGTCGTGGCGATCGGCGACGACCTCGTGTTCCTGTCGCACCGCTACCCGAACGTGGTCGCGAAGCCGGACGGGACCCAGACCGACCGGACCACGTACGCATGGATCTCCGACGACGGCGGGAACACGATCACGGGCCCGGCGATCGTCGGCGACGGCGAGCCCTCGGGCGGCGCTGTCGTCTTCGGAAACCGGATCGGGCTGATCTCCGACACCCGCACCGGCGGCACCTTCTTCCAGTCGATCGCGCCCGGGACGTACACGAGCGCGGAGGCCAACCTGGGCGCGGGCGGTCCCGACCGCGCCTACTCGGGCAGCCTCGCGGCGTCTGGGAGCTCGCTGTTCGCGGCGTTCGCCGACCTGGCGGGCAACACGTACATCCGCCAGCTGGGCGGCGGCGAGCCGTCGAACCCCGCGTCCTGGAGCCAGACGCAGACGAGCGGCGTGGACCCGCGGCTGGCGTCCGGGCCGTCGGGGGTCTTCCTCGTGACGGCGCCGCAGGCGCGCGACCGCCTCCAGGTGCGGCAGCTGAACGGGATCACCCCGGGCCGCGCGGCGACGGTCAGGACCGGCGGGTACGGCGCGCGCGACTTCTTCGAGGACCCGGGCGGCGCGCTGCGGCTGGCGTGGGTGGACCGCGACGGCAAGGCGCCGGAGCTGCTCGAGCGCTCCTCCGGCGACGGGCGGAGGTTCGAGGCCAGCCGCGTGGTTGCCCGCGACTCCGCCGGGATCGACTCGGTCGACCTCGGCGCCACGACCGACGGCGGCGGCTTCGCCGCCTACACCACGGGCGGCTCGTCGCAGGGCTACGGGAAGATCCTTGCCGCGCCCTTCGGAAACCAGGCGCCGACGAAACTGCGGGGCATCGGCAACCTTCCCGGGGACGGGCGGGACCCGGACGTGACCACCTCGGCGGCCGAGATCTCCTACGGCGCCGTCCAGATGCTGAGCCAGCGCGGCACGTTCCTGTCGGTGCCCGGCAAGGCCGGCATCAAGGCCACGGAGGGCTCGTTCCTCCTGAACGGGCTCGAGATCGTGCCGGACGCCGGGGTCAGGGTCCAGATGAGCACGAGGTCCGGGGCGAAGACGATCGACTCGGTCAACGGGCGCGTGACGGTCCAGCTTCGAGCGGGCGGCAGCGAGCCGATCGTCCTCTACCGCGGGGAGCTCCACATCGAGCTCCCGGGCACCTCGGCCGGCACCAGGCTCTTCTCGGTCGATCTCGCAAAGTTCGCGCCCAAGATCGCGGGCTTCCCGGTCTCAGGCGACTTCGACGTGATCCTCAAGAAGCACTCCGTCGAGATCCCGGTGCAGCTGACGCTCCCGAAGGTCTTCGGCGGGCTCACCGGGGCCGCCACGCTGCGCGCCGACAACGAGAACGGCCTGTCGGTCGACTCGGTCAGCTTCAGGGTGCCGAAGTTCGTGCTCGGCCCGCTCGAGCTGAGCGACATCGAGGTGAGCTGGACGAGCTCGTCCGACACCTGGACCGGGAGCGCCGGGCTCCGGATCCTCGGCGCGGGCGCCAGCGCGCGGGTCACCTTCGTGAAGGGCAGGTTCGAGGACGGATCGGTGACGATCTCGCCGGTGCCGTTCCCCGGCGTGAAGCTCGCCCCCGACGTCTTCCTGAACCGCGTCTCCGGTGAGCTGCACCTCGGCGACGACAGGACCTACATCCGCGCCGGCGCGCTTTTCGGGGCCCAGCCGCTGCCGCCGGACGCCTACGTCGCGACCGTGGACGGGCGGATCACGGCCACGATCACCCCGAAGTTCGCGCTGGACTTCGACGGCTTCGGCACGATCGCGACCATCCCGACGAGTGAGGCGCACGCCCATGCCGACGTCGACGGCTACTTCTCGGTCAGCGCCACGGCCAAGTTCGATCTGCCCGCGATCAACGGCCTGGGCAAGTTCGACGCCTGGTTCGACACGTCGAAGGGGACCTTCGCCGGCAAGATCGACTCGACCGTCACGATCGGCGAGGACCCGTTCGACGTGGACATCGGCGTTTCCGCACTCGTCTCGAACGAGATGGTCGCGGGCTGCGAGAAGCCGCTCGGCGGGTTCGCCTACTACTTCAAGACGCGCGAGTTCGACATCAGCGTCGGCTCCTGCCCCGGCGAGCCGCCCATCCCGGCATGGGCGGCGGGCGCGGCCCGGGCCGCGGGCGCCGGACCGCCGGGCTTCTCGCTCCCGGGCGGCCTTCCGAGCGCCTCCGTGCAGGTGACGGGCACGGCCGCCGCGCCGGCGCCGGTGCTGATCTCGCCCGCGGGCGCGCGTGTGACCGCCGTGCCGATCAACGCGGCGAACGCGAGCGGCGCACCGGCGGTCTACGCCAGGATCGGGAGGACGACGTCGATCGGACTTCGGACCCCTCAGGGCGGCAACTGGCAGGTCGATCCAGCGGCGGGCGCCGTCGCCGAGGTGGCGGTGGCGCGTGAGCTGACGCAGCCGAAGGTGACGGCGAAGGTGTCAGGCAAGGGCCGCAGGCGAGTGCTCAGCTACAGGGCCACCGCCCGCAAGGGCCTCATCGTCCGCTTCTACGAGCGGATCGGCAGAGGAGCCCGTGAGATCGGTGTCGTCAAGAACGCGCGCGGAAAGCTGCGCTTCTCCGCGGGCGACGGCCCCGGCGGCAAGCGCGTCATCCTCGCCCAGGCCGAGCAGCAGGGCCTGCCGGTCGTGCAGCGGAACGTGGCCTCGTACCGCGCGCCCGGACCGATCGTCCCCGCGCGCGTGCGCGGCCTCAAGGTCCGGCGCAGCGGCAGCTCGCTGGTCGCGAGCTGGCGGCGGGCGGGCGCCGCGCAGCAGTATGTGGTGCGCCTCGACGTGAGCGACGGCCGCCATCTGCTCAAGCTGGTGCGCGGCCGCAAGGTCCGCCTCGCGGGCGTGGCGCGCAGCGAGACCGTGAGGGTGAGGGTCACGGGCCGCAACGCCAAGGGCCGGCAGGGCAAGGCCGCCAAGGCCAAGCTCGCCAAGGCGCGCCGCCGCCGCTAGCCGTTCGTCCAGCCCCGCGAATTGGCGATCCGCCCGGATCGCGCTTACCTTGGAACGAGCCCTCCGCCCGGTCGTTCCGGGCCGCGGGCCCGATGTCATGGACGAATACAGGGGATCACCGTCTCGTTCGCGGCTGGCGCTCGCCGCCGGCGTAGCCGCCGCATGCCTCGCGGGCTGCGTCGGCGCGGCCTCGATGTCGGCGAGCGCCCCGGCGCCTGACGCGTCCTCCTCGTCGGCCTTCGAGGCGCCCACGCGGGTCGCGCAGGACCACGGTCACTCGGGCGACCTCGGCGTTACGGGCATGAAGGAGTCCGAGCTGCGCTCGTTCGAGGTCGCGACGCTGGGGCCCGAGCACGCCGCGGAGCACGCCGAGATGCGTGCCGAGGCGCGCCAGGCGCCGATGACCCGCGAGCAGGTGGCGGAGGCGCGCCAGAGCGCCGCGGCGGCCGCCGCCGAGGTGGGCGCGCCGTCCGAGGTGGGCCGCTGGGACTTCTCCGCCACCGTCGACCTCCCGATCGTGGCGATCCACTCCGTTCTCCTGCCGACCGGCAAGGTCATGGTCTTCTCGTATCCCAACGTCGAGCAGACCGCCGACAACTGGAAGAACGAGGGTGCCGCCTGGCTCTGGGACCCGGCCACGGGGGAGAAGAAGGCGGTGCCGCCGCCCACCGACCAGTTTGTGAACGGGGAGTTCCGCCCGGCCAACGTCTGGTGCTCCGGACACGCTTTCACGCCCGATGGCGAGCTCGTGGTGTTCGGCGGCAACCTGGAGTTCGAGGGGCCGGCCACGAAGTGGAAGGGCCTCGACCGGATCTACCTCTTCAATCCCTTCACGGAGCAGTGGCGGCGCGGGCCGGACATGCGCCACGGCCGCTGGTACCCCACCGGGGTCACGCTCGCCGACGGCCGCATCCCCATCGTGAGCGGGCTCGACGAGTCGGGCACCGACACGATGAACACCGATGTGGAGGTCTTCACACCGCCCTCGGCGCTGGGCGCCGGCGACGCGTCGGTCGAGCTGATCGGGAACACGACCGAGACCGCGCCGTACGACGGCCCGTGGACCGGCGGCTACTACCCGCAGATGTATGCGATGCCCTCCGGCCGCGTGCTGGTGGCCGGTCCGCAGAAGGAGCAGACCTACTTCCTGAAGCCGGCCGGCTTCGGCGGCGCCAACTGGTTCTCGCGCAGCCCCGCCGAGGATCCGCCGGACATGAACACCCGCCACGTGTGGGGCACGGGCGTGCCGCTGCCCGCGGGACTCGGCGGATCCACCCGGTTCATGATGATCGGCGGCAGCACGTTCGACGAGACGATCCCGTCCAACGGGAACTCGGAGATCTACGACGAGGCCCAGCCTGGACTCGGCTGGCAGACCGGCCCCTCGCTCAACATGGGGCGCGGCCACGCCAACACCGTGCTCCTGCCCGACGGCTCGATGGTCGAGGTGGGCGGCGGAGTGGGCAAGGACGACACGTTCGCCTCGCCGCTCCACGCCACGAGCGCCGAGGATCGGGACGGTGACGGCGAGCCCGATCAGAAGCAGGTCGAGCTCCGCGATCCGGAGACCGGCGAATGGCGGCTCGGCCCGGCGCAGGCGGAGAACCGGGCCTACCACTCGACGGCGCTGCTACTGCCCGACGGGCGCGTGCTGTCCGCCGGGGACGAGTTCCACAACGCGGGCTCGAGCACGGACACGGGCGAGATCTACGAGCCGCCCTACCTCTTCAAGGGGCCTCGGCCCACCATCTCCTCGGCGCCCGCCGCGATCAGCGTCGGCGGCGAGTTCGGCGTCGGCACGCCCTCGAACGTGAAGAAGGCCGTGCTGGTCGCGCCCGGGGCCGTCACTCACGCCGTCAACATGAACCAGCGCGTGATCCCGCTCGAGCTGACGAAGCGCACCAGCTGCGTGGATCTGAAGGCACCGCCGACCGCCACCGCGGCGCCGCCCGGCTACTACATGCTGTTCCTCCTGAGCGACGCGGGCGTTCCCTCGATCGCCAAGTTCGTGAAGCTCACGCCCGGCGGCGCGACGCCGTCGAAGTGCAGCGTCGTGACCCCGCCCGTGGACCCGCCGGTGGACCCGCCCGTCGATCCGCCGGCCGACCCGCCCGTCAAGCCCCCGGTCAAGCCGCCCGTCAAGCCGCCCGTGACCCCGCCCGCGAACAAGGCGCCGGTCCTCACGAAGCTCAAGCTGTCGCGCGGGAAGATCAGCTTCCGCCTGAGCGAGCCCGGCACGGTCACCTTCGCCTTCGAGCGCAAGGGCCGGCGGACCTACGCACGGCTCGCGACGAGCTTCAGCCGGAGGGCGAAGGCTGGCTCCAACTCGCTCTCGTTCAACCCCGCGAAGCGACGCTTCAAGGCGGGCAGCTACCGCATCGTCGCGCGCGCCCGCGATGCGACCGGCAAGCGCTCGGCCACGGTCAGGGCGTCGTTCAAGGTGCAGGCGAGGCCGAAGAAGGCACGGCGCTCGTCGCTCGCAGCGGTCGTCGCGCCGCTTCGCCTGTTCGCGTAGCTACCCGGCCTCGACGGCGGCCTTGATGGCCCGGCCGAAGTCGTCGGCGCCCTTGCGCGCCTGACGCAGTGCCATCGGCGCCAGCAGCTTGCCGAAGCCGTGCCCCTCGAGGACGTTGTAGATCCGCACGCGCGTTCCCGAGCCCTCGGGGGAGAGGTCGTATCCGCCCTCGGACGCTGTCACGAGGTTCTTCGAGCGCTCGGCCCAGCGGATCCGGGTCGGCGGCACGAACTCGGTGAGCTCGAACTCGCGCTTCGTCTTGACGCCGGCGTCCTTGACGGTGCTCCGGTAGACGGTGCCGACGCGGGGCGGCCCGTCCGTGGCCTTCTCGATCTCGAGGACGCGCGGGCTGAACCTCGGGTCGTTGGTCCCGTCGGAGAGGAACGCGAACACCTCCTCGATGGGGCGGTCCACCACGACGGTCGCCTCGAAGCTGCCGGCCACGGGCGGATCATGCCACCCTGAGGGCATGAATGACCGAGAGACCGATGCCGCCGCTCCGCCCGGCGCGGGCAAGGACGACCCGGAGGCGGACCAGCGCGCCAACGACGAGGCGGACACTCAGGACGAGGGGCCCGGCGAGGACGCCGTCGAGAAGGCCCGCGAAGAGCTGAAGCGCGTGCGGGAGGCGGGCGACTAGTCGCCGTTCTCCGAAAGCGCGTCGACAAGCTCCTTCTTCGACATCTTCGCGCGCCCTGAGATCTTCTCCCGCTTGGCTCGCTGCTCGAGCTCGGCCTTCGACAGGCGCTCGAGGTCGCCGTTCCCGTCGGCGCGCGGGTCCTCACCCGCGCGCACCCGCTCGAGCGTGCGCCGGAGCGCCTCCATCAGGTCGGGCACCGGCTTCGGCTCGCCCTCGGCGGGCGGCGCCTCGATCGTCGCGCCCCTCCGCTTGCGCTCGATGACCCTGCTCAGGCGCTCGCGGTAGCAGTCCTCGTAGCGGGCCGGGTCCCAGTCGACGGAGAGCGCCTCGATGATCGCGGCGGCCTGGTCGACCTGTGCCTTCGACGGCTTCTTGCCGCCGCCGGGCACCGGCCTCGTGGGCCGGACCTCGTCGTGGAAGAGCATCGTCGTCAGCGCCAGCGCGCCGTCGCGCACCCGCACCGTCGCGAGGTACTCCTTCGTCCGCATCACGAAGCGCCCGAGCGCCACGCGCTCCTCCCTCTCCATCACGTCCACGAGCAGCCGGTATGCGCGCAGCGTGCCCTCGCTGTCGCCGGCGGGCATCAGGAAGTAGGGGCGGTCGAAGTAGATCGGGTCGACCTCGGCCAGGTCCACGAACGCCTCGATGTCGATCGTCCGCGTCTTGCGCGGCTCGACCGAGGCGAGCTCGTCGTCGGTGACCACGACCTCCTTTCCGCTGTCGAGCTCGAAGCTGCGCGCGACCTCCTCCCAGCCGACCTCCAGGTCCTCCTCCGTGCAGAAGCGCCGCTGCTCGATGCGCGCCCTGTCCTTCGCGTGGAGCTGGTGGAAGTGGAAGTCGAGGTCGCGGGCCGCGCTGAACAGCTGGACCGGCACGTTGACGAGGCCGAAGCTCAGCGAGCCGCTCCAGAGCGCGCGCGGCATGTCAGCCCCGCGCCCCGACGCTCGCCTTGAGGGCTGCCAGCAGGTCGTCGCCGTGGCCGGGCTCCTCCTGGGCCGCCAGGTCGATCTCCTCGCCGGCGGCCTTCCGCTTCAGGAGGTCGAGCACGGCCTGGCGGTAGGTGTCCGCGTACTCGTCCGGCTTGAACCGCCGGTGGAGCGAGTCCACCAGGCTGCGAGCCATCTTCACCTCACGCTCGGAGGGCTTCTTGCCCGGGCTGCCGGCCTCCAGCTCGCCCGCGTCGACCACCTCGTCGTGGAAGCGGAGCGTGTGCAGGGCGATCACGTCGTCGAGCGCGCGCACCGCGACGAGGTACTCGCGGTCGTGGAAGGTGAAGCGCCCGATGCCCGCCCGGCCGGTCCTCCGCAGCGCCTCGTGGAGCAGGCGGTAGGCGTCCTTGGCGGCGGCGCTGCCCGCGTAGTAGGTCTTCTCGAAGAAGACGGGATCGATCGCGGCGGCCTCGACGAAGTCCGTGAGGTGCACGACCTTGCCGCGGTCGCCGGCGGCGGCCTTGACCTCGTCGGGCTCGAGCACGACGAACTTGCCCTCGCTCACCTCGTAGCCCTTGACGACCTGCTTGAAGGGAACCTCCGTGTCCTCCTTCGAGCAGATCCGGCGGTTCTCGATCCGAGCCCCGTCGCGCGCGTGGACGAGGTGGAAGTGGATGGTCCTGGACTCGGTGGCCGTATACAGCTTCACGGGCACGGCGACGAGCCCGAAGGTGATCGTGCCGTTCCAGATCGAGCGGGGCGCCATCGAGCCGCACCTACCCTGTTTGAGTGCGTGGCAACCGGGCACCGGCCCAGTCCCGATGGACTCGCGCCTCCTCTCAAGGACCCGGGTGCAGCAGACCATGCGCACGCTGGCCGGCGCCGCGACCCGCGCCCGGCGGCCGCGCTGTGCCGCCTGCGGCAGGCCGATCACCGGCGGCCAGGGCTACCGCCTCCACGGTGCGGACTTCCACCGCCGCTGCCTGACCGGCTGAGGCCGCGGACAGGATCCGCAGTCTGGCGCCCTCGCGCTGAGTAGGCGCCTTCGGAGCGGGCACCGGGCGCCAATGGACCTTCGAGGACAGACCGTGCTGGTGACCGGCTCGAACCGCGGGATCGGGCGCGAGATCGTGGAGGCGCTCGCCACCCGGGAGACGCACGTCCTGGCCGGCATGCGGGACACGAGCGCCTTCGAGCGGGTCGGCGGAGCCCGCGCCCGCGAGGTGACGCCGGTGCGCATCGACCTGTCCTCGAAGGGCTCGATCGAGGAGTGCGTCGCCGGCCTGGGCGGCCGTCGCGTGGACGTTCTGGTGAACAACGCCGGCCGCTTCGCCGGCGGGCTCTTCGAGGAAGGCGACGTGGACGAGTACTACGACCTGGTCCAGGTCAACTTCGCCGGGCTGGTGCACCTGACCCGGCGGCTGCTGCGGCCGATGCTCGAGCGCGAGCACGGGAAGATCGTCAACAACGCCAGCATCGCGGGCTACGCCCACTTCCCGGGCGCGGCCGTGTACTCGGGGTCGAAGGCGGCCGTCGTCGGATTCAGCGAGGCGCTCCGCCGCGAGCTCGCGGAGAGCCCGGTCGGCGTGCTGCAGGTGGTGACGCCGGGAGTCGAGACGAGCATGCTCGCGCAGGTGCGCCGCGACTACGACGAGCACGTGGGCGACACCTCGAAGCTGGACGGCGTGGACCCCGGTGAGTGGGCCGGGAAGGTCGTCGACGCGATCGAGTCCGACGCCGAGGTGCTCAACCCGGGGGGGATGGAGCGGCTCGCGAAGCTCGCGTCGCGCGGCCCTGCCGCGCTGCTCGACACGGTGCTCGGCCGCGCCTTCGACCGCTGACCCGGCAGCGCTCGAGCAGGCCCTCGGCAACCGCGCGGTAGGCGGGCTTGCGCCTGCCGGCCGCGTCCAGGAGCAGCGGGCGGTTCGGCGCGTTCGCCTTCGTCAGGTCGAAGACGTCGAGCCACGTGTCGGGGTCACGCAGGCCCCAGACCGTCAGCCCGGTGCAGGCCTGGACGCGCCCGCACGCCGCCGCGGCACGGCGGTACAGCGCGGCCTGCTTCGCCAGCCGGCCGGGCGGCTCGATCAGCGGCAGCGCCACGTCCAGCTCGGTGATCTCGACCCTCACGCCGAGGCGCGCCAGCGCGCGCATGTATCGCGCCATCGCGCTCGCGGACGGCGGGTACCACGGCGGCTCGACCCCGAGCATCCCGTGGGTCTGGAGGCCGACGCCGTCGAGCGGCACGCCGCGCCGTTTGAGCCGGCGGACGAGGGCGAGCAGCGCGTCGGCCTTCGGATCGCCCAGCACCGGGTTCCAGACCAGCTCGTTCAGGAACAGGCGGCCGTTGGGGTCGGCGCGGTGAGCCCAGCGGAAGGCGGCGTCGATGTAGCGCTCCCCGAGCGTGAGGTAGAAGATGTTGCGCACCGAGCCGACCGAGTCCTCGGTGTCCCAGCCGGCGCCGAGCACCGCCAGCGGCTCGTTCACCACGTCCCAGATGTCGATTCGCCCGGCGTAGCGCCCGACCACCCTCTCCACGCGGCGGCGCATCAGCGAGCGGAGCAGCGCGCGCGGTCGCTCGGCTCGGTCCACCGCCTCGGGCACCCACGCCGGGAGCTCCAGGCGGTGCCAGAACAGGGTGTGCGCGCGGATCCGCAGGTGATGGCGGCGGGCCCAGGCAACCGCCCGGTCGGTGTCCGCGAAGCGCATCCGGCCGCGCGTGGGCGACATGTCCCCCCACTTGAAGGCGCGCTCGGTGGTGACCGCGCTGAAGTTGCGCAGCACGTCTGAGCGCTGCTCGCGCGTCATCGCCGTGGGGAGGGCGGCCCCGGTGGCGATGCCGGTTCGCTCGGAGACCGACTTGAGCGATGCCGCCGAGGCCGGGGCGGCGACGGCCAGGAGCGCCGTGATTAGGAGGAGCGCGCGCCCGGGTACCACGGGCGGCATGCTACGTCTCTACCAGGCCGAGTGGTGCCCGCATTCCGCCAAGGTGCGTCAGCGCCTGACCGAGCTCGGCGTGTCCTTCATCGCCCTGCAGGTCCCGCCCGACTCGGAGGACCGCGAGGAGATGCGCTCCGAGACCGGCTCGGACGTGATCCCGGTGGTCGTGCTTCCGGACGGCACGGTGCTTGACGGCGACGCCGAGGACATCGTGGCCGAGCTCGGCCGCAACTACGGCGAGACCGCCGACACGGACGCTCACCACGAGCGCGCCTGAGGGTTTCAGCCGCTCCCGTTCGGGGCAGCAGCCGCCCATGATCGGTGCACTCATCCTCGGGCTCGTCGCCGGCGTGATCGGCCGGGCCGTCGTCCCCAACGACGCGTTCGCCGGAATGAGCGGCCCCAGCTCATGGCTGGCCTCGATCGTGCTCGGCCTCGTGGGCGCGGTCGTGGGCTACGCGATCTTCACGCTCGGGCTCGGCATCGGCGACGACGACGCGTTCGACCTCGGGGGCATCCTCAGCGCGGTCATCGGCGTGGTGATAGTGCTGGTGGTCGCCGGCATCGTCGTGCGGCGGACCGGACCTCGTAGCGCGTGACGGCGCCGGCAGCGCGCTAGGGCAGCCGGCCGAACCAGCGCAGCGACGCTGCGCCGCCGCCCATCATCAGCAGCACGGCACCGGCGGCGAAGGCGGCCGTGATCTCGCGCTCCTCGGGACGGGTCGAGACCTGGGAGCCGAGCCGCTCGTAGACGGCCGACAGCTCCGGGGCGTCGGCCGCCTCGTAGTAGCGGCCCGAGGAGATCCGGGCGATCTGACGCATCGTGTCGCGGTCGGGCGGCACCCGCTCGGTGGTCCTGCTCCCGTCGGGCCGCTGCACCTGGATGGTCCCGGTATCGGTGCCGAGGGCGACCGTGTAGATCGGGATCTTCCGCTTGGCGGCGAGCCGGGCCACCGGCACCGGATCGCGCCCGTGGGTCGACTCGCCGTCGGACAGGAGCACGATCGCGGCGGGCGGGGGGCGGCGGTCGTCGCCGTCCGTCGCGGCGATAAGGCGGAGCGAGGAGTCGAGCGCGTCGCCTGTCGCCGTCCCGCCGCTCGAACGCAGCCCGGCGATCGAGGCCTCGACCTCCGCGCGGTCGGTCGTCGGCGCCTCCGCCGATCGCACGTGGTGGTTGAAGATGACCGCGCCCACTCGCACTCTGCGCGGGACGTCGTCGAGGAAGTCGCCCGCCGCCCTGCGCGCAGCCGCGAGCCGGCTCGGCCGCACGTCCCGGGCCTCCATCGAGCCCGACTCGTCGATCGCAAGCACCACCGACGCACGCTCGACCGGCACGGCGACGGTCGCCTGCGGGCGCGCGAGCGCCACCGCCAGGACGGCGATCGCGATGCCGTAGAGCCACATCGGCGCGTGGCGGCGCCAGCCGGGCCGGCGCGGCGCCACGGACGCCAGCATCCCGGGGGCGGCGAATGCCTCGGCCTGGCGGCGGCGTCCACGCTCGATCCGCAGGTAGGCGAGCGCCGCGAGCGGCAGGAGCAGCAGCAGCGCGAGGAAGCCGGGGGAGGCGAAGCTCACGGCGTGGCCTGCTCCGGGCGGGTCCCGAGGGTGACCTCGATCTCGCGGCGGTCCCCGCCGCGCTCGACCTCCACGATCACGAGATCGCCGGGCCGGCGGTCGGCGATCGCCCGGGCGAGGTCGTCTGGGGAGTCGATCGACCGGCCGGCCACGCCCACGATCACGTCGGAGCCGGCGCGGATCCCGGCGCGGCCGGCCGGGCCGCCGCTCGTGACCGACTCCACGCGGGCGCCGTCCGGCGCGTCCGAGGTGGACACGCCGATCCAGGCCCGCTCGATCGACTGGCCGCTGGCCAGCCGCGGGATCACGTCCCGCACGGTGTTCGAGGGCACCGCGAAGCCCACCCCGACGTTGCCGCCCGCGCCGGCGGTCGCGATCTGGGAGTTCACCCCGATCACGCGGCCGCGCGCGTCGACCAGCGGTCCGCCCGAGTTGCCCGGGTTGATCGCGGCGTCGGTCTGGATGACCTCGTCGATCTGGAAGCCGTTCGGCGCCTGGATCTCGCGCCCGAGGCCGGACACGATGCCCTCCGTGGCCGTGCGGTCGAGCCCGAACGGGTTGCCGACCGCGACGACGGTGTCGCCGACCCTGACGGCGTCGGAGTCGCCCAGCGCGAGCGGCTCGCGGCCGCCGGCGGCCGCCGGGTCGATGCGCAGCGCGGCCAGGTCGGTCGACGGATCGGTGCCCAGCACCCTGGCCGGGATCGGGTCGCCGTTCTCACCGAAGCGGACCGTCGCGCTCTCGGAGTCGCCCGCCACATGGGCGTTCGTGACCACCGTGCCGCGCCGGTCCACGAGGAACCCGGTCCCGGAGCGCGACCCGGCCTGCACGGAGACGACGCCGGGAGCCACCGTCGCGTAGAC
>JAFGJG010000054.1 GCA_016929195.1 Thermoleophilaceae bacterium
CACGACGCCGGGCCGCGAGCAGGAGTGGAACGTGACGGTCGCCCACGACGAGGCGGCCGTGGACCGCTACCTGGAGACGTTCGCGGAGCTCGCTGCGAGGCTGAAGGCGAACCCGTAATTGGGGGCCTATATGGCCCCCTAATCAGGTCTCGCGGTTCACCCGACGATCGTGCGGCTCTGCTCGCGCATGAACTGCGGCAGGTAGTACGGGCCCAGCCCGCCCTTGCCCGTCGAGCCGCTCGACTTCCAGCCGCAGAAGCTCTGCGTGCCGGGCCAGGCGCCCGTGGTCGCCCCGGCGCGCCGGTTCACGTAGACCACGCCGGCCTCGATCGTGTCGAGGAAGCGCTCCTTCTCCCGCTCGTCCTCCGAGAAGATCCCGGCGGTCAGGCCGTAGACCGGCGCGTTCGCCTCCGCAATCGCCTCGTCGAACGAGCCGACCCGCGAGACGGTCACGAACGGGAGGAATAGCTCGTCGCGCTCGAGGGCGTGGCCCCTGGGGAGCCCGGTCACGACGGTGGGCTCGACGAAGTTCCCGGGGCGGTCCGGCCGGCCGCCGCCTGCGGCCACGTCGCCGTCGCGGCGCGCGCTCTCGGCCGCCGCCTCGAAGCGCGCCACGCTCGCGGCGTTCACGACCGGGCCGACGAACATGTCGCGCTCCTCGGGATCGCCGATCCGCAGTGAGGCCGCCCGCTCGGCGAGCCGCGCCGCGAACTCGTCGTGCACCGAGTCGACGACGATCGCGCGTGAGCAGGCGCTGCACTTCTGGCCGGACAGGCCGAACGCCGCGCGCGCGACGCCCTCGGCTGCCTTGTCGAGGTCGGCGGCCGCGGTCACGATCGCAGGGTTCTTGCCGCCCATCTCGGTGAGCGCCGGCCGCGCGTACGGGCCCTCCTGCAGCGTCCTCGCGATCCAGCGGCCCACCTCGGCCGACCCGGTGAACGCCACTCCGTCCACGTCGCCCTCGACGAGCGCGCGGCCGGTGTCCGGGCCGCCCTGGACGACGTTGAGGACGCCCGCGGGCAGGCCCGCGTCGCGGGCGATCTCGCCGAGGATGGCGCCGGTCCAGGGCGTCTCCTCCGACGGCTTCAGCACAACAGTGTTGCCGGCGATCAGCGCGGCACCGGCCATGTTGATCGCGAGCGCCGCGGGGAAGTTGAACGGTGCGATCACCGCGAAGACGCCGTAGGGGCGGAGCACGTCGGCGTTGCGCTCGTCCTCCACGAAGCTGGCGAGCGGCGTGACGTAGCCGTCGTTTCGCTCCATGAGGTCCGCGTAGGTGGTGATCAGGTCCACCGCCTCCTGGACCTCGAGGATCGACTCCGCGCGCGACTTGCCGGCCTCCAAGCTCGCCACCGCCGCGAGCTCGAGGTGGCGTTCCGAGATGCCCGCGGCGACCGCGCGCATCAGCTCGCAGCGCTCGCCGTGGGGCGTGTTGCGCCAGCCGGCCGCCGCCTCCCGCGCCGCAGCCACGGCGCGCGCCGCCGCGGCGGCCCCGCCCTCGCGCCCGCGGCTCGCCACCTCGCCGCCACGCGCGGGGTCGTTGCGCTCGAAGGGCTCGCCCGCTTCGTCGTCGGTGCCGCCGATCAGGTGCGGCAGCGGCTCCGCCGCGGAGGCGCGCGCCGCGGCCAGCCGCGTCTCGAACTCGCGGTCGCTGTCGCTGTCGAGCGCTCCGCTCGTGTAGGTCAGGCGCGTGGTCAACGCACCGCGTGGCAGGCCGGGAGCTCGACCGGGTCCTCGGTGCGGCAGCGCTCCTCGATGCCGAGCTCGGCGGCCTTGCCGGACTCCACGAGCGGGCAGCGCGGGTGGAAGCGACAGCCGGACGGGATGCGCGTGGGGTCGGGCGCCTCGCCGCTGAGGATCTGCTGCTCCATCTGCGCGATCTCGGGCACCACCGACAGCAGCGCGCGCGTGTACGGGTGCCTGGGCGAGCTGAGGATCTCCTCGGTGGGACCCTCCTCGACGATCCGCCCGAGGTACATGACCGCCACGCGATCGGCCACGTTCCAAGCCAGGCCGAGGTCGTGCGTGACGACGAGGATCCCGATCTGCGTCTCGCGCACGAGCTTCAGCATCAGCGCCAGGATCTCGCCGCGGATCGACGCGTCGAGGCTCGAGACCGGCTCGTCGGCCACGAGCAGGCTCGGGTTCAGCACCATCGCGCCGGCGATGATCACGCGCTGGCGCTGGCCGCCGGAGATCTCGTAGGGGTAGCGCGTGAAGAAGCGCTCGGGCGGGCGCAGGCCGGCGCGCGAGAGGCCCTCCGCCACGACCTCCTCCTCGTTGCCGGGCAGCCTGTGGATGCGAACGCCCTCGGCGACCGCCTCGTAGATCGTCTGCCGGGCGTTGAGCGCCCCGGTGGGGTCCTGGAAGATCATCTGCGCGGAGCGGCGGTGGTCGCGGAGCGCGCGCCGGCCGTAGCGCAGCGTCTCGCCCCGGACGCGGACCTCTCCGGCGAGCGGGCGCTGGAGCCCCATGATCGAGCGCGCGAGCGTGGTCTTGCCGCAGCCCGACTCGCCCACGAGCGCCACGATCTCGCCGCTCTTCATCGTGAAGTCCACGCCGTCCACCGCGCGCGCGGTCCCATGACGGCCGGGGAACTCGACCTTGAGGCCGCTGACCTCGAGCAGCGCGCCGTTGCCCTCCGCGCTCAAGCGGGCACCGGCGAGCCGGGGGCGTGGATGCAGGCGGCGGCGCGGCCGGGCCCCGCCGGCCAGAGCTCGACGGGGACCGAGGAGCAGGTCTCGACAGCCGCCGGGCAGCGCGGATGGAACGGGCAGCCCTCCGGCAGGTGGCGCGGGTCCGGCGGGTCGCCCGGGAGCCCGGCCGGCGCCATGCGGAACGCCTGGTCGCCGATCACGGGGAAGGCGCCCGCCAGCGCACGCGTGTAGGGGTGCGTGGGCGCGGCGAAGACGTCATGGCTCGGCCCCTGCTCCACGATCCGCCCCGCGTACATCACGGCGAGGCGCCGGCACACGGACGCCAGCGTCGACAGGTCGTGCGTGATGAAGATCGTGGCGAGCCCGAAGCGCTCCTGGAGGTCCTCGAGCAGCCTCAGCACCTGCGCCTGGACCATCACGTCGAGCGCGGTGGTCGGCTCGTCCGCGATCAGGAGCCGCGGCTCGCAGGCCAGCGCGAGCCCGATCAGCACGCGCTGGCGCTGGCCTCCGGAGAGCTGGTGCGGGTAGTCGCGCGCCCGCCGGGCCGGGAGGCCCACGAGCTCGAGCAGCTCGCCCACGCGCTCGCGCACCTTCGCGTGGCTCGTGCCCTTCGAGTGGAGCCGGATGGCCTCGCCGATCTGGTCGCCCACACGCTGGACGGGGTTGAGCGTGTGGAGCGCGCCCTGGAACACGATCGCCAGGTCGGTCCAGCGCACCGCGCGGAGGCGCCCCGGCTTCATCGTCAGCACGTCCTCGCCGTCGAGCAGCACCTCGCCCGTGACCTCCGTGCCGCCCGGCAGGAGGCGCAGGAGAGCCCCCGCCAGCGACGACTTCCCGCAGCCGGACTCGCCGGCGAGCCCGAGCGTCTCGCCCACCTCGAGCTCGATATCCACCCCGCGTACGGCGGGCACCGGGCGTTCCGCGGCCGCGTAGGTCACGTGCAGGTCGCGCACCGATAGGAGCGGCACCTGCCCGCTCATCCGTGCTTGTCCCGGAGCCGTGGGTCGAGGATCTCCTCGAGTGCCTGGCCGACGAGGGTGAAGGCGAGCACGACCAGCAGGATCCCGAGGCCGGGCGGCACGAAGTACCACCAGGCCTCGAGCGTGACCGCGCCGCTCTCGAAGGCGTCGTCGAGCATCTTGCCCCAGGACGCGTTCGACGGGTCGCCGAGCCCCAGGAACGACAGGGTGGCCTCCGAGAGGATCACGATCGGCACGGTGAGCGTCGTGTTGGCGAGGATCAGCGGCGAGACGTTCGGCAGGATGTGGCGCGACATCAGGTGCCAGTTGGACGCCCCCAGGGCGCGGCTGCGGTCGACGTAGTCGCGCTCCCTGAGCGTGAGCACCTGCGCCTGGATCAACCTCGTCGTGGACGGCCACGAGGTGATCCCGATCACGAGGATGATGTTCTTGACCGACGGCCCGAGGATCGCCGCGAGCACGATCGCGAGCGGGAGGAAGGGGATCACGAGGAACCACTCGGTGACCCGCATCAGGACGGCGCTCACCGCGCCGCCGAAGAACCCGGCGGTGATGCCCACCACCGAGCCGATGACCATCGCGAGGATCGTCGCGGCGAGCCCGACCAGGAGGCTGATCCGCGAGCCCCAGATGAACTGCGTCATCACGTCGCGGCCGAGCCCGTCGGTTCCCAGCGGGCCGAACTCGGAGGGGCTCGCCCAGGTCGGGTTGCCGGTCGAGTTGATCGCCTTGAGGCCGGCCTCGTCCGCGAGCAGCGGCGCCGCCAGCGCCATCGCCACGACGAGCACCAGGATCACGAGGCCGACCATCCCGGGCAGGTGGCGTCGGTAGTCGCGCCAGGCCCCGGCCACCGCCCGCCGCCGCCGCAGCCAGGCGATGCGGCGGGCCGAGGGGGCCTCGGCGAGCGCGCTCACGAGGTCCTCACCCGCGGGTCGAGCCAGGCGTAGAGGATGTCGGCGATCAGGTTGAACAGGATCACCGAGGCGCTGAACACGAGGAACAGGCCCTGGAGCATCGGGAGGTCCGGGCCCTTGAGAGCCTCGTATGTCGCGAGGCCGAGGCCCGGCCACGAGAAGATGGCCTCGACGGCGATCGCCCCCGACAGCACGAAGCCGAAGTTGATCGCCATCAGCGCCACGACCGGCAGCAGCGCGTTCGGGACCGCGTGCCGGTTGCGGACCAGCACGTCGCGCAGGCCCTTCGCGCGCGCGAGCACGAGGTAGTCCTCCCGCATCGTGTCGAGCAGCGACGAGCGCATGATGATCGTGTACTCGCCGAGGTAGGCCAGCGTCAGCGTCAGCGCCGGCAGGAACATGTGATGCGCCTGGTCGGCGAGCTTGGCGAGCCCGGTGGCGCTCGAGTCAGGGTCCGTGATCCCGCCGACGGGGAACCAGCCGAGCTTCACCGCGAAGAAGGTGAGCAGGAGCATCCCGAGCCAGAACTCCGGCATGGAGTACGCGCCCATCGTGAAGGCCGTGATGCCGTAGTCGGCCTTCGTGCGTCTTCGCCAGGCCGCGGCGATCCCGAGCATGATCCCGATCACCGCCGAGAGCACCGCCGCGATCCCGACCAGCGCGATCGTCGCGCCGGCCTTCTTCTTGATCTCGTCCCAGACCGGCTGGTTGGTGGAGTAGGAGCGCCCGAAGTTCAGCTGGGCGGTCTGCCCCAGGTACTTGACGAACTGCTCGCCCTGCGAGCCGTTCAGCCCGAACTCCTCCCTCAGCTCGGCGCGCTGGCTCTGCGACAGCTCCTTGCCCCTGAATAGGTTCGCCACCGGATCCGCGTCCACGACGCGGAACAGGAAGAAGTTGAAGCAGACGACGAAGATCAGGGTGACGAGCGCACCCAGGACCTTCTTCGAGATGAAGCCGGCGGTCACTCCCTCTCGTCCGCGCTCCTCCGCCTGGAGAGGAACCACGCTCCGCCGCCGAGGACGAGCACGGCCGCCGCGATGATCGCGATGATGCCGCCGCTACCGCCGCCGTCGTCGTCACCGCTCGCGCTGGCGGAAACCGGCTTGAGCTTCGCGTAGGTGGGCGAGGTGTTCGAGAAGAGCACCGGCCCGGTCTCGGCGGGCTGCTGGGTCCAGCCCTCGAAGCGGTCCTTGCGGTAGGCGATCGTCTCCGGCTCCTCCCACATGACGTTGTAGACGCCCGAGTGCGCCCAGCGCGTCAGCATCTCGTGGACGATCTCCTTGCGCTTCTCGGGATCGAGCTCGACCTTCTGCTGCGCGTAGAGCTTGTCGTACTCCGGGTCGCAGTAGTTGGCGTCGTTGTAGTAGTTGGTCGGGTCGTCCGGATCGGCCGCGACCTGCTTGCAGGTCATGTAGTCGAGCATCGTGTCCGGGTCCACGTACGGGGTCCAGCCCCACGCGAACATGTCGTAGTCGCCCTTGCCGATGATCGGGGTGAGCTCGCTGTCGCTCGCGATCTTCTCGGTGGTGGCGATCCCGATCTCGTCCAGCCACCCGCGGACGAACTCGGCGACCTTCGGGCCGGTCTCGCCGTCGGAGCGGGCGTAGTAGGTGAACTTGAGCGGCTCGCCGCCGTTCGGCATCTCGCGCACGCCGTCGCCGTTCGTGTCCTTGTAGCCGGCGTCCTCGAGGATCCGCTTCGCCTCGTCGAGGTCGAAGTCGAGGCTCGTGTCCTCGCTCAGGTCGGGGACCCACTCCGGGTTGGCGGACGGGCTGATCGTCTTGAGCGGCTTGCCGATCCCGTCGAGCACGCGCGCGACGAGCGTGTCCCTGTCGATCGCGTGCGCGATCGCCTTGCGCACCTCGGGGTCTTCCAGCGCAGGATGGCCCTTCTTCAGGCCGTCGCCGCCGTTGAGCGCGACCTCCGAGAACGAGCCCTGGTAGCCCTCGTTGGTCACGAAGTCGTCGTCGTTCTTCAGCTGGTTGAACGCGGCGCCGGGGATGTCCCATGCGGCATCGAGCTCACCGGTCTTGAGCGCGGCGACCATGGCGTCGGGGTTGTTGAACTTCCGGAGCACGACGGTGTCCACGGCCGGCTTGCCGCCCCAGTAGTTCGGATTCGCCTTGAAGCGCGCGAACTGGCCCTTCTCGAACTTGTCGAGCACGAACGGGCCGGAGCCCACGCCGTCCTCGCCCGCGTACTTGTCGCGCTCGTCCGGGCTGAGCTTTCCCCAGATGTGCTTGGGCAGGATGTAGACGTCCATCGTCGGCAGCTTGGGATCCGGAACCGAGGTCTTGATGACCACCGTCTGCGGGTCCGGCGCGGTGGCGGTCAGGTTCGCGGTCACCGCCGAGTGGTTGAGCCACTCCTCCTTGCGCGACGTGTTCACGTTCCACGCGATGTCCTCGGAGGTGAGCGGCTTGCCGTCGGACCACTTGAGGCCGTCGCGCAGCTTGTAGGTCCAGGTGAGCTTGTCCTTCGAGGCGGTCCAGGACTCCGCGAGGCCGGGGATCGTGTGGAAGTCCTCGGCGGCCTTGTCGGTGAGCGTGGCGTACTGGATGTTCCAGGCCTCGAACGAGGGCACCACGACGCCGATCAGCGGGCTCATGCTGTCGATGCCCTGCGGCTCGCCCACGTCGAAGGTGACGGACCCGTCCTGGCCATGCGCGCTGATCGTGGTGAGGCCGGTGATCAGAGCTGCCACGAGAACGGCTACGGCCAGGGTGCGGCGATGGATGGAGCGCAAGCGAGTCCCTCCCGTTTGGACCAATTGAGCCACGGGACTATCTCACGGCGTTCACATCAGAGTCCAGTTAAGGAAGCGTTCAAGGCGGCGGTAGAAGTCGAGCTGCGGTTCCGCGCGCAGCAGCCCGTGAGCCTCCGTGGGGTAGGTCACGTACTCGAACGTCTTGCCGAGCCGGCGGAGCCGGGCGACGAGCTGCTCGGACTGCTTCGGGCTGACGCGGATGTCCTGCTCGCCGTGGGCGATCAGGAGCGGCGCCCGCACGTTCTCGAGCCGGTGGTAGGCCGAGCCGGCGATGTAGGCGTCCCGCGCGCCGGACGGCGGGCCCATCATCCGTTCGAGGTCCTGCACCCCCATGCGGTCGCCCTGTGCCCATGAAGTCGTGATGTCGCAGTCGCCGTACTTGCAGACGGCGCAGCGGAAGCGGTGCTCGGGGTCGTCCGTCACCGCGAGCAGCGCCATGTAGGACCCGTAGCTCGCGCCGAAGATCCCGAGCCGGTCGCCGTCCACCCAGTCGAGCGTGCGGAGGTAGTCGGCCGCGGCGAGGCAGTCCTTCGTGTCGCCCACGCCCCAGTCGTCGTGGTTCAGGCGCTCGAAGTCGCGGCCGTAGCCGGTGGAGCCGCGGAAGTTCACGGCGAGCCACGCGTACCCGCGGTCCACGAAGTACTGGGCGTGCCCGTCCCAGGCGTCGGTGTACGCGTCGGTCGGGCCGCCGTGGGGGTACACGACCGCGGGCACCGGGCTGCCCATCGAGCTCCCCTCGCGCGGGCGCATCAGGAAGCCCGGTATCTCGCGGCCGTCGAACGTCGGGAAGGCGACGTCCTCGAGCGCGGCGTGGGGCGCCGAGCGGATCGCGCGCGGGGCGGGGGCGTGGATCGTGCGCGCGGGCGCGCCGGGCGTGAGCGCCCGCAGCTCCGGCGCGGTCGCGTGGTCGTCGTAGGCCGCGACCACGCCACCGGCGGCCGTCCAGTGCGGGCAGCTCCACGTGCCGCCCTCGGCGAGGACGTCCGCGCTCCCGTCGCGGGCATCCACCACGACGAGGTCGAAGCGGTTGCGGCGCCCGCGCACGCACACGAGCCGGGTGCCGTCCGGATGCCAGTCGGCCTGCGAGTGGTCTGCGCCGGCGCTCGTCAGCTGCCGCTCGCCGGAGCCGTCGCGGGCCACGGCGTGCAGCTCGTGGAAGCCGCTGTGCTCGGACCGGTAGACGATGGTGCTTCCGTCCGGCGACCACGCCGGCGAGTCGGCCATCATCCCGGGAGCCGAGGCCAGCACGCGCACGCCGCCGCCGTCGATCGCGGCCACGCGGATCTCGCCCCGCTTCAAATCCTCCCGCGGCCAGAACATGTAGGCCACCTCGGTCCCGTCCGGGGAGACCGCGGCGTCGCCCTCGTCGCCGTGCTCGCCGAGGCCGCCGTGGTCGGTCGCGAGCCGCCGCGGCCACGCGTCGTCCGCATCCACGATGGCGAGGCGCGACGTGTCGTCGCGCTTGACGCCGATCACGAGCCGCCCGTCGGGCGTCCAGACCGCGCTCGTGCCCTCGGCCAGCCTGCGCGGCGGGCCGCCGGCCGTGGGCGCGAGCCAGACGTGCTTTCCGTCCACGTACGCGACGGTCTCGCCGCCGGGGGAGAGTCGCGGCTCCGCGTCCTCCCAGTACGGCATCGGGTCGCGGCCGGTCGTCAGCCGCTCGGGCGGACCGAGGCTCTCCAGGTCCACCAGCCAGACGTCGGAGGTCTCGCCGTCCTCGATCATGACCGCGCGACGGCGGTCGGCGGCGACCGTGAGCGAGCGGGGACGCGGCGTCCGCGCCACCGCCTCGAGTCGCCAGTGCGGCGGCGGCTTGAGGTCCTTGCGCGGCTGCGCCAGAACGCCCTCGTGCTCTTCCTTGCCGATCCAGATCGATCCCTCAGCCACGCGCTCCCTCCTCGATTCCCGCGAGCGTCTCGTGCACGAGCCGCCCGATCTGGTCCAGGTCATAGCCGCCCTCCTGCACCACCACGGTGGGGAGGCCGAGCCCGCCGAGCGTCCGCCCGGCGGTGCGATACCCGTCCGCCGTCACCTCGAGCGGGCTCTCGGAGTCCCCCCCGGCGGCGTCCACTCCGAGCGCCACGACGAGCGCGCGGGCGCCGCCGTCCTCGACCCAGCCCGCGAGCGACCGCACCGCCTCCGTCCAGCCGTCGTCGCCCGTGCCGGGCGCGAGCGTTACGTTGCGGTTCGCCCCGGCGCCCGTCTCCTCCTCGAAGCCGAGGTAGTGCGGGAACCAGCCGGCGCCCGGGTCCACGTGGACCGAGCCGGTGAGCACGGCGTCGTCGCCCCAGAAGATCGCCTGCGTGCCGTTGCCGTGGTGGGCGTCGATGTCCACGACCGCCACCGGCCCGAGGCCCGCGGACCGCAGGCGGGCGGCGGCCGCCGCCGAGTTGTTCAGGTAGCAGGACCCGCCGAAGCAGGAGCGCGTGACGTGGTGGCCCGGCGGGCGGCAGCAGGCGTAGGCGGCGGGCTCGCCGGCGAGGATCAGGTCCGCGGCGGTCACGGCCGTGTCGAGCGCGGCGCGGGCGGCGCGCCAGGTGGCGGGCCCGAGCGGCGTCATCGTGTCGTAGGCGAACTGACCGGCGCGCGCCGACGCGGCCGCGGCCAGGCGCGGCTCCTGCCCGGGGGCGAACAGACCCGGGTGAGGGAACAGGTAGGGAACGACGCTCTCCTGGCCGGGGTCCCGCGTCAGGCCCGCGGCCTCCCAGTCCTCCCACGCGCGCGCGAGGTAGTCGAGCAGCCCGGTGTCGTGCACGGCCCGCGCCGCCTCGTCGGGCTGGCGATCGGCCTCGACGAAGCGCGCACCGGCGCCCTCGAGGTGCTCGCGGATGCGCTCGGCGCGCGCCGGGACCTCGTTGCCCGGCGTCCGCACGCCGACCCAGATCTCGGCATCCGGATCGTGCAGCCGGTGGCTGTCGCTCCAGACGA
The DNA here is from genome assembly GCA_016929195.1 of Thermoleophilaceae bacterium. Lineage (GTDB taxonomy): Bacteria > Actinomycetota > Thermoleophilia > Solirubrobacterales > Thermoleophilaceae > JACVRW01. Next base: position 10,247 of record JAFGJG010000054.1, read on the forward strand.
CGGGCATCGCGAGACCTCCCACGGGCGCGAGCGTAACCGGAAGCTCCGGGGTAGGGTCCGCCCGTATGGACGCCCGCAGCCTGCGCGACCACGGCCTGCGGATCGGGACGCTCGAGCCGGGGCCGGCGTCGTCGATCGCGGACGTGAGCGGCGTCCGCGTCGGCCACGTGACCGTCGTGCGCGACGAGCCCGACCCCCCGGAGGGACGCGGCACGGCGCGAAGCGGCGTGACGGTCGTGCTCCCCGGTGAGCCGTCCTCGCTGCTCGCTCAGCCGGTCCCCGCCGGGGTCGCCGTGCTGAACGGGGCGGGCGAGCTGACCGGTTCGCACGAGGTCCGCGAGTGGGGGACGTTCGACACGCCGGTCTACCTGACCGCGACGATGTCGGTCGGCCGCGTGTACGACGGCGCGGTGACCGCGGCGGTCGCCGCCGACCCGCGGGTCGGTGTGGACGACGTGGTGATCCCGGTGGTCGGGGAGTGCGACGACAGCTGGCTCAACGACGCACGCGTCGTACAGGTCGAGGCCGCGGACGCGCAGCGGGCGGTGGACGCCGCGTCGGCCGGGTTCGCGACCGGGGCCGTCGGGGCCGGCACCGGGATGATGTGCTTCGAGTGGAAGGGCGGCATCGGGACCGCCAGCCGCGTGGCGCCGGACGGCTCGGCCGTGGGCGCCCTCGTGCTCGCCAACTTCGGCGCGCGTTCGGATCTCGTCGTGGGCGGCGTGCCGGTCGGGCGCCTGATCGGCGGCAGCGGCTGGGGGCCCGACCCGGCGGGGAGCTGCATCGTCGTCGTGGCCACCGACGCGCCGATGACCTCGGCACAGCTCGAGCGGCTGGCCCGCCGCGCCGGGCTCGGCCTGGCGCGCACCGGCTCGGTCGCGCACGACGGCAGCGGTGAGATCTTCATCGGCTTCTCGGTGGGCTCGCGCGTCCCACGCGGGGACCCCCCGGCGCCGGGCGCGCCGCGCTCGAGCCTCGACGGCCTGTTCCAGGCCGCCGTCGAGGCGACGGAGGAGGCCGTGCTCTGCGCGCTCTGGACGGCCGAGACCACGACCGGCCGCAACGGCCGGGTCGCGGAGGCGCTCCCGCACGAGCGTGTCCTCGAGCTGCTCCGATCGCACGGGCGGCTCGCCTCCTAGCGCTGGTCGGGCCGGCGGCCGCCGCCGGCGGGGAGCCGTCGCTCCAACCACGCGAGTGAGATGAGCGCGTGCCCGCGCGGGTCGTCGAGGTCGAGCCCGGTGAGCCTGCGGATCCGGCGGATGCGATTGCCGAGCGTGTTGCGGTGCACCGGCAGCGACGCCGCCGCCGCCCCGCGATCGAAACCGTGCTCGAGCAGCGCGTCGAGCGTGTGGACCAGCTCCGGGTCGTGGGCTTCGAGGCGTCCGTACACGCGCTCGCGGACCCGGGCGGCCAGCCGGGGCGAGCGGGCGAGCAGCAGCTCCGCGAGGTGGTCGTCGGGATCCACCAAGCCGGGCCGGCCCGTTTCGAGCGCCAGCTCCACGGCGCTGCGAAGCTCGTCGAGGGACTCGGCGAGCGTGGCGCGCGGGGTGGCGGAAGCCTGGGAGTAGGCCGCGCCGGGGCCGAGGCCGAGCTCAGCCCAGCGCAGATCCTCGCGCGCGAGCCCGGCCACCCGCCGCCCCTCGGACGTCGCGAGCACGCGGCTCCCGCGAAGGCGCGCCGCGACGAGCGCGTGATCGCGTGCCGAGCGCTGCGGGTCCGACATGACGAACGGCCTGAAGGGAGCCCGCGGCTCGAACCCGGCGAGCTCGGCGGACCGTCGATCGTCGCTCGTGAGCGCGTCGCCCGACAGGATCAGCTCGAGCAGCACGCGCGCGCTCCGTTCCTCCTCGGAGACCGGCACGGTCGTCCCGGTCGCGTACGTGTCGGAGAACAGCTGGGACACACGGTCGATGAACTCGAAGAGAAGGTCGGCGCTCTCGAGCAGCGCCGGGCGCTCGTCCTCACGGGCCGCCTCGAGAAGCGCCGTCCATGCGCTGCGCGCCCCGTGCCGGAAGTTGGCCGGGACCACGTCGGGCGGCATGCCGTCGGCCGCCAGCACTCGTGCCCGCTCGCGGAAGCGCTCGAGGTCGATCGGAGTCGGGCGCACGTCGTCGACGAGCCAGCGAACCACGAGGTCCACGTTCCAGCGGACCCAGTCACGCACGTCGTCGCGGCGGGGCCGGTAGGGGCGGTACTCCGGCCGGTCCCAGAAGCTGTCCAGTATCCGCTCGGTGAAGCGGTCGAGATCGGTGCGCTCGACGATGCGCCTGATCACGTCGCGGCTGCTGAGAGCGTTCGCCACGGGGGCGATGATGCCAGCTTGCGTTGTGCATATGCACAACGAGGGCCCGAAACTCTGGGCAGCCGCGACTGGTGGGCGCCGACGCGAACGTGCATGATCCCAGCGGTCGGACCGCGTCACCGAGGGAGGAGACCCATGCGCACCAAGATCTCGATCTTCGCCACCGCCGTACTCGCCTGTGCGTCGCTCGCGGCCACGGCGACCGCGAAGGTGCAGGTCTCCTTCGAGCGGATACCGGGCTACAAGTCGCCCGGCACGCCGGCGAAGTACAACAAGGTCGGGATCCTCAAGGTCGGCTCGCGGAAGGCGCGCAACGTGATCGTGCTCAACCCGGGCACGTCGGCCAGCGCCTCCTACTTCGTGCCGCTCGCGAAGGACGTCGTCAGCCGCGCGAAGGGCTGGCAGGTCTGGTCGGTCGAGCGCCGCGAGAACCTGCTCGAGGACCACTCCGTCTTCAACCGCGCGAAGGCCGGCAAGGCGACCGAGAAGCAGGTCTTCGACTACTACCTCGGCTGGGTCACCGACCCGAGCATCGCGAACCACTTCGAGTTCCTCACCGGGGATCTGAGCTACGCGCGCCAGTGGGGGATGAACACGGAGATCGAGGACCTGCGGCGCGTGGTCAAGCACGCCGAGCGGCGCGGCGGGAAGGTCGTGGTCGGCGGGCATTCGCTCGGCGGCTCGATCACCACCGCCTACGCCACGTGGGACTTCAAGGGCAAGCCGGGGGCGAAGGGGCTCTCCGGGCTCGTCTTCATCGACGGCGGGAGCAGCCCCGCGCCGATCACGCCCGGCGAGGCGACCGAGCGCCTTGACGCGCTCAACGCGAGCAGCACGCCGTGGCTGACCTTCGGCGGGATCCCCGCGCCGTTCGCGGGCCTGTTCAACACCGCGGGGGCGCTCGGGGCGCTCCAGTACCCGGACCGGCCCTCGCTGGCCTACCCGTGGCCCGGGCTGCCCGCGAACCTCAAGCCGCCGGTGGCGCCCACGAACCTGGGCCAGTACGGCTACGCGCTCGACACCGAGACGTCACCCGCGGGCCTCGTCGCGGCCCAGGCCCACCTCGGCCGGCTCGCTCCGAGCGGCGACCCGCGCGGCTGGGAGCGGGCGGGCGAGCTCACGCCGATCCGCCGCTACGCGACGATGTTCTCCGGCCTCGGCCTGAGGAGCCTCGACGGCACGGCCTGGTACCACCCGCAGCGCCTGACGATCGACTCGGGCGCGGTGGCGGCCGGCAACGCGAACCCAGCTCAGCAGGTGCTCGACGTGCATGCCACGCACGGCGACGACCTCTCGCGGAAGCTCAAGATCTACGCGTTCGGCGCGTCGCTCGGAGGCACGCGGGTGCTCGACGCCGCGCGGGCGCTGGCCAGCCAGTCGGGCATCCCGAAGCGGAACCTGAAGCTCGTCGACCGTCATACGACGTATTCGCACAACGACCCGAACTCGGCGAGCCCGAAGAACGACTTCGTGAAGTACCTGATCCCGTTCCTGAAGCGGGTCGGGCGCTAGGCCGCCGCACCGCACAGGTGGACGGTCGCCGTCCGCCTGACGGTCCGGCCGTCGCTCAGCCGTAGGACGAGCCGCAGCCTCTGGGTGCCCGTGGCGCGCGCGCCGAAGCGCACGCGGGCGCCCTTCCCGCCGGCGCGGAGGCTCGCCACGCGCCTGCCCTCGACGAGGATCCGGCCGCCCGCGATCCGCTCGCGGAGCCCCGCGGGAAGCTTGATCGTGTAGCGGCGCGGCGTGGTGCAGCGGCGGCCGCTCGGGCCGAGGCCGCGCGCGGCGGCGACCGGGACCTCCACGTCGATCCGCGACGCGCGGATCGTCCCGTTAGCGCGCTGGGTGGCCCACAGTGCCGACCCGGCGACGAGCTGGAGCCTGTAGCGGGCGCCCGCCTTCGCCGTCGACGTGATCGGCACCAGGCGGCGTGTGATCCGGTGGCGCCTACCGTCCAGCGTGACCGGGATGGGGAGCGACTGGTTGCCGACGACCACGTTGCGGTCCACGCTGATGAGCTGGGCGAAGATGCGCGCGGTCCGCGGCGTGCCCGTGCCCCTGTACGTGATGGCGACCTTCGGCGGGCCGAGCAGGTTGCTCGCGCGCCGCACCCGGATGGGAACGTCGAGCCCTCCCGCCGGCGCGGCGGCGGCGAAGATCGACGAGCCCGACGTGGCGCCCGCGGTGATCGTCAGCCTGCCCGACCCGCGCGCCCTCACGGCCGGGCCGGACAGAACCGGGTAGTCGCGCGCCACGCGGTATCGCCCGTCGTCGGAGCGGAACTCGAACGCCGGGCCGGTCGGGACGCTCTCGTCGCCCTTCAGGTAGTGGGCCAGCCAGGCGGCGGTGGCCGCCTCGAGCCGCGGGTCGCCGCCGCCGCTCCCGAGGATCGAGCCCACGTCGAGGCCCGACCCCGGCTCGCCGCCGTTGCCCTCGGCGCACTGGCCGTGGCCGCCGCAGAACCAGAACAGCTTCGCCGGGATGCCGCGCGCGCGGAGCAGCCGGAAGATCTTCACGTCCTCGTCGAGCGGGAAGAGCGTGTCCACCGTGCCGCCCACGACCATCGTCGGCGCCGTGATCCGGCGGATGTACCTGTCGCCGGGGCCGCGGTCGCGGAACCACCGCTCGTCCTCCGCGCTCAGGTTCCCGGTCGCCGCCGCGCTCTGGAAGGCCGAGGTGATGTGAGGGTCCAGGCCGCCTGTCTGCACGCCGGCCGGCCCTCCGGCGAGGCCGCCGCCCGTCGCCGCCGCGAGCCCGGCGGAGTAGAGGAGCGAGTTCCAGCCCTGCTTGAAGGTGCGGTCCTTGTAGAGGCTCGTCTCGAGCGAGTGCCAGGAGACCACGGGCACGAGCGCGTCGAGGCGCCGGTCGATGCCCGCCGTGGAGAGCTGGATGCCGCCGCCGTAGCTGCCGCCCGTCATGGCCACGCGCGGGTCGCCCATCCGGTCGAGCTGCACCTCCGGCTCGCGGGCCATCTGGTCGATGAGGGCCCGCACGTCCCTGCCCTCCAGCCTCGGGGAGTTGATGTTCGCCTCGCCGCCCGAGACCCCGAAGCCGCGGGGGTCCCACGTGAGGACGTTGTAGCCCTGGTCGTGGAGCCGCTTGATGGCGCCGCCGGCCGGGTTGCTCTCGCCGGGCTGGCTCCAGCCCGGCCCGTTCAGCACGACCGGCGCCCGCTCGCCCGCCGCGAGCGACGGGTTGGGGAACCAGTGCGCGACGATCGGCGTCCCGTCGAACGATTTGACGACGATGTCCTCCGCATGCGCCGTGCCGGCCAGCGACGCGAACGCGAACGCGCTCGCCGCGATGCAGCTCCTCACCCTCACGAGCGGAGACCCTAGCTGGGGGGCGGCTACGGCCGGCGAATCACGGCGAAGAGGTTGCGCCGGCAGGGGTTGCCCTCGGCGTCGAACGCGTCGTGCGCTCCGAGATGCCGGATCTCGGAGCCGGCGCACGTGTCGGCCAGGTAGCCCGCGAGCCACGTGCGCGCGTCCGGTGTCATGGCGGGCAGACCGAAGTCCGGCGGCATCTCGTCCTCGCCGGTGTCGAAGAACATGACCCTGCCGGTCCGCTCCCAGATCCGCTCGGTGATGGAGGTGGCGAGCGCGAAGCCGTTGTCGCGGACGAGGTGGTGCCAGAGCGAGAGGAAGATCGTGCAGTCGGCCGGCGGGATCATCTCCACGGTGTCGTCGCGCACCTCGAACGCGAGCAGCCCGACGTTGTCGAGGCCGCTGCGCCTGACGGCGAGCAGCGTGGTGCGCTGGTTGGGAGGCGCCGCCTCGAGCGCGACGGTGGTCACGCCGAGCCCGCCGAGCTGGATCGAGAAGTAGCCCTCGGCGGCGCCGATGTCCACGGCCGTGTGCACTTCGAGCTCTCGCGCGAGCGGCTCGATCGCCCGCCAGCGCGAGCGCGAGCCATCGGCCCGCTTGGCCACGCGGCCGGGGAGGGCGCCGATCGGCTGGTAGCGGCCGCGCGGGAAGCTGTCGAGCTTCAGCCGGGCCAGGTCGATCCATTCGTCGAGCCTCTGGCGGCTGACGAAGCGCCGGAGGAGACGCGTGCGGCGCTCGTCCTGATGGCGCCGCACGGTCGAGCTGCCCGCCTGCTTCAGCACTCCCGCCAGGAGCGTGCCCGTGGTGGTCGGATCGAGGTGCACGGTCCTCCAACCCTAGGACTCCCGCGCGCCGCGCGCCTAATAGGTGGCTAAGTGTTCGAACGGAGCGAAAGCAAGAGCGCCGCCAGCACGAGCGCGAGCAGCACCAGGCCGCCGGCGTCCTGCCACCAGCCCTCCGGTCCCGCCAGCTCCCGGACCAGGGCGGCGCCGAGCACCGCCGCCGCCACTCCGAGCGGCAGGGCGCGGGTCTCGCCGAGCACGAGCAGCCGCAGCTGATGCAGAAAGCCCGTCACGCGGCGGCCGCCCTCGGGAGGCGCAGGCGGCTCGCCATCGCCTGGGAGGCGGCCACGAACACGGCGGCGATCGCGAGCAGAGCCGCGTCGCCGGCCGGCCACTCGACTCCGAGGCCCTCGGCCGCGAAGAACGTGCCGAAGCTCGAGAGCAGGACGCCGACGGCGTACTTCAGCTCCGTCTCCGGGATCCGCCGCAGCGGCCGGTGGAGCACCAAGCCGACGACCACGGTCAGCGCCACGGCCAGCCCGGCGCCGATCAGCGCCGGAGCGCGCGAGTCCTCGGGGCCCGCGAGGGCGGTCACGATCAGGATCACCTCGAGCCCCTCGAGCAGCACCCCCTTGAAGGCCACGGTTCGGGCCGCCCAGTCGGGCCCGTCGGGCGGCGCGGCGGCGAGCGCCTCGCGCTCCTCGACGAACTCCGCGTAGGCGGAGGAGCGCGCGCGGCGACCGGCCAGGCGCAGGACGCCCTTGCGCAGCCACTCGAGCCCGAACAGGAGCAGGGCCACGCCGATAACGAGCTCGAGCGGCTCCGAGGCGAGCTTCGCGACCAGGACCGGCCCGAGCAGCGCGCCGGCGAGGGCGCACACGGCCACGGCCGCCGCGGCTCCGATCACGGCGTCCCGGGTGCGCCGGCTGACGGCCACGGCGAGCACGATCGCGAGGGCCTCGAGCAGCTCGAGCGCCACCGCGAGCATCGCCCCGAGGAGCGTCAGCACGAAGCTCATGGGTGCAGGATCGCCGAGCCGCGCGGGGAAAGGGTCGCCCCATGCCCTACGTGAACTGCGCGTGCTGCGGTCTCGTGAACTTCACGGTCGCCTACTGGGCCAGCCTCGACCGCTGCACGGGCTGCGGCGAGCCGCTCCCACGACCCGACTCGAGGTCGCCGTCACCCGAGCCGCGGCGCCTCAAGGACAAGCCGGGCGGGCTCAGGGTCTCCTGAACGGTCGGGCGCGGGGGCTCAAGGCCCGCCCCCGAGGTCCCGACACAGGTCGAAATGGCCTCGAAGGGCATTTGGCTTGCGCTGGCCGCGGGGATCGCGGCGTCGGTGCTCGGATCCCTGGCCTGGCGCGACTCCGCGCGGGACCAGAACAGCGAGCGGCTCGCCCAGGCGGCGGGCGAGCTCGCGCAGCGCCTGTCGGCGGACGTGCGCAGGCACGACCAGCTGCTGCTCGGCGCGGCCGGGCTGTTCGCGGGGTCCTACCACGTCACGCGCGACGAGTTCTCGGCGTACGCCGCGGCGGTCGAGCTGAAGCGCCGCCTGCCCGAGGCGCGGAGCATCGCCTGGATCCGCGGCCGTCCGGCATCGGCGCGGGTGGTCTACGCCGAGCCGCACACCGGCTGGTCCGAGCCGGGACGGCCCGTGGGGAGGCTGGGCGGGCTCGCGGGAGCGCTCGCGCGCTCCCGCGACCAGGAGCGGGCGGTGCTCATCCGGACCTACGACCGGCGCACGGGCAAGCCGGGCGACCTCGCGATGGTGCGACCCGTGCGCGATCCGCGTGGCGACGGGCTGATCGGATGGGTCGCGCTCAAGCTGCGCACGCGCGGCTTCCTCGCCGAGGACATGCGCGCATTCGCGGCGACCGGCCGTGCTCTGCTCGTGTCCCCGGCCGGCCAGACCGTCTCGTGGAGCACGATGCGGCCGAGGCCGCCGGTGATCGACCGCGACGAATTCACGCGCGAGGACCGGCTCGACCTGACCGGCGGCCCGTGGGTGCTGCGCTCCTCGCTGGGGGGCTCCGCGCGCGACCCGGCCGGGAACGTCGGGCCGACGCTGACGCTCGTGCTCGGCGTGATGCTGAGCGTGGTGCTGTTCCTGCTCCTGTCCCTCGCGCGCGTGCGGGCGCGCGCCGTGCGCGAGACCGACGAGCAGTTCCGCACGCTCGCGGTCTCGTCACCGGTCGGGATCTGCCTCCTGAACGATGCCGAGGAGGCCGTCTACGTGAACGACCGCTGGGGCGAGATCCACGGCATCGCGGCGGCCGACGCTCTTGGGAAGGAGCCGCTGCCCCAGCTCCAGCCCTCCGACAGGGTCGCGTGGCAGGCGGCCGTGGAGCGCGGCCGCCAGGGCGAGGAGACGGCGCTCGAATGCCGCGTGCCGCGGCCCGACGGCGGGGACCGCTGGATCAGCTACCGGGGCGCGCCCATGCGGCACAGAGGCGGCGAGATCCGCGGCTGGGTGGTCACCGCAGCCGACGCGACGGGCCAGAAGGCCTACGAGACCGAGCTGAGGCGGCGCGCGCTCTACGACGAGCAGACCGGGCTGCCGAACCGGGCGCTGCTGACGGAGCAGCTCTCGCGGGCGCTCGCCGCCGGCACCCGCGAGGGGCGCGTGAGCGCGGTGCTCTTCATCGACCTCGATCGCCTGAAGCTCGTGAACGACTCGTATGGCCATGCCGCCGGCGACGAGGTGATCCGGGCGGCCGCGCGCCGGCTGGACCAGTCGCTCCGGCCCGGTGACACGGTGGGGCGCTTCGCGGGCGACGAGTTCGTGGTCGTGTGCGAGAACGTCGACGGCGAGGCCGACGTGCTGCGCCTCGCCGAGCGGCTGGTGGCCGACCTCGGCGAGCCGGTCTCGGTCGGCGGGCGCCGGCTCAGCGTCACCGCCAGCATCGGCATTGCCTTCGGCCGCTCGGGCGACGACCCCGCGGCGGTCCTCCGCGACGCGGACGCCGCCCGCCATCAGGCGAAGCTCGCCGGCGGCGGGGGCGTGAAGCTCTTCGATGCCCTCCTGAACCTCGCCGCACACGAGCGGCTCGAGCTCGAGGCAGATCTCCGCGAGGCGGTCGCACGCGACGAGCTCGAGCTGCACTATCAGCCGATAGTGGAGCTGCCCTCGCGCAGGACGCTCGGCTTCGAGGCTCTTCTGCGCTGGCGCCGTGGCGACGAGCTCGTGCGGCCGGACGCATTCATCCCCGTGGCGGAGGAGACCGGGCAGATCGTCCCAATCGGCCGCTGGGTGCTTGGCGAGGCCTGCGAGCAGGCGGCCCGCTGGAACGCCGAGCACGACGGCGGGCCGCTGTGCGTATCGGTGAACGTCTCGGCCCGCCAGATCACGGAGCCGGGCCTGCCGGAGGCGGTCTCGGCGGCACTCGCCGCCAGCGGGCTCGAGCCCGAGCGCCTGCTGCTCGAGATCACGGAGAGCCTCCTCGTCGAGCCCGGCGGCGAGACCCTGGCGACGCTCGAGCGGATCCGGCGGCTCGGCGTGCGGCTGTCGATGGACGACTTCGGCACCGGCTGGTCGTCGCTCTCCTACCTGAAGAGCTTCCCGATCGAGGAGCTGAAGATCGACCGCGCATTCGTGACCGACCTCGCCGGGAGCTCCGAGGACTGCGAGCTGGTGGCGGCGATCATCGCGATGGCGAACGCGCTCGGCTTCGGGGTGGTCGCGGAGGGCGTGGAGACCGAGGAACAACTCCAGACGCTGGTCGACCTCGGCGTCACGCAGGCCCAGGGGTACCTCTTCTCGCCGCCGGTCCCGGCGTCCGAGGCCGCGGTCTTCGTGGCCGCCTAGCTCCGACCCGGCCCCTCAGTACCCTGGGACGAGGGCGGTCCGGCGTCGCCCCCGCCAGCCCATGATCCGCCCCGAACAGCTTGCCGATGCTCTCCAGCGCCTCGAACCGAGGGACCGCGAGCTGCTCTCGCTGTCCCTCCACCGGCGCGTCCCGGACGAGGCGCTCGCGCGCATGTACGACTACGAGCCGGCGGAGGTCTCGCGCCGCCGGGCGGCCGCGATCGAGCGCCTGGCCGACGACCTGCGCGTCGAGCGTGGCGAGGACCTCGGCTCGGTGCTCAAGGCGCTGCTCGAGCCGGACACGTGGAGCGGCATCGAGCCGGCCCCCGGGCGCGAGTTCGAGGCCGAGCCCCAGCCCGCGCCGCCGCCTCCGATGGCGGCCGAGGCCGGGGGCTCCGGCGAGCCGATGCCCCCGCCCGTCCCGCTCCGTCCCGTGCCGGCGTCCCCGGCGCCACAGCCCGAGCCGGAGCCGTCGCCGCCTCCCCTCTCCGCGGTCAAGGAGCCGGAGCCGGAGCCCGAGTCGGAGGAGCCGGTGCTCGACATGCTCTCCGGCGGCCGCGGCGGGGAGGGGCCCGGCCGGCGGGTCCGCGCCGGGGCGCTCACGCTGGCCGCGCTCGGGGCCGCCGCGCTGGTGGGCGCGGCCGGGATCATGGCCGCGACGCAGCTCTCGGGCGGCGACGACTCCGGCGGCACGCGGGCCGCCGAGGACGACGGCACGCGCAACTTCGTGCCGGCCAAGGGCGGCCCGCTCGAGGCGCCGTTCGCGTCCGACCCGGAGACCTCCAACTGCTACTCGACCGCCTACGTGGACCAGTCCACCGTGCTCTTCCGGGAGCCCGGCGGCGAGCCGCGGCTCCGGATCACCCGGGAGACCGAGTGGGGCTCACCGCGCGTGCTCGGGGTGGTTGGGCAGCGCGGCGACTGGCTAGGGGTGCAGGCTTCCGAGCTCAAGAACGGCGAGGTGGCGTGGATCCCGCGCGAGCGCGCGCGGGTGGACTGCGTGCGCTGGTCACTCCACGCGGATCTCTCGAAGCGCGAGCTGTTCGTCCGCAGGGACGGCCACACGGTGCGCAAGTTCGAGATCGCGGTCGGCTCCCCCGGCCACACCACCCCGCTCGGCCGCTTCTCGGTGACGGACAAGCTGAACGTGACGGACAAGGACTCGCCCTACGGCTGCTGCGTGCTGGCGCTGACCGGGCATCAGACGGACCTGCCCGAGGACTGGCCGGGCGGCGACAGGCTCGCGGTGCACGCGACCACCGACGTCGAGAGCATCGGCAAGGCCGTGAGCCTCGGCTGCATGCGCGTCCGTTCCGAGGAGGCACGGTGGCTGATCGTGCGGATGCCGCTCGGCGCGCCCGTGTTCGTCCGCTCCTGAGATCTCACGCGGGCCGCGCCCGGAGCGTCGTATGGGCGTGAGGCTCCCGCCCTTCCAGGCCGTCTTCGACGCGCAGCGCACCGACGTCTACCGCTTCCTGGTCGCGACGGCCGGCCCGGTCGACGCGGACGACTGCTTCCAGGAGACCTGGATCGCCGCGCTGCGGGCCTACCCGCGGCTGCGGCGGGCCGACAACATCCGCGCCTGGCTCCTGAAGATCGCGCAGAACAAGGCGATCGACGCGCACCGCGCACGCGGGCGCCGGCCCGTCCCAGTGGAGGCGCTTCCCGAGCGCACGGCCGCGCCCGTGGCGGTCGCCGATCGCGACGACGGGCTCTGGGAAGCGGTCAGGGAGCTTCCCCCCAAGCAGCGCACGGCGGTCTACTGCCGCTCGGTGCTCGGCATGCCGTACGCCGAGCTGGCCGAGCTGCTCGACTCGTCCGAGGACGCGGCGCGACGGAACGTGCACGAGGGGCTCAGGCGCCTCAGAGAGGAGTGGGATCGATGACGAGCGACCTGGAGAGAGCGCTCCGCTCCGCCGCGGGCGGGCTCGCGGTGCCCGCCGACGAGCTCGGCGAGCGGATCCACATGCGCGCGGCGGACGAGGGCCTGCTCGACGTGGCCTACGCCTCGCTCGACTCGCCGCTCGGCGAGCTCACCGTGGCGGCCACCCCAGCCGGCCTCGTGCGGGTCGCCTATGCCGACTTCCGCGACCGCGACTCGGTGCTGGAGGACCTGGCCGCGCGCGTGTCGCCGCGGGTGCTCGAGTCGCCCGCGCGGCTGGACGCGGTGCGCCGGGAGCTCGACGAGTACTTCGAGGGCCGCCGCCACAGCTTCGAGGTGCCGATCGACTGGTCGCTCACGCGCGGCTTCACGCGCGGCGTGCTCCAGGCGACCGCCCGGATCCCGTTCGGCGAGGTGGGCACCTACGCCTCCGTGGCCGGGGAGGCGGGGAGCCCGCGCGCGGTCAGGGCCGCGGGCAACGCGCTCGGCGCAAACCCGATGCCGGTGGTCGTGCCCTGCCACCGGGTGCTGCGGACCGGCGGCGCGCTGGGCGGCTACACCGGGGGCCTGCACCGCAAGGAGTACCTGCTGCGCCTCGAGGGGCGCCTGACCTGACCTACAATCGGCCCCGCCCGGAGAGGTGGCCGAGTGGCTGAAGGCACTCGCCTGCTA
>JAFGJG010000055.1 GCA_016929195.1 Thermoleophilaceae bacterium
GAGATGAAGGAGAAGAAGCACCGCGTCGAGGACGCGCTGCAGGCCACCCGGGCCGCCCTCGAGGAGGGCATCGTCCCGGGCGGCGGCACCGCCCTGCTCGGCGCGCAGAAGGCGATCCAGCTCGACGCCCTGGAGGGCGACGAGCGGACGGGCGCGAAGATCGTGCACCGCTCGCTCGAGGAGCCGCTCCGCCAGCTCGCCCACAACGCGGGACTGGAGGGCTCGGTCGTCGTCAACGACGTCCGTAACGCCAAGGGCAAGAACCAGGGGCTGAACGCCGACACCGGCGAGATCGTCGATCTTGTGGCGGCCGGCGTCATCGACCCCGCGATGGTCACGCGCTCGGCGCTCCAGAACGCCGCGTCGATCGCGAAGAACATCCTCACCACCGAGGCGATCGTCGCCGAGATCCCCGAGAAGGACGGCGGGGGGATGCCGGGCGGCATGCCGGGTGGCATGGACGGGATGATGTAGCCCGTCCTTCTCCGCAGTTTTCCTTCAAGGGGCCCGGCACCGCGCCGGGCCCCTTGTCGTTCAGGGGCCGCCCAGGACCGCGCTCATGGGCAGCGGCCGAACACCGAGCGACTCCACGTCGGCGGTGCCGCGCGACGTGGTCATCGGCTCCTCCATCAGCTCCGCCTCCTCCCAGGTGGCGAACACCTTCGGCCCGGCCACGCGGCGAAGGGCGTTCAGCGAGGCGCGCACCACGGGCAGCGGCACGTTCACGAGCCGGCGGCGGCGGCCGGTCGGGCGCAGCGCCACCCGGACGATGTCCTCGTACGAGATCGTCTCGGGCCCGGCCAGCTCGTACTCGCGCCTCGGCGTCCCGTTCGGCGACGTGAGCGCGGCGGCCACGCAGGCCGCCACGTCCTCCGCCCAGATCGGCTGATAGAGCGCCCGCCCGGACCCGGAGAGGGGTATCGCCGGGAGGTAGGAGAAGCGCTCCAGGAGCGTCAGCCACGGGTCGCCGGGCGCGTAGACGATCGAGGGCGCGAACACGACCGTCTCGAGGTCGGCCGCGCGCACGGCCTCCTCCGCGAGCGCCTTGGCGCGGAAGAAGCGGGTGCGCGAGTGGTGCTCCGCCCCGAGCGCCGAGAAGAACAGGAACCGGCGCGCCCCGCTGCGCTCGGCGGCGCGCACGAGCCTCAGCGTCGCCATGGCGTTGAGCTCCTCCATGGACGCGCCCGGCTGGTCGCGGATCGACGCGGCCAGGTGGATGACCGTGTCCACGCCGCGCAGGGCGTTGCGGAACGAGGGCGGGTCGGCGAGGTCGCCGAGCGCGATCTGCACGCGCACCCGCGCGTCGCCGAGGCGGCGTGAGTCGCGGACGAGGCAGCGCACCGGCTCGCCCGTTGCGGTCAGCCGCCGCAGCAGGGCGGTCCCGATGGTGCCGCTTGCCCCGGTGAGCAGGATCACGCGGCGCCAGCCTAGCCCGCGCGGGCCACCACGAGGATGCGCCACGGGGCGAGCGGCGTCACATGCACCTCCACGTCGCCGAAGCCGGCGCCGGCGAGCCACTCGCGGATCTCGGTGCGCGTGAAGTTGCGGCTGTGGCTCCAGGCATAGAACAGGAGGCTCGACATCGCACCGCCCTCGGCCCATTCCTCGCCCGGCTCGGCGCCCGCCGTGTCCCCGATCACGAGGCACCCGCCGGGACGCAGCGCCGCCGCGGCCATGCGGAAGAGCTCGCGGTTTCGCTCCTCGGGCAGGTGGTGGATCAGGTTGAAGACCGACACCACGTCGAGGTCCTCGCCCAGGCCGAGCTCGAAGACGTCCCCCTCCGTGAAGGCCACCCTGTCGGAGAGGCCCTGCTCGGCCACGATCGCCCGGCCCACGGCGGCGCTCGGCGGCAGGTCGAGCACGGTCGCCTCCAGGCCCGGGTGGCGCACGCACATGGCCATCGCGAAGCCGCCGTGGCCGCCCGCCACGTCCACCATCCGGCGCGGGCTCTCCACGGGCACGAGCGCGGCGTTTCGCTCGTTGGCCGGGCGCGAGATCTCGAACAGCCCGCGGATGTAGCCCTCCCACCCCCGCTCGTCCCAGCGGTCCTCGTGCAACCGAAAGGCCTCGCCGTCGCGCACCGCGCCCGGCAGCAGGGCGAGCACCCGCCAGTGGAGATCGCCCTGCTCGCCCACGAAGGTGGCGATCGACTCCGGCGACGAGCCCACCAGAAGCCGCTCGCTCACGGGCGCGTTGCGCAGCAGGGCGTCCTCGCGCTCGAGGTATCCGGACGCCACCAGCGTGCTCGCCAGCACCTCGGCGCCCTGAGGGTCGAGACCCAGCCGGGCCGCCAGTTCGGCGGCGGTGCCGGGCTCCTCGTGCAGAGCGTCGAAGAGGCCCAGCATCGCGGCCGTGGAGAGCGCCCGCGCGCGGATCAGGGCGGTGAACGAGTCCTCGAAGGGATCCGGTGTCGGGTGGTTCGCCACGCTCCGAAGGTACAATCTCGTCTCCTCGCGCCGCGGGCGCCCTACCCGAGACGAGAAGGACCACAAGGACACCCATGGCCTACGTGATCGCCGAACCCTGCATCGGACAGAAGGACAACTCGTGCGTCGAGGTGTGCCCGGTGGACTGCATCCACCCCACCCCCGACGAGCCCGACTACGAGAACGTCGAGCAGCTCTACATCGACCCCGAGGAGTGCATCGACTGCGACGCCTGCGTCGAGGCGTGCCCGGTCGACGCGTGCTTCGCCGAGGATCAGCTGCCGGACGAGTGGCAGAAGTACACCGAGGTCAACGCGGCGTACTTCAAGCAGGCTTCCTGAGCCAGCGTCCCGTTCGCCAAGTGTCCTGCCCTGTGGTTGCCCTGCAACCAGAACCCAGGACACTTGCCCGGCGGGCGGAGTCCTAGGGCGCCATCGGGAGCGCGGTGCCCGTCACCTCGGGCACGGGCGGCCCGGACGGCGCCTGGAACACCGCGAGCTGCTGGGGCGTGGCGGCGATCAGGCCGCGCGCCGCGTGGCGGATGGCCTGTGAGGCCGGCGCGTCCGGGTCGTCGATCACCAGCGGCAGGCCGATGTCCGCGGCCACGCGCAGCTCCTCCTGGAGCGGCACCTTGCCGAGCAGCGGCACGTCGAGCTCGTCGGCGAGCAGCTGGCCGCCGCCCTCGCCGAAGATCGTGAAGCGCTCGCCGTCCGGCGTCGTGAAGCCGGACATGTTCTCGATCACGCCCGCGATCTCGAGGTCGAACCGGAGCGCGGTCTCGGCGGCGCGCTTGGCCACCTTCTGAGCGGCCGGCTGCGGTGTCGTGACGATCACGAAGCGCGCCTGCGGCAGCAGCTGGGCGAGCGTCATGGACACGTCGCCGGTGCCGGGCGGGAGGTCGATCAGGAGGTAGTCGAGCTCGCCCCAGTCCACGTCCTCGAGGAACTGGCGGATCGCCTTGTGGAGCATCGGGCCGCGCCAGGTGATCGCCTGGTCGCGCTCCGAGAGGAAGAACTCGATCGAGATCACGCGCACTCCGCCGTGTGCCTCGAGCGGCAGGATCTTGCGCTCCGGGGACACGCGGGGCCGCCCGTGCACGCCCATCATCCGCGGGATCGAGTAGCCCCAGACGTCCGCGTCCAGCGCGGCGGCCCGGTGGCCCTCGGCCTGCAGCGCCGCGGCGAGGTTGGCGGTGAGCGTGGACTTGCCCACCCCGCCCTTGCCGGAGCCGACGCAGATGACGTTCTTGACGGCGGCGAGCGCGCCCTCGGGGAGGCCGCCCTGGCGGCCGAGGCGCTGCGCCAGGCCCTGCTTCTCGTCGTCGCTGAGGACGTCGAAGCCCACCGTGACGGTCTCCACGCCCTCCAGCTCGGAGATGCTCTCGATTACGGCCTTCTCGAAGTGGGCGCGGATCGGGCAGCCCGGGGTGGTCAGCGATACGACGACGTCGACGCGCCCCGGTCCCGGCTGCTCGATGGAGCGGACCATTCCGAGCGTGACGATGTCCTTGCGCAGCTCGGGGTCGATGACGCGGCGGAGGGAGTCGCGGATCTGGGTCTCGGAAGGCATCGATTCGATTGTCGCAGACGCCCCCGCAAAGGCCGACGGCGTCCCGAGGGACGCCGTCGACTGAGGGAGGAGAGATACTGCACTGCCGACTATTGCCGACAGCCTCACCCCGGCGCCGGTCTCTCCAGCCGGCCGGGGGGAAGTGGACTCGGCGGTTCGCCTAGGCGATCGCGCCCACGCGCTGCGCGAGATGCTCGGCCTGCCGCTCGACCTCGCGGCGGGTGGTCTTCACCTGACGCTCGGCGTCCCGGCGCACGCCCTTGACCGTGCGGACGGCCTTGGTGCGGCGCTGGCGCAGCTCGCGCTCGAGCCGCGTGCGGGTCCGCTTGACCTCGCGGACGGCCTTGTTGCGGGCCGTGCTGCCACGACGCTCGAACTTGCGGAGGTTCGTGGAGACGCGCTTCTGGATCTTGCCCAGCTCCTTCTCGGCGCTCTCGCGGCCCTCGGTGTAGGGCTTGGCGACGTCCACCACGGCGTCACGCGCCACGAGGGCGGCGCCGACGGGGATCAGGACGGCACGCTCGGCCTGGGCCTGGACGACCGCGGCCGTCGACAGCTCGGCCTGCGCGCGGGTCTCCGCGGCCTTGCGGGCCGACTGGCTCCGCTTGGCGGCGTTGCGGCGGCGGGTGGCGGCGGCCTTACGCGCGGTCGCCTTGCGCTGTGTCTCGGTCTGAGTAGCCATTCTCGACTCTCCTTCCCCCGGCCTTCCGGGGTGCTCGGGGCAGCTTATTAGTTCTAAGTTCGATAGGACTATACCACCGAACACACGTTTGTAAACCGCTCCGGCCGAGGAGTTACATGCAAGCCGCGGAGTTGGGGGGCTTCAGGCGGCGGCGGGAGCGGCCACGCGGGCGAGCCAGGCATCCGGATCGCGCAGCTCATGGGCGTCCGGGAGCGCCTCGGGGCTGCGCCAGACGGCATTCAGCGCCTCGATGCCGCCGTGTTCGACGACGCCGTCGCAGAACGCCTTGCCGAGCCTGTACTGGGCGAGCTTCAGGTCGAGCCCCAGCAGGCGCTCGATCACGCGCTCCGGCGCGGAGCGCGACTGGCGCCGCCGCTCCATCGCCGCGCGCAGGCCGGCGAGGCCGGGGATCACGCGCTCGCCGAGGCTGTCCATGACGTGCTCCGAATGGCCCTCGACGACGGCCATCGCCGACTGGAGCTGCGCCATCACCTCGCGCTGCTCGCGCGTCTGGATCAGCGCGGCGAGGCCGCCCTCGCGGAAGGTGTCCACGAGCTGGCTCAGGTTCGGGAGCGAGGGCAGCCCGCCCGCGGCGCCGCGGTCGATCCGCACCTCGACGGACTCGAGGTAGCTGTGCACGAGCGACGACATGTGGCCGCGCAGCCACGGGACGCCCTGGAACTGGAACACGTGCGTGAGCTCGTGCGCGCAGATCCAGCGCTGGAACGCCTCGGGCTCGACGCCCATCGTCCCGGCGGCCCCGCTCAGGTTCGGCGCGACGAACAGGAGCCGGGCGGGGCGGTCGCCGGCCAGCAGGGAGACGTCGTACTGCCCGAGCACCCTGTGCGAGACGTAGCCCATGACGAGGCCCGCCTCGGCCGCGACCGTGGCCGCCGCGCCGGCGCGCAGGGCGCCGGCGAGCGGGCCTGCGAACGC
Organism: Thermoleophilaceae bacterium; assembly: GCA_016929195.1. Lineage (GTDB taxonomy): Bacteria > Actinomycetota > Thermoleophilia > Solirubrobacterales > Thermoleophilaceae > JACVRW01. The sequence goes on from JAFGJG010000055.1 coordinate 5,614, forward strand.
GAGCCGGTCGTCGAGCCGCTCCGCCACGGGATCGAGCAGCTCCGCGAGCGAGTCGAGGTTCGCCGCCGCCCACTCCGAGCGCGAGAGCAGCTCCGGCTCCGGGACGGGCTCCGCGGGGACCAGCCCCGTGTACTCCTGCACGTGCCCCTCGAGCTCCGCGCAGACAGGCCCGAGGTCGAGCCCGTAGGCGGTGGGGTCGTCGGCGCCCGCGGACAGGTCCGCGACCTGCCGGGCAAGCGACCAGTCGACCACGTGCGGAACGCTACAGCTCGGGCAGCTTCTGTTGAAGCGCCTGCACGGGCTCCCACAGGTCGCCGTCCTGTGCGACGCGCTCGAGCACGGCGGCGGAGTCGAAGCTGAGCGCCTCCGGGTCGCCGAGCTCGTCCCAGCGCACCGGCGCCGAGACCGTGGGCGTGGGCCGCGCGCGCAGGGAGTAGACGGACACGGTGGTCTTGTGCTCGTCGTTCTGGCTCCAGTCGATCAGCACCTTGCCCCTCCGGAGCTCCTTCTTCTGCGTCGACACCACCAGCTTCGGATGCCGCGCCTCGAGGTGGCGCGCGAGTGCCTGCGACAGCGGCTTCGTGTCGTCGTAGGTCGCCTCGCCCCGGTTCAGCGGCACGTAGACCTGCATGCCCTTCGAGCCGGACGTCTTCACGAACGACTCGAGCCCGAGGCTCGTGAGCGCCTCGCGCAGCAGCAGGGCGACCTCGCAGCACTCGGGGATCCCCGCCGGGGGGCCGGGGTCGAGGTCGAACGCCATCACGGCCGGGCGCTCGATCCGCTCGGCCAGGGACAGCGACGGGTGCAGCTCGATGTCGGCGAGGTTGGCCAGCCAGACCAGCGTCGGAAGGTCGTCGCAGAGGCAGAAGTCGATCGTCTTCCTGCCCATCTCGATCGGCGCGCTGCGGACCCACTCCGGCCGGTGCGACGGGCACTGCTTCTCGTAGAAGTACTGGCCCTCGACGCCGTTTGGGTAGCGCTTCAGGGTGAGCGGCCGGCCGCGCAGGTGCGGGAGCAGCACCGGCGCGACGCGCGTGTAGTAGTCGATCACCTGCCCCTTGGTGAAGCCCACCTCGGGGTACATGATCTTGTCGAGGTTCGAGAGCGAGAGCCGCCGGCCCTCGACCTCCACCTCCACCCTTCGGGAGGGCGGCACCGGACGGGGCTACTTCTTGGCGGCGGCCTTGCGGCGCGAGCCCGAGCCGCTGGTCTTCTTCGCGGGCTTCTTCGCGCCCTTGGAGCCGTTCGAGGACGACTTCGCCGTCTTCTTCGGGGTCTCCTTGCGGCCGCCCGGGCTCTTCGCCGCGGCGATGCTCGCCTCGAGCGCGGCCATGAGGTCCGGGACCTCCTTCGGCTGCTCGGGCGGCGCCTCCACGACGATCTCCTCGCCCTGGGCCTTGCGCTCGATCATGTCGAGCACGCGGTCGCGGTACTCGTCGCGGTACTTGTCCGGGTCGAAGTCCCCGGACAGGGAGTCGATCAGCTGGCGCGCCATGTCGAGCTCGCGCTTCGAGGTCTTCTTGGCGTCGGCGGTCGCGTCGTCCAGCGAGTCCGTGGGCACGACCTCGTCGGCGAACAGCATGGTCTCCATCGTCAGGACGTTCTCGTGCGGCCGGATCGCGACCAGGCTCTCCTTGTTGCGGATCACCACGCGCGCGATCGCGACCTTGCTCGCCTCCTCCATCGCGTCGAGCAGCAGCCGATAGGCCTTCTCGGCGCCCTTGTCGGCCACCAGGTAGTACGGGTGGTCGTAGAAGATCGGGTCGATCTGGTCGAGGTCCACGAAGTCCTCGATCTCGATGGTGCGCGTCTTCTCCGGGGCGAGCGCGTCCAGCTCGGCCGGCTCGATGATCACGTAGCGCTCCGGGCCGATCTCGTAGCCCTTCACGAGGCGCTCGTAGGGAACCTCCTCGCCCGTCTCGGGGTTGACGCGGCGCTGCGCGATGCGCGTGCCGGTCTCACCGTCGATCTGGTGGAAGCGCACGGTCTTGCGTGAGACCGCGCTGAAGAGCTTGACCGGGATGTTGACCAGGCCGAAGCTGATGGCACCGCTCCAGATTGCGCGTGGCATAGCGTCTCAAGGTACCCGGCGGGGGGTACCTAACCCTCCTCTCGGATGCAATCTTGCGGGCTCTTGTCGTAGCGGATCCCCTTGAACGAGGGGGCCCGCAGAGTCCCCGTCCGGGTCCATTCGCGGTACTCGGCCTCGGCCACCAGGCGGGGCTCCACGAAAATCGTGCCCTTCGGCGGCTGTCGTCCCTCGAACGGCGAGTCGGGCCGCCGGAGCGGCTCCAGGTCGCGCATGAGCGTGGTGAGGGTCGTCTCGGTGAACCCGGTCCCGACCTTGCCGGCGTAGACCAGGCGGCCATCCTCCATCACGCCCACCGCGAGCGCGCCGAGGCTCTTGCTGCGACCACCCTCACCCGGCGTCCAGCCGCCGATCGCCACGTCCTGCGTGTGCACGTTCTTGACCTTGATCCAGCCGGACGAGCGCCTGCCCGGCTCGTACGGGGAGTCGAGGCGCTTGGCCACCACGCCCTCCACCCCCATCCGCCGGGTCGCCTCCAGCAGGGCGGCGCCCTCGCCGCGGTGATAGGCGGGCGTGCGCCAGGACGGCCCGTCCAGCTCCAGCGACTCCAGCACGGCGCGGCGGTCCTCGTAGCCCAACGGGAGCGTCGAGTGGCCGTCGAGGTAGAGGACGTCGAAGACGATGTAGGTGACCGGCAGGTCCTTCATCCGCCGCCTGACGGCGGAGTCGGAGGCGAGATGCATCCGCTGCTGCATGCGCTCGAAGCTCGGACGGCCGTCGTCGCCGAGCGCGACCACCTCGCCGTCCAGCACGAGCCGGCGCGCTCCGAGGCTCCGGGACAGCTCGCGGAGCTCCGGGTAGCGCGGCGTGAAGTCGGTGCCGTTCCGGCCCTCGAGCCGCCAATGGCCGTGGTCCGAGTAGGCGAGCGCGCGCACGCCGTCCCACTTGACCTCGAACCCGTAGCCCGCCTCGTCGCGAGGGAGCCTTCCGAGACGGGCGAGCATCGGCTGGAGCCGCTCCGGCATCGGCTCGTAGGCCGGGTCCGCCGGCGGGTCCATGCGGTGGATCATCCACTCGTCGCCGCGGGTCTGGAAGAGCGCGTAGCGGCCGTTGACCCTCTCGCCGGAGAACGTCGCGATGACCTCGTCGTCCCGGAACTTCTCGGCCTCGAAGGTCCCGGAGTCCCAGATCTGCATGGTTCCGGCCCCGTACTCGCCCTTCGGGATGTCGCCCTCGAACTCGAGGTACTCGAGCGGATGGTCCTCCGTGTGGACCGCGAGCCGGTTCTCGTCCGGGTGCTCGGGCACGCCCCGCGGCAGCGCCCACGAGGCGAGCGAGCCGTCGTGCTCCAGCCGCAGGTCCCAGTGGAGCCGGCGCGCGTCGTGCTGCTGGACGACGAAGCGCCCGCCGCCGGCCGCGGAGGCGCCGCCGCGCGGCTCCGGCGTGCTCTCGAAGTCCCGCTTCTTCCGGTAGCGGCCGAGCTTGTCAGCCATCGCAGGGCTCATCTTTCCCTACACGACCGCCGGGGCGGCCCGAACTCATCGCAGCGGCGTGTCCTCGACGTTCGCGCGCAGCTCCTCGATCGACTCGAACACGCAGGCGGCGCCCGCGTCGAGCAGCTCCTGCTCGGAGAAGCCGCCCGTTAGCACGGCCACCGTCTGGATCCCCGCGCGCTTCGCGGCGATGCAGTCCCAGGTCGAGTCGCCGACCATCACGGCGTCGTCCTCACCGGCCTTCTCGATCGCGGCCAGCACGAGGTCGGGCTCCGGCTTCGTCGATTCGACGTCGCCCGACGTGGTCCAGTCGTCCACGATCCCGCGTGCGTCGAGCAGCTCCAGGTAGTGGTCCACCTCGTCCGGCTTCGCCGAGCTCGCGAGGACGATCCGCTGGCCGGCTCGGCGCAGGTCCTCGATCAGCTCGCGCGCACCCGAGAGCGGGTGCACCTCCTCGATCAGCTCGAGGTAGAGGACCTTCTCGGCCGCTCGGAGGTCGTCGCCCTTCTGCTCCTCGACCTCGTCGCTCGTGAGCGCCGCGATCAGCTGATCGCCGCCCATCCCGATGTGCCGGTGGATCCGCCAGATCGGGAGCACGATGCCGTGCTGGCGGAATGCCCTGAACCAAGCGAGGGCGTGCTGGTAGTTCGTGTCGACGAGCGTGCCGTCTACGTCGAGGATGGCTGCGGTGGGCATGGCCTTCCCTTACCCCGTCGGACATGCGTCCACCCTCGGGGGCGCGCGTGAACGGGTGGGTGGACGCCGCGCCGAGAAAAGTCTTGCCGATGGCCCGTGCCGCCCTCGACAAGCCGCTGCGCATGCTTGCGCTGCTCGCACTCTCGTGCGTGCTGATGCTCGCCGCCTCGCCGACCGCGTCGGCCGGGACCCGCGCCTGCTCCTCCATGAAGGCGACGCCCGCGAGCGTGGGGACCGAGCAGCTCGCCGCATCGACCCTCTGCCTGCTGAACGCGCAGCGCGCCCGCTACGGCGTGCGCCCGCTGCGGATGAGCGAGCAGCTCTCAGAGGCGGCCCGCCGCCACGCCGCGGACATGGAGCGCCGCCATTACTTCTCGCACGTGTCGCGCGACGGCTCGGACTTCGTCAAGCGGATCCGGCGCACCGGCTACCTCCGGCGCGCCGGCAGCTGGTTCGTCGGCGAGAATCTCGCCTGGGGTGCGGGCCCGAACCGCTCGTCGCCGCGCGGCATCGTGGCCGCCTGGATGAACAGCCCGCCGCACCGCCGCAACATCCTCGACTCGCGCTTCCGCGAGGTCGGCATCGGCGTCGTGGTGGGCGCTCCGCGGCGGAGCGTGTTCAGCCTGCCTGCCGGCACCTACGCCACCAGCTTCGGCGCGCGCGGCTGACGTTTCGGCGCGGCCCGCGCCGGACACGAGAGCACGCATGAACGCTCTCCCCACACTCGAGGTCCCGGCGGCACCGCCGCAGCCCGAGCAGCCCACGCCGGCGCCGATCCCCGGACCCGAGGTCCCCCCGGACCCCGGCCCACAGCCGGTCGAGACGCCGCCCGACGGCCCGGACGCACCCGAGCCCTCGCCGCCGATCCAGCCGGAGCCCGGCGCGCCGGACGCGCCGCAGCCGGACCCGAAGGGGCCCGAGACGCCCTAGGCGGCCAGGTCGCGGGCGCGCGTGACCGCGTCGGAGTCGCGGTCGCCGGCCAGCAGGTCGAGCACCCCCTCCTCCACCAGGCCCTGGACGTCCGGCCATGCGCCGGCGTCCTCCACCAGCTCCGGGAGCACCCCGCCGATCGTGAGCCCGCCGTCGAAGCGGTCGAAGACGCGCGGGTCGATGTACGACGCGCGGCAGACCGCGGGGGTGTTGCCGAGGTAGCGCGCGGTCTCCTTGATCGCGCGCGTCTTGGCTCGCTTGCGGGCCGTCTTCGAACCGGTGGCGGCCACACCGGACACGGACAGCGCCACGGCGGCGAGCACCGTGGCGCTCCACGTGCGGAAGTCCTTCGCCGAGAACTCGTGGCCGGCGGCCTGCTTCACGTAGGCGTTGATGTCGCGCGACTTCACGTCGACCCAGCGCCGTCCGTCCTTCCAGGCGAGCAGCTCCTCGCCGCCGCCGCGGCGCTTCTTCAGCAGGCGGACCACGTCTGCCACGGCGGGATCCCCGAACGACTGCAGCCGGCGCTGGCCGCCCTTCGCCTCGTAGTCGAAGCTCACGACGTCGCCCTCCACCGTCACGTGGCGCTTCTGCATCGTGGCGAGCCCGTAGGTGTCGTTCTCCTCGGCGTAGTCCTCCGACCCGATGCGGAAGAAGCCGAGGTCGAGCAGCCGAGTCGCGCACGCCAGCGCGCGCTCGCGCGGAATGCCCTCGCGGGCCAGGTCCCTCCTCACGCGCTTGCGGAGACGGGGGAGGCTGCGCGCGAAGTCCTCCATCGACTCGAACTTCTCCTGGTCGCGCCGCTCGCGCCAGCGGTCGTGGTAGCGGTACTGCTTGCGCCCGGCGGCGTCCGTGCCGGTCGCCTGGATGTGGCCCATCGGATACGGGCAGACCCAGACCTCGCCCCAGGCCGGCGGGATCGCCAGCTCGCGGATGCGCTCCAGCACCGAGGGCTCGGTGATCCGGCGCCCGTCCTCGTCCAGGTATTCGAAGCCCTTGCCGCGGCGCCGGCGGCGGATGCCGGGCCCCGAGCAGTCGACTCGTCGCAGTCTCGCCACGGAAAGCCCCTTGCCCACGCGGGCGGCGGCCTAATCAAGCGGCGGGCGCGGCGTATCCTCAGCCGATGCCCGCCTCGCTGGACGCCATCTCGCGCGCCCAGCACGCGGCGGTGACCCATTCGGAGGGGCCGCTGCTGGTGCTGGCCGGCGCGGGGACCGGGAAGACGCTGACGCTCACGAGCCGCTTCGCATGGCTCGTGGAGCAGGGCGTGCCCGCGGACGCGATCCTGGCGCTCACCTTCTCGTCGCCCGCCGCCGCCGAGATGCGCGAGCGGCTCGAGGCCCTAATCGAGTCGCCCTACGAGAGCCTGCACGTGGCCACGTTCCACGCGTTCTGCGCGCGCCTGCTCCAGGAGGAGGCGCTCGAGGCGGGCGTGGACCCGTTCATGACGCCCGTCACGCCCGCGGACCGGCTCGCGCTGCTGCTCGAGCGAATCGGCGACCTGACGATTCGCCACCACGAGATCCGCGGCAATCCGGCGCCGCTCCTGGCCAGCTTCGTCGCGCGCATCGACCGCCTGAAGGACGAGCTCGTGACCTGCTCGGAGTACCGCGCCTACGCACAGGGCCTCATGGCGAGGGCGAAGAGCGACGCCGAGCGCGCCACCGCCGCGCGCGAGCTCGAGTTCGCCGGCGTCTACGCCGACCACGATCGGCTGCTGGCCGAGCGCGGCGCGCTCGACTTCGGCGACCTCGTGATGCGCGCGTTCCGGCTGCTCCACGAGAAGCCGCACGTGCGCGAGCGCACCTCCCAGCGCTTCCGCCACGTGCTGGTGGACGAGTACCAGGACACGAACTTCGCCCAGGGGATGCTGCTGAGGATGCTCGTGGACGACCACCGCAACGTGACCGTGGTCGGCGACGACGATCAGGCGATCTACCGCTTCCGCGGGGCGTCTCAGAAGAACCTCCTCGACTTCGGGCAGGAGTTTCCCGACGCCGAGGTGGTCCGGCTCGAGCGCAACCACCGCTCCGGCCGGCGCATCCTCCAGGCCGCGCGCGCGGTCGTGGAGCCGTGCCACGACCGCATCGGCAAGGAGCTGCGCGGCGCGTCCGGCGGGCGCGTGCGCTTCTGGCGCTGCACCTCCGACAGGGCCCAGGCCCAGGCGGTGGCGGCGGAGGCGGAGCGGCTGATCGCCGACGGCGTATCGCCGGACCAGATCTGCGTGCTCTTGCGCTCCGTGAAGAACGAGGGCGCGGTCGTGTCGTCGGCGCTCGAGGAGCGCGCCGTGCCGTCGCGGACCAGGGGATCGGCCGCCTACTTCCAGCGCGCCGAGGTGCGCGACATCCTCGCCTGGCTGCGCGTGCTCGCCGACCCGAACGACTCGGGCGCCGTGGTGCGGGCGCTCTCGCGGCCGCCGGTCGAGCTCCGCTCCGTGGACGTGGCCCGGCTCACCCAGCTGGCCCGGCGGCGCAAGCTCGACATGCCGTCGGCGATCGCGGCGGCGCTCGAGGGCCCGCAGCTGACGGAGGAGGGCCGCGACCGGGCGCGCACGTTCCTGCGGCTCTACCGGTCCGCCTCGCAGGCGTTCGAGGACCGCCGGCCCGACGCGTTCGTCCTGCGGCTGATCGAGCGCACGGGGGTGCGCCGGCAGCAGGTGTTCGCGACCCACGCCGACACGGTCGAGCGGCTGCGCAACATCGCGAAGCTGCCCGAGCTGGCCACGGCCTACATGCGCCGCGAGCCCCAGGCGACCGCGCGCGACTTCACGCGCTACCTGACCGCCGTCGCCGAGTCGGGCCTGCGCGAGGAGGAGGTGACCGGAGCGCCGAGCGCGCCCGCCGTCCAGGTGATGACGATGCACTCCGCCAAGGGCCTCGAGTTCGACCACGTCTTCGTGCTCGGCCTGTCGGCGTCGCGGATGCCGGGCCCGAACCGCGCCCGCGGCGACGAGGTGCCCGACGAGCTGCTGAAGGAGCGGCTCCCGGCGGGCGACCCGCGCGCGATCCACGAGGCCGAGATGCGCCGGCTCCTGCACGTGGCGATGACGCGAGCGCGCAAGGGCCTCGTGCTCGCCTGGGCGGAGTCGGGGCCGCCCGGCGCCACGCCGCGGGCGTCCGTCTTCTACGAGGAGGCGCGCGCGGCCGTCGAGATCGAGGAGGAGGTCTTCGAGGAGGAGCTGTTCGGGCCGGCCGAGGGGCTCCACTCGACCTTCCGGCTGATGCGCGACGAGCTGCTCGACACCGTCGCGCGCGTGGGCGGCCACCTCGGCGAGATGCGGCTGGACACGTATCTCGACGTGGACCAGGCCGTGTCGCGCTACCTGGAGCTGATCAAGGTCGCCGCCCTGATCGAGCGGACGAAGGAGGGCCAGACGCTCGACACGGCGCTGCCGGAGCTGAACGAGATCCTCGCCCAGTGCGCCACCGCCGAGCAGCGCGAGATCCTGACCCAGTCCGCGCTCGACACATGGCTGCGCGACGCCGAGCGCGACCCCGCGCGCCGGCCCGGCCCCGTCCAGAACGGCTCGGAGCCGTCGCTCGACCCGTTCATCCCACGCCGGGGGCGCGGCCTGATGCTGTCGGCCTCGGACATCGACACCTACCGGATCTGCCCGCTCAAGTACAAGTTCGCGCGCGTCTTCCGGATCCCGCAGGAGCCCACGATCCACCAGCGCTTCGGGATCGCCCTGCACCAGGTGCTGGAGCGCTTCCACTCGGACGGCGGCGGCGACCTCCAGACGCTCATGGAGCTGTTCGAGGCATCGTGGCGCCGGTCCGGCTTCGGCGACTCGGACGACGAGCAGCAGTTCCGCGAGCGCGCCGTGGCGGCGCTCGAGCGCTACTGGGTGCTCGACCGCCAGGCCGAGTCGAAGCCGGTCTGGTTCGAGCGGAGCTTCGCGTTCCGGCTGGGCCCGCACCTGCTGCGCGGCCGGGTGGACCGCGTCGACAAGCACCCGGACGGCAGCTACGAGCTGATCGACTACAAGACCGGCAAGGCGAAGACCGCGGACGACCTGCGCCAGGACGTCCAGCTGTCGCTCTACCAGATGGGCGCGCGCGAGTCCTGGAAGCTCGAGACCTCCGCGCAGAGCTACTTCTACGTCCTCACCGGCGAGAAGGTCCCGGTGAAGCACTCAGAGGAAGAGCTCGACCGCGTCAAGGCCACCGTCAACGAGATCGCCGGTGGGATCCTGAAGCAGGAGTTCGAGCCGACCCCCTCACCGGAGATCTGCAGCTTCTGCGACTACCGGATCGTCTGCCCGGCGGCGGAGAAGTAGGCGCGCCGCCGTTGCGGAAGCAGCCGGCTCGGCCGGCTGCGCACCGATGCCTTCCTAGCTCTCGGGCCCGCGCTGGCGCAGGAAGCGCTGGAAGTCGCTCGCGATCGCGTCCGCGGAGGGCAGGCTCTGCTCCGAGTCGGAGTCGGCCTCGACCTCGTCCACCGCGGACTCGAGGCGCTCCACGAACGCCTTGACCTCTGGGTCGCTCGCGACGGCGGCGGTGACCTGGCGCTCGTAGTCGGCGGCGGCCTCCTCCAGCTCGCTCGCGTCGACCACCACGCCGGCCGCCCCCTCGAACGCACGCACCAGCGCCAGGGCCACCTTCGGGTTGGGCGCCGCCGCGACGTAGTGCGGCACCGAGGCCCATAGGCTCGCCGACGGCAGGCCCGCCTCGGCGAACGCGTGGTGCAGCACGCCCACGATGCCGGTCGGGCCCTCGTAGCTCGTGCGGTCGTAGCCGAGCCGCCTGAGGAGCCCGTCGTCCGAGGCGATCCCGGTGATGCTCACCGGCCGCGTGTGCGGCACGTCGGCCAGCAGCGCTCCGATCGTGATGACCTTGCGCACGTTCAGCTCGCGGGCCACGCTCACCACGTTCTCGGTGAAGCGCCGCCAGCGCAGCGACGGCTCGACCCCGCGGAAGGTGACGAGGTCGCCCTCGGCGCCGGGCACCGGAGCCGTGCAGACGGTGTTGAGCGGCCAGTCGATCTCCCGCGTCATCCCCTCGGTCAGGCGGACGGTCGGGCGGACCGCCGTGAAGTCGTAGAACTCCTCCGGGTCGAGGCGGGCCACCTCGTTCGACTCGAAGCGGTCGTTGATGAACGACACGGCGGCGGAGGCCGCCTCGCCCGCGTCGTTCCAGCCCCGCAACGCGCACACCATCACGGGGGCACGCAGCTCGGGGCGGTCTCGCCAGATCACGTCCATGCGGATTCACGGTACCCGACGTCCGAATCCCCAGTCACCATGGGCGTCGTGACCATCGCCGAGCTTCGCGCGGGGGGCGAGGTCGACGGCGTGTTCGCGTGCACCCGCAAGGATCGCCTCACCGCGCGCAACGGAACCCCCTATCTGGCAGTCGAGCTGCGCGACCGCACCGGCGCCATTCCCGGCCGCGCCTTCCGCGACGCGGACTTCCTCGCGGGCCAGTTCGAGCGCGGCGACCTGGTGCAGGTTGCGGGCAAGGTGGAGCGCTTTCGCGACGAGCTCCAGGTCGAGCTGCGCGCCATCAAGACGGCGGAGGCCGATCCGTCGGAGTTCCTCCCCGTCGCCTACCGCGACCTGGACGAGCTCGACGGCTTCCTCGAGCACCTCGCCCGCGAGGTCTACGACCCGGACCTGGCCCGGCTGCTGCGCTCGTTCCTGGGCGACGAGGGCTTCCGCGCCGACTTCCGGCGCGCTCCGTGCACCCGCAACGGGCACCACGCCTACCTCGGCGGCCTGCTGGAGCACACCGTCGCGGTGGCCACGCTCGCGCAGGAGACGTGCGTCCTGCATCCGCGCCTCAACTCGGACCTGCTGATCTGCGCGGCGATCCTCCACGACGCCGGGAAGATCCAGGAGTTCGAGCTCGGCGCGGACATCGCGCTGAGCGAGGCGGGCGAGCTCCTCGGCCACGTGGCGCTCGGCCAGCAGCTCGTCGCCGAGCGGGCCCGCAGCCTCGGCGACGTCCCTGACGCGAAGCTGCACGCGCTCTCCCACTGCATCCTGGCCCATCACGGGGCCGACTCCCTGCCCGGCCGGCGCTTCAAGTCCGTCGAGGCGCTGGCGCTGTTTCGGCTCAACGCGCTGGATTCGGGGGTCAAGGGCGCGCTCGAGCACGGCCTCTAGGGCGGCAGACACATGTTCGATGGCGGCTTGCACGGGTCGTGGCCCGACCGCTTCCGACCGATTGACCATTTGGTGCCGAAAGAGTCGACGACCCTTGACGCCCTGGCCACGCCCGAAGCCGTCGAGCAGCTGCTCCGCCAGCTCGTCGACTCGCGCTTCGTGCTGACGGACAGGAGCGGCTGCATCACGCGCTGGAGCAGGCCCGCCGAGAGCATCTTCGGCTGGCCGGCGAGCGCGATGGTCGGCCGCGGCCTGCTCGAGACGCTGGCCATCCCCGGCGCGATTCCGGCGAACGGGGGCCACCTGGAGGCCGCGGCCCGCCGCAAGGACGGGTCGGAGGTCAAGGTCGACCTCACGCTCGTGCCGGTGCAGATGGCGCACAGCCTGGAGTTCAACGGCTTCCTCGAGGCACTCGAGATCGTCGGCCCGCGGGTGGCGGCACTGGAGCGGCTACAGCAGAGCCACCGGACCGTCGTCGAATGGATCGCCGCCGCGCTCGTCGGCCGCGCGGAGTCCCCGGAGGACCAGCCCGCGGGCACGATCGTCGCCTTCCGCGGCCTCGACGAGCCGCTCACCCTGCCTCCCGACGTGGAGGAGGCGGGCCGGGAGCCCCCCGAGCCGGGCGCCGCCGCGGCGCCCGCCCGCCTGGACGCGGAGCTGGCGGACGCACGCGCGCGGGCGGTGGCCGCCGCGGACCGGATCGCCGAGCTCGAGAGCGCGAGCGGGCGGCTCGACACCGAGCTCGCCGAGGCGCGCGGTGCGATGGAGGAGATGCACGCCCACCTCGAGGAGCTGCGCGCGGAGCTGAAGGAGTCGCGGTCGGCGCTCGAGGAGCGCGATCGCAGCAGCCGGCACGAGCTGGAGACGCGGCTCGAGGAGACGCGTGAGGAGCTGTCGCAGCTCGGTGCGCGGCTCGGGGAGAGCCGCGAGGACGAGCTCCAGGCCGACATCGAAAGGACGAAGGCGAGGCTCGCCGGGTTCGAGGAGCTTCTCGCGCAGCGCGACTACGGCACGCAGCTCGACGAGGCGCGCGCGCAGATCGCCGCGCTCGGCGAGGAGACGCGCGCCAAGGTCGCTGCTCTCGAGGAGGCCCTGGGCGACGACGACGCCGAGCGGCGCCTGCGCGACGAGCTTCACCAGACCGGCGCGAAGGTGGCCGCGCTCGAGCGAGCGCTCGCCGAGGACGCCCGGTTCGAGGAGCTGCGCGCGGCCCTGGATGCCGCGGCGGCCAAGCTCGCCGGCATCGAGCAGGCGCAGGCGGAGGACGATTCGCAGGAGCGGCTGCACGCGCAGATCGAGGCCGCGGCGCAGCGCGTCGAGCGGCTGGAGGGGACGCTCGCGAGCTCGGGCGTCGAGGAGCGCCTGGCCGGCGAGCTGGACGCCACGCGCGCGCGTCTCGCCGAGCTGGAGCAGCGCCTGCGCTCCGAGACGGGAGAGGCCCAGGAGGTCGATCGCCTCGCGACGGAGCTCGAGGGGCTCCGCGCGTCCGTCGAGGCGCTGCGCTCCGCGCCGGTCCAGGCAGCGGTCGAGGGCGGGGCGGACCCGGCCGCCGTGGCCGAGCTGTCCGCGCTCCTCGAGCGCGCCCACGGGCTAGTGGCCGAGGTGGACGCCCGCGCGTCCGGAGTGGCCGAGGCCGTGGACGCCGCCGCCGGGCATTCCACGCATGCGGCCGAGGCGGCCGCGGCCGCCAGGTCGGCCGCCGAGCGCCAGGCCGAGGAGGCCGCCACGCAGTCGGAGGCACTGAGGCAGCTGAGCGCCGACGTACGCGAGCGCGCCGAGACCGCGCGCGAGGCCATGTCCACCGCCCACCAGGCGGCCGCCGCGGCTGTGGAGCACGCCGCGAAGAGCGCCGAGTCGGAGGCGGCGGCGAGGCGGCACAGCGAGGTGCAGGTGGAGGTCGAGGGCCGGATCGCCGAGGCGGAGCGGCTGGCCGAGAGCACCGCCGCGGAATCGCGGCGCGCTCAGGACGCTGCCGGCGCCGCCGAGGGGCACGCGTCGCGCGCCGCCGCTGCCGCCGGCGCCGCCGAGCAGAGCGGATCGCGAGCCGAGCAGAGCGCCACCCGCGCGGCCGAGGCCACGGGCGCGGCGGAACGGCACGCACACCAGGCGGGCGAGGCCGCCGGCGCGGCCGACTCCCACGTGGAGGCGGCGCGCAGGGAGGTGGCCGCCGCGCACGCGCATGCCACGAAGGCCCACGAGGCCGCGGCTCCGGTCGAGGTGCGGATGACGCGCGCGGTCGACGCCGCCTCGGCGGCCGACGAGCACGCCGACCGCGCCGCGGAGCACGCCCGTGCCGCCGACGGCCACCTGAGCACGCTGGCCCGCGCCCAGGAGGCCGCGGAGAAGCTCGCCGCCCGCGCGGAGGCGGCCGCCGCAGCCGCCGAGCGTGCCGCCGCCGAGGCGCGCCGCGCGGCGGACGCGCAGCCGGCTCACGGCGTGCCGGAGTGGAATGGAAACGGGGACGGCGGCCGCGCGCAGGAGGAGCGCCGCCCGCTCATCAAGCGCCGCCCCTCCGACAAGCCGCCGCGCGAGCCCCGCGCCGGCTTCGACGACGTGCCCAAGCCGCTCGCGAGCATCCGGCTCGACGGGCACTTCGGCGAGATCAACCCGGCCTTCAGCGAGCTGGTGGGCTATCCCGAGCAGGAGTTCCAGGCGGCGAGCTGGCCTCCCGTGGCCGACCGCGCCAACCTCGCGAAGCACCGCGAGCAGCTGCAGTGCATGCTCGCCGGCGAGGTCGAGTCGGCGCGCGTCGACACCGGCTACGTGCACGCCCAGGGGCTGCTCGTCCCGGTCGTCGGCGAGATCTCGCTGGTCCGCGAGTCCGGCCAGCCGAGCCACTTCCTCCTGCAGGTGGACGCGAACTAGGGCGCGCGCGCCGGTAGGCTGCGCCGCCGTGCAGTCCGATCCCGCGCTCCTCACCCTGCTCGACCGTGCGCGGGAGGAGGTCCCGGGCGTCGAGATCTACGACGCCCACACCCACCTCGGCGACAAGGACCCCGACGGGTTCCGCTGCACCGGCCCGGAGCTGCTCGAGCTGCTCGGGCGCGCCGACGCGCGCGGCGTCGTCTTCCCGATGCACGAGCCAGACGGCTATCCGCCGGCTAACGACATGGTCATCGCCGAGGCGGAGGCCTCGGACGGCCGGCTGGTCCCCTTCTGCCGGCTCGATCCCGAGGACGGGCCGCTCGCCGAGGCCGAGCGGGCCCTGGATGCGGGCGCGCGCGGCATCAAGCTCCACCCCCGGGCCGAGCGGTTCGCGCTGGACCACCCGGCCCTCCGCGACGTGTTCGCGCTCGCCGACGAGCGCCGCCTGCCGGTCCTGGTCCACGCGGGCCGGGGCATCCCGGCGCTCGGCCGGCACTCGGTCGAGGCCACCGGGCGCCACCCCGGCATGCGCCTGATCCTCGCCCACGCCGGCATCTCGGACCTGTCCTGGATCTGGCAGGAGGCGCCCTCCCACCCGAACCTCTTCTTCGACACCTCGTGGTGGGCGCCGACCGACCTCCAGGGCCTGCTGGCGCTGGTGCCCCCCGGACAGGTGCTGTTCGCGAGCGACGCCCCCTACGGCGCGACCGCGATGTCCGCCACGTGGGCGATCAGGCACGCGCTCCAGGTCGGGCTGACGCCGGACCAGGTGCGGAGCGTCATGGGCGGACAGCTGACCCGGCTGCTCGACGGCGAGGACCCGATCGACGCCGGCCCGGCGCGCGGGCCGGCGCCGCTGCCCACCGACCCGCTGCTCGACCGCGCCCACACCTTCCTCGTGGCCTCGCTCGGCCAGGGCTTCGTCGGGCACGAGCCGGCCGAGACGCTCGCCCTCGCGCGGCTGGCCTGCGACGTGGGCGACGGCGTGCCGCACGCGGAGGTCTTCCGCTGGATCGATTGGCTGATCGAGAACCGCGCGCTCTACGACCCCGGCGGGCCCGAGCGCCCGGCGCGCTTCGCGAGCGGGCTGCCGCTGATCGTCCTGGCCAGCGTGCTGGCGCGCACGCCGGACGTGCCGCTGCCGCCGCTGCCGGACTAGTCGCCTGATTCCGGCTCGGGCTCGAGCACGAACATCTCGAAGCCCATGGGCGGGTCGAAGACGACCTGGCTGTGGTAGGTCAGCACGTTGCGGCCCATCGCCTCAGCCACCGCCTTCTTGAAGCGCTCCGCCTCGATCTCCTGGAAGGTCAGCCGCACCTTCCGGACCAGCTCCTGCTCACCGGACTCCACGAGCGTCCGCTCGACCGTCGTGAGGATGTCCTCGAGCACGGTCACGACGTAGTTGTCGAACGCGTAGCTCTTCGCCTTGGTCGGGCCGCGTCCGTAGCTCTCTCTGAAGATCGCGACGACGGCGTTGGACACCGCCGCTAGCTGCTCCACCTAGGCGACCTCGCGGAGCGCTTCGAGCTCGCGCCGCATCGCGAGGCGCTTGAGCGCCTTCGACTCGAGCTGCCGGACGCGCTCGGCCGAGAGGCCGAGACGCCGCCCGGTCTCGCGCAGCGGCTGGGGGTCGTCCCCGTTGATCCCGTAGCGGAGGCCGATCACCTTGCGCTCGACCTCGGGCAGATCCTCGATCGTCCTGCGGAGGAGCTGCTCGCTCAGGCTGACCTCGACCTCCTGGTCCACGGGAGCGTCGGCGCCCTCGAGCAGGTCGCCCAGCGCGGTGTCGCCGTCCTCGCCGACGGGCCGGTCGAGGCTCGTGACCGTGCGGGCGGCCTCCCGCACCTCCTGGACCTGGGTGAGCGGGAGCTCGGCGGCGTCCGCGATCTCCTCGTCGCTGGGCTCACGGCCGTGCTTGGCCTGGAGCTCCCGCTCGACGCGGACGATCTTGCGCTCGCGCTGGCCGATGTGGACCGGGATCCTGATCGTGCGGGCCTTGTTCGCGAGCCCGCGCTGGATCGCCTGGCGGACCCAGAACGTCGCGTAGGTCGAGAACTTGTAGCCCTTGCGCCAGTCGAACTTCTCGGCGGCGCGGATCAGCCCGAAGATGCCCTCCTGGATCAGGTCGAGGAGCGACAGCTCCTGGCCCTGGTACTTCTTCGCGATCGAGACCACGAGGCGCAGGTTGGAGTTGATCATGCGCTCCTTGGCCTCGAGGTCGCCCTGCTCGATCCGCTTGGCGAGCTCCACCTCCTGCTCGGCCGTGAGCAGCGGGTAGCGCCGGATCTCGTTCAGGAACAGCTGAAGGGCGTCCGTGGTTGTGGCGGCCAGCTCGCCGTTGCGGAAGGCGGTGGGCTCGACGCCCTCGCGGCCGCAGTCGTCGGTGATCTCGATGCCGAGGGTCTCCAGGTAGGACTCGAGCGAGTCGACGTCCTCCTCGTCCGCGCCCAGGGCGCGCACAAGCTCGTCGAGGTCCGAGAGCCGCGCGCAGCCGCGCTCCTCCGCGCCCGTGACGAAGGTCACCACCTCCGGCCTCGTGATTAGCTCGGGGCTGACCACGGCCTGCATGCTACGCCGCCCGCGCGGGTGCTGCCAGGTGGTCAGCCGACGGCGGAGGCGTCGTCCACCATCTCGAGCCGCTCCTCGAGACGGGTGATCGAGAAAACCCGCTGCACCGGGTCGGGGCCGCGCACGATCACGACGCGGCGGCCGTTCTCCTTGGCGCGCTCGTCGGCCGTCACGAGGCAGCGCAGCCCGGTCGAGTCGAGGAACACGAGCTTCGAGAGGTCGAGCACGAGGACGGGAGGGGCGGCCGCCTCCACGCGTCGCAGCTCCTCCTGGAGCTTCGCGGCAGACGAGAGGTCGAGCTCGCCGCGCAGGGCGATGTGCACGAGCCCGTCCCGGTCCTCAGAGTCCAAGTGGAGGATCTCCACTGGGCGGGACGCTAGCGGGTAGCGCGGCGCAGGGGAAGGCCGGCGCGGCCGAGCAGGGTCCAGGCGAAATAGAGCTGGACTGCGGCGAACGACAGCTCGAGCGCCCGCTCGGAGACCGTGTTGGCGAGCACCGCGCCGAGCAGGACCCCGAGCGGGGAGAGGGCGCCCACGATCAGCCCGTCCCGCAGGCGGACGTTTCCGTAGGAGCCCTGGCGCCACGCTCCGACCACCGCGACGATGACCACCGCCACGAGCGAGGTCGAGACCGCCCGCAGCTGCGGCTCGTCCAGGAAGATCACGAGGCCCGGCACGAACAGGACCCCGCCCCCGATGCCGAGCAGCCCGCTGGCGACCCCTGCCGCCAGGCCGATCGCGATCAGTCCTGCGACCTCGAGCGGATCCACGTCAGAAGATGAGGATCGCCGCCGAGATTACGAGCAGGACCGCGAACGCGCGCGCCACCAGCTCCTCGGAGATGCGCTGCTGGAGCGCGGTGCCCGCGACGACGCCCACGACCGCGGGCGCCGCGATCGCCACGCCCTTGCCGAAGTCCACGTTCCCGTACGCCGTCTGTGCGGCGGCCGCCAGCAAGCCGATCACGCAGATCGCGGCCAGCGAGGTGCCCGTGGCCTCGCGCTGGTCGTAGCCGAGCCACAGCACCAGCAGAGGCACGATGATCGTCCCGCCGCCGACCCCGAACAGGGCGCTGAAGGCCCCCGCCGCGGTAGCGATCGCGGCGAGGCGCACGGGCCGGGAGGACATCGCGGGGCATACTACGGGGGGTGTCCGCTCCGACCGCAGACGCGCTCGAGCAGGCACTGCGCCCGCTGCGGGAGGACCCCGCGGCAGCCGCGGTCCTGTGCGACATCGACGGAACGCTGGCGCCGATCGTCGAGCGCGCCGACGATGCCCACGTGCCCGAGGAGGCGGCCCTGCTGCTCAGCCGGCTGGCGCGCCGCTACGGCTGCGTGGCATGCGTCTCCGGCCGTTCCGCTGCCGAGGCCCGCCGGCTGGTCGGGGTCGGCGGGATCGCCTACGCGGGCTCCCACGGCGCCGAGCTGCTCCCGCCGGGCGCGGGCAGCGCGCAGGTGATGCCGGCGTTCCAGAGCTGGGAGCGGCGCGTGCGCCGCTTCGCCGGCGAGCGCACCCATGAGCTGCGCCTGCTGCGGGTGCGGATCGAGGACAAGGGCCCGATCACGGCCTTCCACTGGCGCGGCGTGCCCGACGAGGAGGCGGCCCGCACGCATCTCGAGGGCGTGGCCCAGGAGGCGGAGGGCGGCGGGCTCGCAACCCACTGGGGACGCAAGGTGCTCGAGGTCCGGCCGCCGGTGCCGATCAGCAAGGGCCGCGCGGTGCGCGAGCTCGTGACGAGCTCAGGCGTGCGGACGGCTCTGTTCGGCGGTGACGACGCCACCGACCTCGACGCGTTCGACGCGCTGGCCGCGCTCGGCGAGGAGGGCGTCCTCGACGCGAGCGTCTGTGTCGGCGTCCGCTCGGACGAGGGCCCCGCCGCCATCGTCGAGCGCGCCGACCTGGTCGTGGACGGCGTCGACGGCTTCACGCGGGTGCTCGCGGCGCTCGACGCGGCCTGATGCGCTTCCGGGACTTCCTGCGCACCTCGGTGCTCCTGTTCGGCGGCGCCGCCACGGCGCTGGCGGCGGTGTCGGTGGCCGGCGCCGGCCGCACGGACGACAGCACGCTGGTCTTCGTCGCGCTCGGCTGGTGGACCCTGGCGGCGGCGTCCGGGCTCTGGATGGGGCGCGGGCCGACCACGACGCCCGGGATCGCGCGCCTGCTCGCGGGCGCGCGGCGCGCCACGGCGCTGCCCGAGCTCGAGCCCGGGACGATCCTCTTCAGCCGGCTCTGGCCACTCGCAGTGCTGGCGATCGCGGCCGGGGCGCTCGGCTTCTTCTTCCCCCCGGTCCCCGCCGTGGCGGTCGGCTATGCGCTGCTGGTGGCGCTGCTGTGGCGCAAGCAGTCGTCGGCGGTCGAGGCGATCGAGCAGCGCGACGGCGTGGAGTTCTGGATCGACCGCAGCCCGGCCTTCGGCCCGCCCGAGCTGGTGCGTGTGCCGGGGCTGCGGAAGATCGAGCCGGAGGAGCCGGCCGTGCCGCTGCCCTAGCGGAAGCAGCCGGCTCGGCCGGCTGCGCGCCGATGCCTAGCGCTTGCGCAGCCTGTCGAGCTGCTTCCAGGTGCGGGTGTTCGCCACCTGCTCCTTCGTGAGCCACGCGCGGCGGGCGGTCGCCACGCCGAAGCGCATGTTCGCGAGCGTCCCCGTGCGGTGGGCGTCGGAGTCGATCACGAGCGTCACGCCCGCCTCGGCGGCGGCGCGCGCGTAGTGGTCGGGCAGGTCGCGCCGGTCGGGGTTCGCGTTGATCTCGAGGAACGTGCCGGTGCGCGCCGCGGCCTCGATCACTGCGTCCATGTCCACGTCGTACGGCTCGCGCTGCATGATCTTCCGGCCCGTCGGGTGCCCGAGGGCGTCCACGAGCGGGTGCTCGAGCGCCCTGACGATCCGCTTCGTCATCTCGTCGCGGCCCATCCGGAACGACGTGTGGACGCTCGCCACCACCCAGTCGAGCTGCTCGAGGATGTCGTCGGCGTAGTCGAGCGAGCCGTCGGTGAGGACGTTCACCTCGCTGCCCGCCAGCAGCGTGAAGCCCGCGAGGTCCACGGCCCGGACGCGCTCGATCTGGCGCAGCAGCTCGTCGGGGTCCACGTGGTCGCCGAAGCCGTGGCTGGCGGAGTGGTCCGTGATCGCGGCGTACGCGTAGCCGCGCTCGCGCGCGGCCTCGGCCATCTCCTGGATCGTGTTCACGCCGTCCGAGGCCACCGTGTGCATGTGGAGGTCGCCGCGGATGTCCTCCAGCTCGACCAGCTCGGGCAGCCTCCCCTCGCGTGCGGCCGCCAGCTCGCCGCGGTTCTCGCGGAGCTCGGGTGGGATGAACCGCATGCCGAGCCGCTCGTAGACCTCCTCCTCGGTGGCGCAGGCGTGCGTCTCGCCGCTCTCGTCGTCGGCGATCCCGTACTCGCTCACGTGGAGCCCGCGCCGCACGGCCTCGGTGCGCAGCGCCTCGTTGTGCTTGCCCGATCCCGTGAAGTGCTGGAGCAGGTTGCCGAACGCCGCCTCGGGCACCACGCGCAGGTCCACCGGGATGCCGGGGTGGGTGACGGCACGAGCGCCCGCGGCGCCGGAGGAGTGGACGACGTCGATCTCGGGCAGCGCCGCGAACGCGTCCACGAGCGCCTTCGGGTCGGCCGTGGCGGCGACCACGTCGAGGTCCTTGCAGGTATCGGCCATGCGCCGCGCGCTCCCCGCGAGCGCGACCCGCTCGGCGTGCGGGTCGAGTCCGGCCACGATCGCCTCACCCACGCCCAGCGCCTGGGAGAGCAGGTGGCGTGTGCCCGACTCGCCGGCCTCGTCCGCCGCCAGCGCGGCGATCACGTTCTCCTGGGCCTTCTTCCCGAACCCGGGCACGTCGTCGAGCCGGCCCGCCTCGGCCGCCGCCCTGAGGTCGTCCAGCGACGTCACGCCGAGGTGCTCGTGGAGCGCCCGCACGCGCTTCGGGCCGAGCCCGGGGATGCGCGTGATCTCGACGAGGCCGGCGGGGATCCGCGCCCTGAGCTTGTCCGCCGACGGGATCGTCCCGCCGTCGAGCAGAGCGTCGATCTTCTCCGCGATCGTCTTGCCCACGCCCGCCAGCTCCTCCACGCGGCCGGTCCGCGCCAGGTCCTCCACGGAGACGCCCGCCTCCCGGATCGCCTTCGCCGCGTTGCGGTACGCGACGACCCGGTAGACCACCGCGCCGTCCAGCTCGTAGAGGCTCGCGAGCTCGTCGAATGCGTCGGCTATCTCGGCGTTGCGCATGGTGCGGGGGACCCCCGGGGCTAGCCTACGCGGCCATGTCCGGAGCCTGGGTCGTCCTTCCGACCTACAACGAGGCCGAGAACCTGGCGGCGATCGCCGAGCGGGTCCTGGCTCAGCTCGCCGCGATCGGCGGGGACCACCGCATCCTGATCGTCGACGACAACTCGCCCGACGGGACCGGCGAGATCGCGGACCGGCTCGCCGCCGAGCACCCGGAGATCGAGGTGCTCCACCGGCCCGGCAAGGGCGGCCTCGGCCCCGCATACCTGGCGGGGTTCGCGCGCGCTCTCGAGGGCGGTGCCGACCTCATCATCGAGATGGACGCCGACTTCTCGCACGATCCCGCCGACATCCCCCGCCTGGTCGCCGCGTCCGAGCGCGCCGACCTCGTCCTCGGCTCGCGGTACGTGAAGGGGGGCGGCGTCGCGGAGTGGGGGCTCCTGCGAAGGCTCGTGAGCCGCGTCGGCTCCGCCTACGCCCGCCTCATCCTCAGGGTGCCCGTGCACGACCTGACCGGCGGGTACAAGTGCATCCGCCGCGCCGTGCTGGAGCGCCTCGACCTCGATCGTGTCCACGCGAACGGCTACGCGTTCCAGATCGAGCTGACCTACCACGCGCTCCAGGCCGGCTTCAGCGTCGAGGAGGTGCCGATCATCTTCCGCAACCGCCGGAAGGGGGCCTCGAAGATGACGCCGGACATCGCGCTCGAGGCCGTCTGGATGGTGCCCTCCCTCCGCTTCAGGTCATAGGGTCGGGGCTTCAGGGGGGCCACGCTATATTTTGTATAGTGACTTTCAGGGCCATGGCTACGGACAAGGAGCAGTAGTGGCGGGAGCTATCAACGAGGTGACGGACTCGAACTTCCAGGCGGAGGTCCTCGAGTCCGAGAAGCCGGTTCTAGTGGACTTCTGGGCCCCGTGGTGCGGCCCGTGCCGCATCGTGGCCCCGCACCTGGAGGAGCTCGCCGGCGAGCGGGACGATCTGCGCATCGTCAAGCTGAACGTCGACGACAACCCGCAGACGGCCGCCCAGTTCAGCGTGATGTCGATCCCGACGCTGCTCCTCTTCAAGCACGGTCAGGTCGCGCACCAGATCATCGGCGCGCTGCCGAAGAGCCGCCTGGTGCAGGAGATCGATCCCGCGCTCGCCGCGTAGCGCGGGCGAGGAAGCTCAGCACGGCGCGGGTCTCGCGCCGGTTCACGCCAAGCAGCCGCTCGATCGCGACGTGGTCGAGCGAAAGCCGCAGCACCGAGCGCGTGCTCTGCCCGAGGGCGCGCGCCATCTCGCGGCTCTGGCGGCGCTTGCCCGCGGACGCGGTGGCGCCGAGCAGCTGAAGGAACGGCGGGTCGCCGCGGTCGGCCTGCAGCAGCGGCGAGGCCGCCGCCCACGCGCCCGTCACGGCGTTCTCCGCGGGCGTGCCGAAGACGCTCCAGATCCCGCGCGCGCCCTCACTGGAGCCCGGATCCGCGAGCGGCCGCACGTCGAGCGCCGCCGTGTCGAGGGACACGACGCCGCGGATCACCCGGCGCGGGACGCCGTGGCGCCGCAGGTACCGCGGGTCGGTCGCCACCAGCGCGGCCACGTGCGCGCCTGACGAATGGCCCATGAGGACCATGCGCCGCGGGTCGCCGCCGAAGCGTGCGACGCGCCGGTGGAGCCACGCGACCGCCTCCGCCACGTCGCGCGGATGGTCCGGGAACCTGACCCGCCCGGGGTCGAACGGGCCGCTCGGCGGGGCGACGCCCGACAGGCGGTGGTTGACGCTCGCCAGCACGTACCCGGCGCGGGTGAGGAGCCGCGCCTTGCGCCGGATCCCGTCGCGCTTGTCGCCCTGCTGCCAGCCGCCGCCGTGGACCCAGACGACCACGGGCCGCGACCCCCGGCGGGCACCGCCGGGCGAGTAGACGTCCAGCAGGTTGTGCGCGGCGACCGGCGGCGGGGAGCCCAGGTCGTAGCTCAGGTCGCGATCGGAGGCGGCGGTGAGGCCAAGCGCGACGGCGAGCGCGACCCCCAGCACGCGGCCGGGCTACGCCGCGGCGGGCGCGCCGCCCTCGCGGCGCGCGCGAAAGCGCCCGCCGAGAGCGCCGAGGATCCCGCCGACGATCGTCGTCAGGAAGACGAGCCCCACCTGCGGGTCGGGCAGGTCGGCCTTCGGGTCCGTGCCGGCGATCTTGTGGCCGAGCAGGATGAAGCTGCCGTAGACGAGCCCGCCGAGCAGGCCGCGCACGAAGCCGTCCTCCCAGCCGCGGTGCTCGATGCCTCCGAGGAACCCGCCGATGATGCCGATCGGCCCGACCATGATCAGGTAGAGGACCTCGTTCCACCCCAGCGCGAACCCGGTCAGGAGCCCGAAGACCAGGGGGACGATCACGAGGCCCAGGAGCTGCAGCCAGAACGGCCGGTCCTCGAACAGCGGAGGCAGTTGCATGGAGCGCGGAGCCTACCGGCGCTCCACGCCCACCACCAGCTCCAACCCCTCCACCTCGGTGCGCGTGCCGCCGGCCTCCGAGCCGTCGAGCTTCAGCTCGACCGCGAGCGTCTCGCGGGTCACGTACTCCTCGTGTGCGCGCGCGGCCTCCATGAGCGCGGCGTCGCCGCCGAGCGCCAGCGCGATCCTGTCCTCCACGCGCAGGCCCGCGCCCTTGCGGGCGGCCTGCACCGCGTGGACGATCTCGCGCGCCAGCGTCTCGCGGCGCAGCTCGTCGTCCAGCTCCAGGTCGAGCGCCACCGCGTGCGTCCCTGAGCGCTCCACCTGGTAGCCCTCGAGCGGCTGGAGCACCAGCGTCACGTCGCCGGGCCCGATCCGGTGCTCCGTGCCGTCGAAGTTCACCCCGACCTCGCGGCCCTGCCGCAGCGCGGTCGGGTCGAGCGCCGCGATCGCCGTCGCGACCTGCGGCATGTGCTTTCCGAATCGCGGACCGAGCGTGCGGTAGTTGGGCTTCAGCTCGAAGCGCCCCAGCTCGTCGGCCTCGGACACGAAGCGCAGCGACTTCACGTTCAGCTCGTCCCGGACCAGCTCCTCGAAGCGCTCGATCGCCTCGCGCTCGCGGTGGGCCGCCACCACCACGGCCTCACGCAGCGGCTGGCGCACCTTGACCTTCGCGTGGGCGCGCGCCGCGCGCCCGAGCTCCACGGCGTCGCGCGCCACCTGCATCTGCCACTCGAGGCCGGTGTCGCGCTCGCCCGGCTCAGGAAAGTCGCAGAGATGGACCGACGGCTCGGCGCCGTCGAGGTTCTCGTAGATCGCGTCCGTCACGAACGGCGTGAGCGGGGCCAGCAACTTCGAGACCGTGAGCAGCGCCTCGCGCAGCGTGGCGAAGGCCGCCGGGTCGCCGTCCCAGAAGCGCCGGCGCGAGCGGCGGACGTACCAGTTCGAGAGATCGTCCACGAACTCGGCGATCGCGCGGCCGGCGAAGGTCGTGTCGTAGTCCTCCATGCGCTCGGTCACGCGCTCGACTGTCGCCGCCAGGCGCGAACGGATCCAGCGGTCGAGGTCGGTGGGCTCGCCCTCGCCCTCGGCGTCCGTGAGGTTCGCGTAGAGGACGAAGAACGCGTAGGTGTTCCAGAGCGTCTTCAGGAACTGGCGCACCGACTCCGCGACGGCCTCGAGCGAGAAGCGGTAGCCGTCCCAGGGCTGCTTCGAGGTGAAGTAGTACCAGCGGAGGGCGTCCGCGCCGTGGACGTCGATCACCTCCCAGGGCACCACGACGTTGCCCTTCGACTTCGACATCTTCTGGCCCTCGGCGTCGAGGATCAGACCGAGGCAGAGCACGGTCCGGAAGCTGCTCCGGCCGTGCAGGAGCGTCGAGATCGCGAGCAGCGAGTAGAACCAGCCGCGGGTCTGGTCGAGCCCCTCGCAGATGTAGTCCGCCGGGAAGCGCTCCTCGAAGATCTCCTCGTTCTCGAACGGGGCGCGCCACTGGGCGAACGGCATGCAGCCCGAGTCCCACCACACGTCGATCAGGTCGGGCACGCGGCGCATGTCCCCGCCGCAGTCGTCGCAGCGCAGGACGACCTCGTCGATGAACGGGCGGTGCAGGTCGTCCGGCACGACACCGCCGTGCTCCTCGATCTCCGCGCGCGAGCCCACGCACGTCACGTGGCCCTCCTCGCAGCGCCAGACCGGCAGGCCGGTTCCCCAGTACCGCTCGCGCGAGAGCGCCCAGTCGACGTTGTTCTCGAGCCACTTGCCGAAGCGGCCGTGCTTGATGTGGTCCGGGTACCACTTGACGGACTCGTTGGCCGCCAGCAGCTCGTCCTTCACCTCGGTGGTGCGCACGTACCAGCTCGTCTTCGCGTAGTAGATGAGCGGCGTGCCGCAGCGCCAGCAGTGCGGATAGGCGTGCTCGTACTCGCCGGCGCGGAACAGGCGGCCCGACTCGCGCAGCGCCTCGACGATCGGCGCGTCGGCGTCGCGCACGTACATGTTCGAGAACGGGCCGGCGCTCTCGTCGAAGGTGCCGTCGCGGCGAACCGGGTTCTGGATCGTGAGCCCGTTCTCGGTGGCGAGCCGGAAGTCGTCCTCGCCGAAGGCCGCTCCGGTGTGGACCACCCCGGTGCCGTCCTCGACCGACACGAAGTCGCCGGGGAGCACGGTGTGGCCCCTCTCCCCGTAGTCCGAGATGTAGGGGAATGGCGGCTCGTAGCGCAGCCCGAGCAGGTCCGAGCCGGGGAAGCGCTCCTCGATCTCGGCCTCCTCGCCCAGGACCCGCCCGGCCAGCGCCTCGGCCACGATCAGGCGCTCCGCGCCCAGCCGTGCGCGCACGTAGGTCACCCCGGGGTCGACCGCGATCGCCGCGTGCGGCACGAGCGTCCACGGCATCGTGGTCCACGCGAGCAGCGACACGCCCTCCTGCTCCTTCAGCGGGAAGCGGACGTAGACGGACGGGTCGACCACGTCCTCGTAGCCGGACGCCACCTCGTGCGACGACAGCGCCGTGCCGCAGCGGGTGCAGTAGGGCACGACCTTGTGGCCTTCGGTCAGGAGGCCCCTGTCCCAGACCTGCTTGAGCGACCACCAGACGGACTCGATGTAGTCGTTCGAGAGCGTGAAGTACGCGTCATCGGTGTCGATCCAGAACGCGATCCGCTCCGTCAGCTCGTTCCACTCGTCGATGTAGCGGAGCACCGACTCGCGGCACTTCGCGTTGAACTCGGCCACGCCGTAGCGCTCGATGTCGTCCTTCGACTGGAAGCCGAGCTCCTTCTCCACCTCGAGCTCCACCGGCAGCCCGTGGCAGTCCCAGCCGCCCTTGCGCGGGACGAAGTGGCCCTGCATCGTCTTGAAGCGCGGGAAGACGTCCTTGAAGATGCGGCTCAGGACGTGGTGGATGCCGGGCCGCCCGTTGGCGGTCGGCGGGCCCTCGTAGAAGATGAACGGAGGGCTGCCCTCGCGCCTGCGGATCGACTCGTGGAACACGTCGCGCTCGCGCCAGCGCTCGAGCACGCGCTGCTCGAGCTCGGGGAACGACTGGGCAGGGTCGACCGGCTGGTACGGAGGCACGGGCGTTCCGATTCTAGGCGGGGTCTGCTAAACGTTCCGGACCGAATCGCCGAATCCCCGCCGGGCAGTCCGGCGGGGAGCGGGGGACCCAAAGACCCACGGATGGTTAGGGGCAGAACCGGCCAGTGCCGGCGCGTATCTCTTTCGCGCGAGCCCGTCAGCTAACCCCGCAGGCCCAGGAAAGAGAGGACCATTGCGCCGCCTTCGTCGCGTGCTCGCGGGCTGCCTGCTCGCGGGCGCACTCGTGCCGCCAGCCGTCCCTGCCGCCGCGTCCCCAGAGGGAGCGATGGTGCGGGCGATCAACAAGGTCAGAGTCAGCTACGGGCTGACCGCGCTCAAACGCTCGGACAGCCTGCACAGGTCCAGCTCGCGCTTCGCGCGCCAGCTGATGGTCCGCGACGTGTTCGCCCACGGCGCCCGCATCGCGGTCGCCGGCCGCTTCGACTGGGCCGGCGAGAACCTGGAGCTCCACTACGGCTGGAGGCCGCGCCCGCGCTATGTGGTGAAGCGCTGGCTGGCGTCGCCCGCCCACCGCACCGTGCTGCTTTCGAACGAGTGGCGCTGGGTGGGGGTCGGGCTCTCCCGCGGGGTGTTCAGCTCGAGCACGGCCACCATCTGGGTCGGCCACTTCGGGAGGGTCTAGGGACGCTCAGGCGGCGAGCTTGCGGCAGAGCTCGGCGAGTGAGCGCTTCTCGCCGTCGTCGAGCTTGTCGAACGCCTGGCTGACGCGCTCGGCGTGAGCGGGGAAGAGCCGCTCCACGAGCGCGCGGCCGGACGGCGTGAGCAGCACCTCGACCGCACGCCGGTCAGAGGACAGGCGCCGGCGCTCGACGAATCCGCGCGCCTCGAGCGTCTCCGTGACCTCCGTGGCGTTCGCCTTGCTCCAGTCGAACCGCCGCCGGAGCGCGCGCAGCTCGAGCGAGCCCCCGGCGGTGGTGAGGACCACCAGCGCGGAGAAGCCGGCCGCGGACACCCCGGCCCGCTCCAGCTCGGCGGCGAGCCGGCGACGCACGGTCGCCTCGGCGCGGACGAGCGCCGTGAGCGCGCGATGGGCGAGGGGATCGCCGAGCTCGAGGGACGACATCCCCGCGCGATGCTAGGAGCGACGGCGGACGGCCGGTGCCCTGCCGTCCGTTGCGGACCTCAGGAGTTGGCGGCTGCGGGCACGCGTCCCGGCCGGGCGGCGGGCTCGACCTCCGGCGCGACCACGACCTGCTCGAGGCGGCCGCTGTCCACGTAGGCCTTGAGCCGCTCGACGGCCTCCGAGGGCACCGTGCCCAGCGAGGGGATCCCGTGCTCGCCGGTCACCGGCATCGACTCGCGGTACTCGAACACGGGGCCGGCGGAGCCGACCTGGCGGACGGTGTACACGAGCCGGCCGACCACCTCGAGGGTGGCCTCGCCGCCGCAGAACACGAACGCGGTCGGGTCGATCGCGCGGATGGCGCGGACGATCCGCTCGGGCGGGAGGTCGAAGGCCAGCAGCAGCGTGCGGAACCCGGCGCGGCGGAGCGCCAGCTCGAGCGCCTGCACGTGCAGGGACTCGAGGTCGAGCCGCGGGCTCGAGTCGAAGAGGAGCACTCCCTGCGGGCGGGTCGCGGGGGCCACGACGCGGCGGGCGGCGTGCAGCCAGCCGGTGGCCCAGCGGCTGCCGAGCTCGCGCTCGGCGTCGCGGCCCTCGCGCTCGTACGCGAGCTCCAGCGCGGGGAGGAGGACCTCCTCGACGGAGCGCTCGACCGAGCGCACCGCGAGGCTCTCCTCGAGGATGCGGTCGGCCACGCCCTCGTCGAAGTGGTCGAAGGCGTCGAGCAGCCGCGCGGGGGACGAAGGGCCCTCGCCGCGCTGGCGCGCAAGCTCGATCGCCGAAGAGATGTTGTGGGTCTCGAGCAGCGCCCGGCGGAGCGACTCGAGCTCGGTCAGGTCGTACTGGCGGTGGCCACCCTGCGTGCGGCGCGGCTTCGGGTAGCCGAAGCGGCGCTCCCAGCTCCGCAGCGTGTTGGGGCTCACCCCGAGCAGCTCGGCGGCTGCGTTGGTCCTGATCCCGCTCACTTGACCTCCCGATCGACTGTGGCATCGATGCGCACCCGGCCAAGCCGGCTGCTTCCGCCAAACCGCGTCAGCGTCGCGGCACTACTTCGCACATCCACGCGCCCATTACGAGGCGCACGGGGCCTTTGCACGGGCTTCCGCGGCGGGAGCACGTGCCTGGCTGCAGGTTTTGTCGTCCTGGCGCGCAGGCTCCGCAAGCCGTGCACCCGTTCTTGCACGGGTTAAAACGGCGGGCTCAGCGAATTCCGAAGCCGCTGGGCTCCACCGCGACGAGCGCGGCGTGCGGCGATCCGCAGCTGGCGATGCGCGCGGAGAGCGTGCCCACGGGGGGCGCGTCCTCCGGCACGAGGCGCACCGGCATCGCGATCGTCTCGGTGCGGCTGAGCGCCGCCCGGCGGACGTGCTGCTCGAGCTGCTCGTCCCCCAGCGGGGACGTGACGATTGCGAGGAGGTGCGAGCCCGTGAGCTCGCCTTCCTCCCCAAAAACCTTGTCGCCGCTCCGGCTGACCGCGCTCACGGCCAGCTCGGCGGTCACGATCAGGAACGCGGCCCCGGAGCCGGGCAGCGCGTCGCCGGCGGCGGTCAGCATGACGCCCATCCCGCAGCGCTCGCAGACGCGGCGGCGCAGCTCGGGACGGCCCGGCAGGGCATCGTCCGGACCACCGCAGCGGGAGCAGAAGCGGACCGTCTCGGTCCGGGTCCGCCCGGGTCGCGCGTGGTCGTCGGTGTGGGTCAGGAGCGGCATCGGCGGTCGAGTTCGATCACAACACGGGTCCCCCGAATTCGCCCGCGGCCGTCGATCAATGCAGCGGTTCGCAGCTGGAAGACGGAGCGAAAGCTTTCGATTCGCTCGGTAGCCTCCGTGGGGTAACCGAACGAGGAGAGGCAGTGGCCGTACAGCAGGAGCTCTGGGGGTCCGAGACGAGCAAGGCCGTGGAGAACTTCCAGGTGTCCGGCGAGCGCGTGCCGGTGCCCGTCGTTCGCTGGCTGGCGCGGATCAAGGCCGAGGCCGCGCGCGTGAACGCCGACCTGGGCCTCCTCGACGCCGAGCTGGCCGAGCGGATCGCGCGGGCGGGCGACGAGGTCGCCGCGGGCGAGCACGACGACCAGTTCCCGATCGACGTGTTCCAGACCGGCTCGGGCACCTCGACGAACATGAACGCCAACGAGGTGATCGCGAACCTCGCCGGCGACGGCGCACACGCGAACGACCACGTGAACATGGGCCAGTCGTCGAACGACGTGTTCCCCTCGGCGGTCCACCTCGCCGCCGTGTCCGAGGTTCGCGAGCGGCTGCTGCCGGCCATCGACCACCTCGCCTCGGCGTTCGCGGGCAAGGCCGGCGAGTTCGCCGACGTCGTCAAGGCCGGCCGCACGCACATGATGGACGCCGTCCCCGTGACGCTCGGGCAGGAGTTCGCCGGCTACGCGGCCCAGATGACGCTCGGGCGCGACCGCGTGAGCGACTCGCTCGGCCGCGCCGAGCAGATCCCGCTCGGCGGGACCGCCACCGGCACCGGCCTCAACACGCATCCCGAGTTCGCCGCGCGCGTGCGCGGGCGGCTCGGCCTCGGCACCGCGCCGCGCGACCGCTTCGAGGCGCAGGCGAACCGCGACGGGCTCGTGGAGCTGCACTCGGCGCTCAAGGGGGTCGCGGTGTCGCTCACCAAGATCGCCAACGACCTCGTTCTGATGGGCTCAGGGCCGCGGACGGGCCTGGTCGAGCTCCAGCTGCCCGAGCTCCAGAAGGGCTCGTCGATCATGCCCGGCAAGGTCAACCCGGTGATTCCCGAGGTGACGCTCCAGGTGGCCGCCCAGGTGATCGGCAACGACACCGCCGTCACGGTCGCCGGGACCCAGGGCAACTTCGAGCTGAACGTGCGCGTGCCGATGATCGCGCGCAACCTGTTCGAGTCGATCCGGATCCTCACCTCCACCTGCCGGCTGCTCGCCGACAAGTGCGTGTCGGGGATCGTCGCGAACGAGGAGCAGCTGCGGCGCCACGCCGAGTCCACCCCGGCGATCGCCACCGCGCTGAACCCGCACATCGGCTACGACCTCGGCACGGAGATCGTCAAGGAGGCGGTCGCCTCCGGCCGCACCATTCGCGAGGTCGCGATCGAGAAGGGCGTGGACGAGGCGACCCTCGACGAGGCGCTCGACCTCCGCGGGATGGCCCGCGGGTCCGGCGAGTAGCGATCGAACAGCTGTCCAGCCGGGCATCCGAACGCGCTCGCCATGCGTTTGTAGGTGCAATGAGACGACTTCTGCTGTGCTGTGTCCTGCTCGCCCTCGGAGCCGCTCCGGCGAGCGCCCAGGCCCCGGCCGATCCGCGCGGGGTCGATCCCGCGAGCCCCAACCCGCTGGCGGGGCTGAGGCTGTTCGTGGATCACGACTCGCCCGCCTGGGAGGCGTGGCGCAGGTACGAGCGGCGCGGCCAGCGGGGCAAGGCCGCGCTCGTCTGGAAGATCGCCCGCGAGCCGCGCAGCCTCTGGTTCGGGCGCTTCACCCGGCCGAACTTCCACGTCAAGGTGCGCCGCCGCATCGACGCCGCGAAGGCGGTGGGGCAGGTGCCCGTCTTCACCCTCCTCCGCGCGGAGTCGACCAAGTGCTCCCCCACCTACCAGGGCGGCGGTCCGCGGGGGGACCGCGCCACGCGCAAGTGGTACGACGCCATGGCGCGTTCCATCGGGAACGACCGCGTGATCATCGCCTTCGAGCCTGACTCGCTCGGCACGATCGACTGCATGGCGCGGAGCCGGCGCGACGACCGCTACAAGCTGCTCCGCTACGGCGTGAACGCGCTCTCGAAGCTGCCGAACGCGACCATCTACCTCGAGGCGGGTGCGTCCGACTGGGAGTCCGCGCCCCTGACGGCGAAGAAGCTGCGGCGGATCGGGGTGGCGAAGGTCCGCGGCTTCATGCTGAACGCGACCCACTACGACTGGACGGGCGCGAACATCCAGCACGGGCTCGAGGTGTCGCGCCTGATCGGCGGCAAGCACTTCATCGTCAACACGGCCGAGAACGGCCGCGGGCCGGTGCACTACAAGCGCTGGATCGACCGCAGCCGCCACATCTGGCGCCGGATCAACATCTGGTGCAACCCCGGCCTCCGGGGCCTCGGCCCGGCGCCGACCACCGCGACGGCCAACCCCTCACGGGTTGACGCCTACCTCTGGATCAACCGGCCGGGCTTCGCCCAGTCGTGCCAGGGGCGGAAGATCGACTGGTTCGCGCCGCGCGCGCTCACCCTCGCGCGGTTCGCGACGAACTGGCTTCGCGCGCCGCGCGGGACCGTGCACGGGCACTTCAAGCGGTATCCGAACAGCGTGTTCGGGATCCCGTAGGCGCTCAGCAGAACGGGGTGCGCGCGCCGGCGCAGGCCGGCGGCCCGCTCGCCGCGCGATAGGCGGCGGTGCCCGGGAGCACGTAGGGGATCGGGTTGACGGGCGTGCCGTAGCGGCGCACCTCGAAGTGGAGGTGCGGGCCGGTGCTGCGGCCCGTGGAGCCGACCCAGCCGAGCAGCGTGCCGCCGTTCACGGCCTGGCCCGGCCGGACGGCGATCCGCGACATGTGCGCGTACCAGCTCTGGAAGCCGAGCCGGTGGCGCAGCACGACGAGGTTGCCGTAGCCGCCGGTGTTGAAGCCGGCGAACTCGACGACGCCCCGTCCGCCCGCCTTGATCCGCGTGCCGCCGGGGACCGGGAAGTCGAGGCCGGTGTGCCGGCGGCCGCCCACGTGGCCGAAGCCATCGCCGATCGGGCCGTTCAGCGGGTGGTAGAAGCGCACCGGCGAGTCCGGGTGGCTTCCGGCGCCGCGCCGCAGCGCGCGAATCGTCCGCGGGCCGGCGAGACCGTCGGCCCCGATGCCGATCGCGCGCTGATAGGCGTAGACGGCCCGCGACGTACCGGGGCCCATGGCGCCGTCGATGGCGCCGGGCGAGTAGCCCTCGCGCCAGAGCAGGAACTGGAGCATCGCCACGTCCCAGCCGACGGCCGACGGGGCGAGCACGCGCGACCCGAGCGCGGGCCTGCCGCGTCGCCCGAGTGCGCGCCGAGTCCGCGGCCCGGCCACCCCGTCGACGGACAGGCGCTTGCGGCGCTGGAAACTCATGACGGCGGCGCGCGTGAGCGGGCCGGCGACGCCGTCGACCTCGGCCGCGTAGAGGCCCCTGGCCTTGAGGGCCGCCTGAACGGCGGCGACCTTGGGGCTCCCGGCCGAGGCGGGTGGGGCGGCGATGAGGGCTATGAGGGTGAGCGCTACGGCGACCGGCACGGGGACGCCCCAGCGGATCCGTCCGCGAGGCATATGAATGCGGTCGGCAGTGCGCCGCCCTGGGCGAGCGCTGCAAGATCACCTGCAGCGGCGCGAGCCCCACAGCGACCGGCCGGCGCACACAGGGGTCCGGGGGCGCGAGCCCCACAGCGACCGGCCAGCGCACACCGGGGTCCGGGGGCGCGAGCCCCACAGCGACCGGCCGGCGCACACCGGGGTCCGGGGGCGCGAGCCCCACAGCGACCGGCCAGCGCACACCGGGGGTCCGGGGGCGCGAGCCCCCGGATGCCATCTCAATCCATGTTCATCGCGACGTACTTCGTCTCGAGGAACTCCTCGATGCCCTCGTTGCCGCCCTCGCGGCCGATGCCGGACTGCTTCACGCCGCCGAATGGGGCGCCGGCGTTCGAGACCATGCCCTGGTTGAGCCCGACCATCCCGGTCTCGAGGCGCTCGCACACGCGGATCGCGCGCTTCGCGTCGCGCGTGAACACGTAAGCCACGAGGCCGTACTCGGTGTCGTTGGCGCGCTCGATCGCCTCGTCCTCGGACGAGAAGGCGGCGATCGGCGCCACCGGGCCGAAGATCTCCTCACTGAAGACCCGCGCGTCCAGCGGGACGTCGGCGAGCACCGTCGGCGGGTAGAAGTAGCCGCGCCCCCCGGGCAGCTCGCCCCCGGTGAGCGGCTTCGCGCCCTTCGACACCGCGTCCTCGACCAGCTCGGCGACCTTCTCGCGCGACTCCTGGTCGATCAGCGGGCCGACCTTCACGTCCTCCTCGGTCCCGCGGCCGGACTTGAGCGCGCCCATCTTCTCGGCCAGCCGGCGCGTGAACTCGTCCTTGACGGACTCGGCCACGTGGAAGCGGTTCGCCGAGGTGCAGGCCTCGCCGATGTTGCGCATCTTCGCCAGGAGCGCGCCCTCGACCGCCTCGTCGAGGTCGGCGTCCTCGAAGACGAGGAAGGGCGCGTTGCCGCCGAGCTCCATCGAGGTCTTCAGCACGCTGCCCGCCGCCGCCTCGATGAGCTTGCGGCCGACCTCGGTGGAGCCGGTGAACGACAGCTTTCGGAGGCGCGGGTCCTCGATCAGCGGCCCGGTGACCTTGCCGGAGGACGACGTCGTGATGATGTTGAAGACGCCCGCCGGGAGGCCGGCCTCCTCGAGGATCTGCCCGAGCGCCAGCATGCAGAGCGGGGTGGCGCCGGCCGGCTTCATCACGACCGTGCAGCCCGCCGCGACGGCCGGGCCCACCTTGCGCGTGCCCATCGCCATCGGGAAGTTCCAGGGGGTGATCATCAGGCACGGCCCGACCGGCTGCTTCATCGTCAGCACGCGGCTCGTCCCGTTGCCGAACTGCTTGTAGACGCCGTCCAGCCGCAGCGCGTCGCCGGAGTGCCAGCGGAAGAAGTCGGCCGCGTAGACGATCTCGGACTTCGACTCGGCGACCGCCTTGCCCATCTCGAGCGTCATGAGCAGCGCCAGCTCGTCGGCGCGCTCCATCATCAGCTCGAAGGCGTCCCAGAGGATCTTCGCGCGGTCGTTCGGCGCGCTGGCGCCCCACTCGGCCTGGACGGCGACCGCGGCGTCGAGCGCGGCCTTGGCGTCCTCGGGGGTGGCGTCCGCGACCTCGCAGACCGGCTCCTCGGTTGCGGGGTCGATGACCGGGAAGGTCGCGCCGCCGGCGGCGTCGCGCCACTCGCCTCCGATGAGGAGCCGCTTCTCGACCCCCTCGACGACCTGCTGCTCCTGCGTGGCTATGGCCATTTCGCCTCCTTCTAGGTCGCGACGGTCTCGACGCCGAGCTCGTCGCTGATCGCCACGTCGATCGAGTAGTCGATGGGCAGCACGATCAGCGAGGGGACGTCGAGGTCGAGCGCGCGCCGCAGGGTCTCGCCGAACTCGTCGGCGGATCCGCAGCGCCACGCCGGCATCCCGAAGCCCTCTGCCAGCTTCACGAAGTCCGGGTTCGTGAAGTCGGTGCCGAAGTGGGTGCCGAACTTCTTGTCCTGCTTCCAGACGATGGATCCGTACTGCCCGTTCTCCCAGATGACATTCACGATCGGCGTCTTCAGGCGCACCGCGGTCTCGAGCTCCTGGCAGTTCATGAGGAAGCCGCCGTCGCCGTTCACCGTCACGACCTTGCGGTTCGGGTGGACGAGCTTGGCCGCGATCGCCGCGGGCACCGCGAAGCCCATGCCGGCGAGCCCGTTGGCGATCAGCACCGTGTTCGGCTCGTAGGCGGGGAACATGCGCCCGATCCAGAGCTTGTGGAGGCCCACGTCCGAGATCAGGATGTCCTCGCGGCCGAGCGCCTTGCGGATCTCGTAGAGCGCGCGCGGGGGCTGGACGGGGAAGGCGTCGTCGTCCTTGGCCTTCTCGAAGCGGCCGAGCACCACGTCGCGCAGACGGGTCGAACCGCCCTGGTGCGGCACGTGCCGGCATTCCTCGCTGAGCCGCGTGAGCACGTGGTAGAGGTCCCCCACCAGCTCGACCTCGGGGACGAAGTACTCGTCGATCTCGGCGGGAACGGAGTCGATGCAGATGATCTTCTTGTCGCGCTTCGGGTTCCAGTGCTCGGGTGAGTGCTCCACGAGGTCGTAGCCGATCGCCAGCACCACGTCGGCCTCGTCGAAGCCCGCCATCCGGTAGTCGCCGGACTGGAGGCCCACCGAGCCGAGCGCCTTCGGGTTGTCGGGCGGCACGAGGCCCTTGCCCATGAAGGTCTCGGCGACCGGGATGCCCGTGGCGCGCACGAACTCGCGCAGCGCGGCCACGGCGCCGGTGCGCACGACCCCGTTCCCGGCCAGGGCCACGGGGTTGATCGCGCCGCGCACGATGTCGGCGGCGCGGAGCAGCTCGCGGGCGGCGGGCTCCGGCTGCACGACGCGGCGGCGCGGGAGCGGCTCGGCGTCGATCTCGGCGGCCATCACGTCCTCGGGCAGCTCGATGTGCGTGGCGCCGGGCTTCTCCGACTCCGCGACCTTGAAGGCCTTGCGCACGACCTCCGGGATGATCCGCGGGTCCGACAGCCGCGCGTTCCACTTGGTGATCGGCCGCATGACGCGCAGGAGGTCGATGTACTGGTGCGACTCCTTGTGCATGCGCTCGAGGTCGCCCTGGCCGGTGAGCGCGACGAGCGGGGCGCGGTCGAGGTACGCGTCGGCCACGGCCGTGACGAGGTTGAGCGCGCCCGGGCCGAGGGTGCCGAGGCAGACGCCGGCATGGCCGGTGAGACGGCCGTAGACGTCCGCCATGTAGGCGCCGCCCTGCTCGTGCCTGACCGGGATGAACCCGATCGAGGAGCGCGAGAGGGACTCGTTCAGGTCGAGCGTCTCCTCGCCGGGGATGCCGAACACGTGACCCACGCCCTCGGCCTCCAGACACTCCACGAAGACGTCGCTTGCCTTGCGCTTGCCCACGGGGACCTGACTGTAACGTCCAGTGCCGAGTGGCCCCGGTAGCGCGCTACGCCCGCAGCGGTGACGTGCACATCGCCTACATCGTGGAGGGCGAGGGCCCCGTGGACCTCGTGTGGATCCCGCCCTGGATCTCGCAGGTCGAGTACCTCTGGTCCGAGGCCTCGCTGGCCGGCGTGCTCGAGCGGCTGAAGCGCTTCGCCCGCGTGATCACCTTCGACCGGCGCGGCTCGGGGCTCTCGGATCCGCTGATCGGAGCGCCCACGATTGAGGAGCAGATGGACGACGTGCTCGCTGTGCTCGATGCGGCCGGCACCGACCGCGCCGCGATCGCCGCCACGCTGGAGGGAGGGCCGATGGCCGCGATGTTCGCGGCCACGCATCCCGACCGCGTGAGCCACCTGATCATGTACGCCACCTTCGCCCGGGCCGTCTGGGCGCCGGACTACGACTGGGCCTACCCCGCGGAGGAGCGCACGGGGAAGATGAACGCCGCGCTCGAGCACTGGGGGGAGGGGCTCGTGGCCGGGAGCGTGGCCGAGAGCCGGATGGGCGACCCGCGCTTCATGGAGTGGGCCGGCCGGCTCGAGCGGCTCGCGGCCAGCCCGGGCACGATCGCGCGGATCTTCGAGCTGATCGGGGAGTTCGACGTCCGCGAGGTGCTTCCCTCGATCCGCGTGCCCACGCTCGTGATGCACCGCCGCGACGACACCTTCATCAAGGTGGAGCACTCGCGCTACATCGCGAAGCATGTCCCCGGTGCGCGCTACGTGGAGCTCGAGGGCGCCGACAACATGTTCGCCGTCGGGGACACAGAGGCGATCATGGGCGAGATCGAGGAGTTCATCACCGGCACGCGGCTTGCCGTGGAGCCGGACCGGATGCTCGCGACGGTGCTGTTCACGGACATCGTGGACTCCACCCGCCGCGCCGCCGACCTCGGCGACAGCAGCTGGCGCGAGGTGCTCGAGCGCCACGACCAGCTCTTCAGGCGCGAGCTGGAGCTCCACCGGGGCCGCGAGGTCAAGCGCACGGGCGACGGCTTCCTCGCCACCTTCGACGGGCCCGCGCGGGCGATCCGCTGCGCCGCATCGATCACGCAGTCGGTGGAGGCGCTGGGGCTCGAGCTGCGCGCGGGGCTCCACACAGGCGAGCTGGAGGTGATGAGCGACGACCTCGGCGGGCTGGCGGTGCACATCGCCGCGCGTGTCATGGCGGCCGCCGATGCGGGCGAGGTGCTCGTCTCCGGCACGGTCAAGGACCTCGTCGTGGGCTCTGGAATCGACTTCGAGGACCGCGGGACGCACGAGCTTCGGGGCGTGCCGGGCGACTGGCGACTTTTCAGGGTGACCTGAAGCCCCGCTACCTTCGGCCGATATAGGGGTTGTGGCACAGATGCGCCGGGCAGTTCTGCTCATAGCCGCCGTGCTCGCGCTCGCCGTCCCGGCGAGCGCCGACGCCGCGACCCGTTTCGTCGTGCGCGGCGCGGGCTGGGGCCACGGCATCGGCATGAGCCAGTACGGCGCATACGGCTACGCGCTGGAGGGCCGCGGCTACCGCTCGATCCTCTCGCACTACTACACGGGCACGCGCCTCGAGCAGGCGTCGCAGCGCTCGGTGCGCGTCATGCTCCAGCCCGACGACCCGTACATCCGCGTGCGGGGCGCCACGCGCGCGTCCGGCGGCAAGCGGCTGAGCCCCTCGAAGACCTACGTCGCGCGGCCCTCCGGAGGACGGATCGCCCTGTTCACGTCCGGGGGCAGGCGCGTCGGGCGCTTCTCGTCCGGCCTGCGGCTCACGCGGCCCGGGGGGATCCTGCGTCTGCTCGGCCCGGCGCTGAACGGCGTGAGCGACGGCCGCTACCGCGGCGCGATCGAGATCCTGGCCGGGGGCGGCCTCGACGCGATCAACGTCCTGTCGCTGGACGACTACGTGCGCGGGGTGGTGGCCGGCGAGATGCCGGCCTCGTGGCCGCTCGAGGCGCTCAAGGCCCAGGCCGTGACGGCGCGCACCTACGCGCTGGCCACCCGTCATCCGGAGGGCCCCTTCGACCTCTATCCCGACACGCGCTCACAGGTGTACCGCGGCGTGGCCGCCGAGGGCGTGCGCAGCAACGCCGCGGTGAGCGGGACGGCGGGCCGCATCCTCACGTACGGGGGAGCGCCCGCCGTGACCTACTACTTCTCGACCTCGGGCGGCCACACGGAGAGCGTCCAGTACTCGTTCGTGGGCAGCCTGAGCAAGCCGTGGCTCGTGGGCGTGCCCGACCCGTACGACTTCCACTCGCCGTACCACCGCTGGCGGGCCTCGTTCACCAGGAGCCAGCTCACGCGGGCGCTCGGCGCGCTCGGGACGTTCCGCAAGCTGAAGGTGGTGAAGCGCGGCACCTCGCCGCGGATCGTCCGGGCGCAGGTGGTGGGCAGCCGCGGCACGCGGAAGATCAGCGGCCCGGACATCAGGGGCGCCCTCGGGCTGCGCGACACGTGGGCGCGCTTCACCCGCGTATCCACCGCGGCGCGCGCCTCGCACGGGACCCCGGTCGGAAGGGCGGCGCTGGCGGGCTTCCCGCCCGCCCGGGCGACGATCCACGGCAGCCTCGACCCGGCCCCGAAGCGCGCGCTGCTCGTGGTCGAGCGACGCCTTGCGGGGCGATGGGTGAAGGTCCGGCGGGTTCGCATGGGCTCACGCGGCCGCTACCGGGCCGACGTGAGTGCGCGCGGCGTCTACCGCGTGCGGGCCGGCGTCATCGCCGGGCCGGCAGTGCGGGTGCGCTGAGGCTCTCCGCGGTCACTCCCTGACCGACTGCCGTGAACGCGGACGTCGCGGCGGCAGGGGCCGTCCACGCCAGGGCGCGCGCGAGCAGGCGCGTGAACGCGCGTGCGCCGCGCGCGGTGAGGTGGAGGCCGTCGCCGGCGAACCACGAGTCGTGCCCGGAGCTGTAGCGCACCCAGTCGAGCACCCTGACCCGGTCCGGCCAGCGCCTTCCGGCGGAGCGAATGTTGCGCCTGTTCTGCGTGCGGGCGCTCGCCAGCTCGCGCGGCACCACCAGTCCCAGGACGCGGCCGGGGCCGAGGATCCGCAGCGCCTGGCGGATCTGGGCCGTCGTCACGATCCAGTTCGTGCCGAGCGCGAGCACGACGGTGCTCGGCAGCCGCCTGCGCGCCGCGAGCACCTCCACACC
The DNA here is from genome assembly GCA_016929195.1 of Thermoleophilaceae bacterium. Classification (GTDB taxonomy): domain Bacteria; phylum Actinomycetota; class Thermoleophilia; order Solirubrobacterales; family Thermoleophilaceae; genus JACVRW01. The sequence continues at coordinate 44,960 of JAFGJG010000055.1, forward strand.
GGCCGCCATCTGGCGGCAGCCCTTCGCGTCGACCTCGAAGCCGGCCGCGGCGAGCTGGTCGACGGCACCGAGCATCACCGAGTCGCCAAGCGCGAGCGGCGCGTCGGCCGTGGGCTTGGGAGGCCGCGCGCGACGGCTTTCGTTGCAGGCCGTGGCGGCCGCGGGGAAGGCGAGCGCCGTGGCCGCGACGAGCGCGACGCAAGCCGTTACACCGAACCCCCGCACGGGGCGTCGGTATAGCAGCCCCGCAACGCTCCGGCCGGCGGCGGGGAGTGTGGTCGACGTTTTGCCCGCTATTCGATGGAAACGTCGACCACACGGCGGCCGGCCCTAGGCCGCGGCCTCGTCCCGGGCCGCGATAGTGGCCCTCACCAGCGCGATCGTCTCCGGTGAGGCGGTCCGGGTCGAGCCGGAGTCGAAGGGCGGCTCGGGGTCGTACTCGATGCCGAGCTGAACCGCCTTCGCCACCTCCTCGTGCGTCATCCGGGCCACGAGCGTGAGCGCCATGTCGATCCCCGACGAGACGCCCGCGGCGGTCACGATCTTGCCCTGCTCCACCACCCGCCTCTCGGTGGCCGTCGCCCCGTAGCGGGCGAGCATGTCCATGTCGGCCCAGTAGGTGGTCGCGTCGAGACCGTCGAGCAGGCCGGCGGCGCCGAGCAGCTCCGCGCCGGTGCAGACCGAGGTGGTCCACTCGGTCGTCTCGTGCGCGTTCCGGATCCAGGCGATCAGGGCCTCGTCCTCGGCGGCCTCCACGCTCCCGGGGCCGCCGGGGACCACGATCACCTCGGGGCTCGGGACGTCGGCCAGCGCCGCGTCGGCGCGGATCGTGAGCATCCCCGTGTCGGTCGTGTACTCGCGCGCCTCGACTCCGGCGAAGGTGACCGTGGCGCCCGGCACGCGCGAGAGCACCTCGTAGGGGCCGACCGCGTCGAGTGCGGTGAAGCGGTCGTAGAGCGGGATGACGATCTGCATCTGTGCTCCTTTCAGGCCGCCGCCTCGGAGCGGAAGCGGCGTCGGTAGTCGGCGGGGCCAACCCCCACCCTGCGGTGAAAAGCGCGGCGCATCGTCTCGACGGTCCCGAAGCCGGACCGGACGGCGACCGATTCCACGGGCGCGTCGCCGGCCTCGAGCGCCATGCGGGCGCTCTCGACCCGGGCGCACTCCACGTAGGCGGCCGGCGTCATGCCGACCTCGCGGGCGAAGGCGCGGGCGAAGTTCCGCTCGCTCATGTGGGCGCGGCCGGCGAGCGCCGGCACCGACAGGTCCGCGTCCACGTTGTCGGCGATCCACGCCTGGAGCTCGCGCAGCGGGCGCCGGTCGGCCTGCTGAGCGTGGAGCTGGGCGCTGAACTGGGCCTGGCCGCCCGGCCGCTTGACGAACAGCACGAGCCAGCGCGCGGTGGTGAGCGCCGTCTCGCGCCCGAGGTCCTCCTCGACCAGCGCCAGCGCCAGGTCCATTCCGGCGGTCACGCCCGCGGACGTGTAGACGTCGCCGTCGCGGACGAAGATCGGGTCGGGGTCGACGCTGATCCCGGGATGGCGCTCGGCCAGCAGGGCGCAGCTCGCCCAGTGGGTCGTCGCGCGGCGGCCGTCGAGGAGCCCTGCGGCGGCGAGCAGGAACGCTCCGGTGCAGACGCCGGCCACGCGGCGCGAGCGGCCCGCGGTCGCGCGCAGCGAATCGAGGAAGCGCTCGTCGTCCTCCAGGGCGCGCACGCCGATGCCGCCCGCCACGACGAGCGTGTCGATCGGACCGTCGACCTCGGCGAGCGACCGGTCGACCGAGATCGTCAGGGCGGACGCTTTCACTGGCCCCGGCTCGGGCGCCACGACCTCAACGTCGTAGCCGCCCCGGTTCAGCTGCGCCGCGGTGTGGAAGACCTCGGCCGGGCCGACCACGTCGAGTGGCTGCACGCCCGGGTAGGCCACGATGACCACTCGCCTCATGGGGGCATGGTCGCGCCTCGCGGTCGTGGCCGCAAGGGCAAAGACCGGGCAGATTCAGCCAACTATGGCGTGAAGCGGAACGTCACGACGTCCCCGTCCTGCATGGCGTAGTCGCGGCCCTCCACGCGCAGCTTCGCCTGCTCGCGCGCGGCGGCATAGCCGCCCGCCTCCACCAGCGCCTCCCACGGCACGATCTCCGCGGCCACGAACCCGCGCTCGATGTCCGAGTGGACGGAGCCCGCCGCCCGCCGCGCCGGCGTGCCGCGCGGGATCGCATGGGCGCGCGCCTCCTTGCCCTCGCCCGC
>JAFGJG010000056.1 GCA_016929195.1 Thermoleophilaceae bacterium
CGCGGCCGTCTCGTTCCTCGTCGCGCTCGGCGTCTTCGCCTGGGCGGCGCTGACCTACGACATCCCGCTGGTGCCGGTGCTCTAGGCCGGCGTCGAGGACCCCTTCCGCTCGCGCTCCTGCTCGCGCAGCTCCACGCGCCGGATCTTGCCCGTGAGCGTCTTCGGCAGGTCGTCCACGAACTCGATCTCGCGCGGGTACGCGTAGGCCGAGTGCCGCTCGCGCACGAAGCGCTTGATGTCGGCGGCGAGGTCGTCGCTCGCGGAGTGGCCCGAGGCGAGCACGATGAACGCCTTGACGATGTCCCCGCGCCGCTGGTCCGGTGAGGCCACGGCGGCCGCCTCCCTCACGGCGGGGTGCTCGACGCACGCCGACTCGACCTCGAAGGGGCCGATCCGGTACCCGGCCGAGATGATCACGTCGTCCGCCCTGCCGGCGTACCAGACGTAGCCGTCCTCATCCATGCTCGCGGCGTCCTTCGTGTGGAACCAGTCGCCGCCGAACACCTCCTCGGTGTCCTCCGGACGGTTCCAGTAGCCGATGGGGTAGTGCGGATTCGAGCGCGCGCGCAGGCAGATCTCGCCGCGCTCGCCCTGAGCCACCGGCCGCTCGTCCTCGTCGAGGATGGCCACCTCCCAGCCCGGCATCGGAAGCCCCATCGAGCCCTCGCGGACCTCCACGGTGGGGTAGTTGGCGCAGAGCGGGTAGCTCTCCGTGAGGCCGTAGAAGTCGAGCACCGTGATCCCGTACTGGTCCCGGAACCAGCGGATCACCTCCGGGTTGAGCGGCTCGCCGGCCGAGCAGGTGATCCGCAGCTTGGCGAGTGGGTAGCGCTCGCCCGCGGCCTCCACGCCGGTCATCGCGCGCAGCGCCGTGGGAGTGGTGAACATGTTCTCCACGCCGTGCTTCGAGAGGAAGGCGAGGTGCTCCTCGGGGTCGTAGCCGCCCCTGCGCGCCTGCACGAGCGCCACGGCCCCGTAGCGCCACGGCCCGAGCAGGGGGGCGATGCCGGCCGCCCACGCCCACTCGCCGGACCCGTGGAACAGCTCGCCGTCGCGCACGTCGTGACAGAACTCGAACTCCTCGTGCGCGAGCAGGTAGCGGTGGGCGTGGAGGATGCCCTTGGCCTTGCCGGTGGTGCCGGACGAGTAGTAGAGCTGGGCCGGGTCGTCGGCCAGCGTGTCGACGGTCTCGAACTCGGCCGGTGCGTCGTCCATCGCCTCCAGCAACCCGTCGTCGAGCACCAGGACGAGCTCGGCCAGACCCTCCGGTATGCGGTCTCGGTTCGCCGCGTCCGTCACGACGACCCTGGCCTGCGAGTCGCTCAGGCGGTGCTGGATGCCGTCGTCGCCGTAGAGCACCGACAGCGACAGCAGGATCGCTCCGGACCGGTACGTGCCGATGAAGATCGCCGCGGTCTCGGGCAGCGAGGGCAGCAGCGTGGCAACACGGTCGCCGCGCTCGACGCCGTTCGCCCTCAGTACGTTCGCGAAGCGGCACGAGAGGTCCTGAAGCTCCCCGAACGTGACCCGCCGCTCGCGGCCCTCCCAGTCCTCCCAGACCATCGCGAGCCGGTCGCGATCGTGCTTGTCGCAGACGTCCTGGGCGATGTTGTAGCGCTCGGGCACCTCCCAGCGGTGAGCGGCGCGCATCTCCTCGTAGCTGCCGAGCTGGTACTTGCGAAAGCTCATGTCCTCCTCCTCTCGGGGCAGTATCCCCGGGATGCCGAGTCCGCGCACCCTGCTGACGCTCGCGCTCGCCGCGACGGCGGCGGTCCTCCCCGGCTGCCTCGGCTGCGAGGGCGACGAGGACGGGCGGACCGGCGTCGCGCCGCCGCCCGAGCGCCCCGCCCAGGTGAACGTGAGCGCCGACCTGGGCGCCGCCGAGACCGTCGCCTCCATGAGCGGCCTGCTCCACGGAGTGGCCGGGCCGGCCCCGCCGGAGTCCGCCGTGGAGCCGCTGCGGCCGCAGGTCTGGCGGAGCATCCCGCCGCGCGTGCCGTACGCCCGCGCGGCGGAGGTGGGCGCCCGCTACCAGCTCGTGCTCAGCGACCTCTGGGGCTACCCGCCGACCGGCTGGGAGGGCCGCGGGCCGCCGTGGCGCGACCTCGCGGCGTGGGAGCGGCTCGTGCGCACCACGGCCCGCTCCATGCGCGGGCGCCGGGTCGAGTGGGACGTCTGGAACGAGCCGGACAACCCGGCCTTCTTCACAGGCACGCGCGAGCAGTTCCTCAGGCTCTACGAAGTCGCCGCGCGGGCGCTCGTGGACGAGCTGGGCGAGGGAGCCGTGATCGGCGGTCCCAGCACCGCCAGGGCGCGCCCCGAGTGGCTCGTCGGGCTGCTCCGGCACTGCCGCCGGGCCGGCTGCCGGGTGGGCTTCCTCTCGTTCCACGAGAACCTCGACCCCGACCAGCCGATCCCGCCGATCCAGGACCACGTCCGGGCGGCGCGCGAGCTGATCGCGCGCTACCCCGACCTGTCGCTCGGGCGCGTCCAGGTGAACGAGTCGGTCGGGCCGGCCGACCAGTACCGGCCCGGGGAGATCCTCGGCTATCTCCACCACATGGAGGCGGGCGGCGCCGACGCGGCCGTGCGCTCCTGCTGGCCCGCCGTGGACGGGGCCGACCAATGCTCGAACGGCACGCTCGACGGCCTCCTGACCCCGGACGGGCAGCCGCGCACCGCGTGGTGGGCCTACCGGCTCTACGCGGAGGGGGTGGGCACCCGGGTGCGGGCGACGTCGAGCTCCGAGACGGTCGCGGTCCTGGCGAGCCGCCGGTCGGTCGCCGGCGCCGCGCAGGTGCTGCTCGCCCGCCACGACCGGGCGCCCGACGGCTCGCCGTCGCTGTCGGTCGAGGTCACCCTCCGCGGCCTCCGCCCGGCGCTCGGCGGGGCACGGCACGCGATCGTGTCGATCCAGCAGCTGACCGACACCGGCGAGCGGGCGGTCGCCGCGCCGCCGGTCGTCGTGAGGCGCCGCATCGCCGTGGAGGACGGCGACCTGACCCTGCGCGTGCCGAGCCTGGGGCTGCACCAGGCGCTGGCGGTGAGGATCTTCGCCCCCGGGCGCCGCGCTCAGTCGCCGGCGGCGTAGTGCACGATCGACTCGTCCACCAGCCACTCGACCGGCGCCCTGTCGTCCGTGTAGACGCTGCCCCCGGGCAGCGGCCCCTCGATCCGCGCCGCGGCCTCGCTCGCGGACGGCCTCAGCTCCGCCGGCAGCGACCCGAGCGCCGACCGCAGGCGGGCCCCGGAGATCTCCGTGTCGCCCGCGGCGACGATCGTGTTGGTGGCCTCGATCGGGTCGCGCGCCACGTGGGCGAAGACCGCGCCCATCGTGGCGCTCAGGACCTTCTCGAGGTCGTCCTCGCCCTCGGGGTGGCCCACGTTCACCAGCACCACGCCCCCGGGTGCCAGCCGGTCCCGCGCCAGCTCGAAGAACTCCCTCGTCGTCAGGTAGAAGGGGATGTAGGGCTGGCGGTAGGTGTCGAGCGCGATCACGTCGTAGCGCTCGTCCGTCTGCCTCAGGTAGGGCCGGGCGTCCTCGTGGTGCAGGCTCAGCCGCGGGCCGCCCATGTGGAACCAGCGCCTGCCGATCTCCGACAGCTCGGCGTCGATCTCGACCGCGTCCACCGTCGTGCCCGGGAACAGCGCGCCGTAGGCCGTCGCGGTCGTGCCGCCGGCGTTGCCGAGGATGGCGATCCGGCGCGGCGGCCGGTCGAGGGCGGCGAACGGCATGACGAGGAAGCCGTCCCAGTAGTCGCCGGTCAGCACCGTCCCGGGCTCGTAGCGCGAGTGCACCGCCTGGCCCTCGTTCAGCTCGAGCACGCGCACGCCGTCCGCGCGCTCGACCACCCGCGCGTACTGGTACGGGGTCTCGGCCTCGTAGACCACCCGCCCGTTCCCGGCCTCGGCCTTGAGCGTGCCCACCGGGACCGCCATCAGCGCCGCGATCGCCACGGGGGCGACCGCCCACCTGCGCCGCGGCCGCAGGCCCGTCACGGCCACGACCGAGATCGCCAGGGCGAAGATGAGGAACGTTCGGCGCGTCCCGAACAGCGGGATGAAGAGGAGCGCCGACGTGAGCGTGCCGACCAGCGACCCGGCCGTGGACAGCGCGTAGAGCCGGCCCGCGACCGTCCCCGCCTCCTCGATGGACGACACCGACAGGCGGATCGCGTAGGGGGAGACCGCCCCGAGCAGCAGCACGGGCACGGCCACGAGGCCGAGCACGCCCAGGAGCGAGCCCACGAACGCGCCCGCGGAGATCGAGTCGAGCGCGTCGACCGCCACGTCCAGCAGCGGGTCGGCGGCGAACGGCACGATCGCCAGCAGGCCGGCGGCGGTCAGGGCGAGCAGGCAGAGCCCGCGCATGTCCGGGCGGCGGTCGGCCAGCCGGCCCCCGAGCCAGTACCCGATGGACAGGGCCACGAGCACGACGCCGATCGTGTTCGCCCACACCACGGTGGACGCGCCGAAGTAGGGAGCGAGCAGCCGGACGGCCGCAATCTCGGCGCCGAGGGAGCCGGTTCCCACGGCGAAGACGAGCAGCGGCAGGGGTGGCATTTCCGACCGGAACGCTAGCTAGCGTCGCCGGCCGTGGACCTTGCCGCAGCGGACCGTGCGCACCTCTGGCATCCGTTCACCCAGCAGCGCGGGTGGTGCGCCGAGGAGCCGCTGATCGTCGAGAGCGCCGAGGGCACCGACCTGATCGGAGTCGACGGCCGGCGCTACATCGACGGCGTCTCGTCGCTCTGGTGCAACGTCCACGGCCATCGCCACCCGCGGATCGACGCCGCGGTGCGCGAGCAGCTCGACCGGGTCGCCCACTCGACCATGCTCGGCCTCTCGCATCCGTCCGCGATCGAGCTGGCGCGACGGCTGGTGGAGGTCGCCCCTCACGGGCTCACGCGCGTCTTCTACTCGGACAGCGGCTCGACCGCCACCGAGATCGCGCTCAAGATGGCCTTTCAGTACTGGCGCCAGGCCGGCGAGGACCGCACCACGTTCGTCTGCCTCCGCGATGCCTACCACGGCGACACGATCGGCTCGGTCTCGGCCGGGGGCATCGACCTCTTCCACTCGCTCTACCGGCCGCTCCTCTTCCCCACGCTCAAGGCGGAGCCCGGCGACCTCGGCGAGATGGAGCGCCTGCTCGCCGGCCACGCGGGCGAGGTCGCGGCGGTCGTGCTGGAGCCGCTCGTCCAGGGCGCCGCGGGCATGCTCGTGCACCCGGAGGGCTACCTGCGCGGCGTCCGCGAGCTGTGCGACCGGCACGACGTGCTCCTGATCGCGGACGAGGTGGCCACCGGCTTCGGCCGCACCGGGCGGATGTTCGCCTGCGAGCACGAGGGCGTGACCCCGGACCTCATGTGCGTCGCGAAGGGCATCACGGGCGGCTACCTGCCGCTGGCGGCCACGCTCACGAGCGAGCGGGTGTACGAGGGCTTCCTCGGCGAGTTCGAGGAGCTGCGGACCTTCTTCCACGGGCACACCTACACGGGCAACCCGCTGGCCTGCGCCGCCGCGCTCGCGACGCTCGACGTGTTCGAGGAGGAGCGCACGCTCGACGCGCTCCAGGCGAAGATCGAGCTGCTCGGCGAGCTGCTCGAGCCGCTGGCCGCCCACCCGGGCGTGGAGGAGGTCCGCCGGCGCGGATTCATGACCGGGATCCAGCTTCGCACGGCGCCCCCGGAGCTGCGGATGGGCCACCGCGTGACGCTGGAGGCGCGCCGCCGCGGCGCGATCGTGCGGCCGCTCGGCGACGTGGTCGTCCTGATGCCGCCGCTGTCGATCTCGACGGCCGACCTCGAGCGCCTCGTGGAGATCACGTTCGCGAGCGTGGACGCCGCGACGGCCGCGGAAGCGCTACAACAGGCGGCGTGACCCAGACCGTCTACCCCGTCCCGCGCTATCGCGACGCGCGGGCGGCCATCGACTTCCTGAAGCGGAGCTTCGGCTTCGAGCCGCTGTCGGTCACCGAGGGCGAGGGCGACAGCATCGTCCACGCGGAGCTCGACGTCGGCGCCGGTCTGATCATGCTCTCGTCGACGGGCGACGACGATCCGTTCCCGGCGGGTCCGAGCACCTTCTACGTCGCAGTGCAGGACCCGGACGCGCACCACGACCGCGCCAAGGGCGCCGGAGCGGAGATCGTCATGGGGCTGACGGACCAGCCGTACGGCTCACGCGAGTACGCCGCCCGCGATCCCGAGGGCAACGTCTGGTGCTTCGGGACGTACCGCCCGCAGGCCACGGGCGCCTGAGTGTCCTGACTTCCGGTTGCAGAGCAACCACAGGGCAGGACACTTTCGGCGAACGACACCCGGGCCGGTGCCGAACGCCTAGCCCTCGTAGGGCTCGAAGTCGCGCTTGCGCGCGCCGCAGACCGGGCAGAACCAGTCGTCCGGGATGTCGGTGAACGCCGTGCCCGGCGGGATGCCTCCGTCGGGATCGCCCTCGGCGGGGTCGTAGATGAACCCGCAGGACGTGCAGATGAAGAGCTGGTCGGCGCTCACGGCGCCGGAAGGGTAGCGGGCGCACAGGTTAGGCTGGCGCGGTGCGGATCGACCGACCGCCGCCGGGAGAGGAGATCAACACCGGCCCCGCCACGAACGCGCGCGAGGCCGCGTCCCTGATCCTGCTGCGTGACTCCGCCTCCGGCCCCGAGGTCCTCCTCGTCCAACGCAACCCGGAGCAGCGCTTCATGGGCGGGGCATGGGTCTTCCCGGGCGGGGCCACCCACGACGAGGACGCCGGCTTCGCGGCGACCGCGCTCCGCGAGCTGGAGGAGGAGGCCGGGATCGCGATGGGCCACTCGGCGGCGGTGGCCTTCTCGCGCTGGATCACGCCCCGCGAGGTGAGGATCCGCTTCGACACCTGGTTCTTCGTGGCCGAGGCGCCCGCGGGCGCCGAGCCGGCCTGCGACGGGTCCGAGTGCGTCGATGCGCGCTGGATCCGCCCCGCCGACGCGCTGGCGCTCGGCGAGCGCGGCGAGCTGATGCTGGTCTTCCCGACGATCAAGCACCTCGAGCAGCTGGCCACCTTCACATCGGTCGCGGATGCGCTGGCCGCCGCGCGCGGGCGCACCGTCGAGCCGGTCGAGCCGCGCGTCGTGGAGCGCGACGGCGAGGGGCACGTGCTGCTGCCCGGGGACCCGGGTTACGAGGACGCCTAGTGGCGAGCGCGGGCCTGACCGTCGCAGTCACCGGCCCCACGGGCGACCTCGGCATATCGATCGTCGACGCGCTGGAGCGCTCGCGCGCCGTCGGAAGGGTCGTGGGAATGGCGCGGCGCCCGTTCGATCCGGCCGAGCGCCGCTGGAGGAAGACCGAGTACCGCCGGGGCGACGTGACCGACCCCGGGAGCGTGAGGGACCTCGTCAGGGGCGCGGACGCCGTCGTCCACCTCGCCTTCGCGATCCTCAGCGCGAGCGACGCCACCCGCGAGCTCAACGTCGACGGCTCGCGCAAGGTCTTCGAGGCCGCGGCCAAGGCCGGGGTCAAGCGCATCTGCTACGCCTCGAGCGTCGCCGCCTACGGGTTCCACGACGACAACCCGGACTGGCTGACGGAGGACGTGCCCGCCCGCGGGTCGCGCGAGCATCCGTACTCCGACCAGAAGGCCGAGGTCGAGCGCGTGCTCGGCGAGGTGCTGCTCCGCCGGCGCCGCACTGTCGCCTACGTCTTCCGCCCCTGCATCGTCGCCGGGCCCGACGCGCGGACGATGCTCCACGCCATCCCCTATTTCAGGCTGGGCGAGTCGATGCCGGGTCCCGTCAGGCGCCTGCTGTCGTCGATGCCCGCGCTCCGTCCCGTGATCCCCGACCCGGGCACGCGCTTCCAGCTCGTGCACGAGGACGACGTGGCGCGCGCCTTCCTCGCCGGGGTTCGCGGAATCGGGCAGCCGGGGCCGTACAACCTCGCCGCGGGCGGCGCGCTGACCTTCTCGGACGTGGCCGACGCGCTCGGCTGGTACTCGGTGCCGGTGCCGCGTGTGGCGGTGGAGGCCACCGCCGAGATCGTCACGCGGCTCCCGCTGATGCCGGACAGCGTCGCCTGGCTGCACTCCGTCCGCAAGCCGGTCCTGATGAAGACCGACCGCGCGCGCAGGGAGCTGCGCTGGCGGCCGAAGCACAGCGCGAGGGCCACGCTGCACGAGATGGCCCGCGCGGAGCGATCGGAAGAGCCCGCCAGGTGATGGTTTGCGCCCTTCCGGGTAGGTAACAAGGCTGACGATGGATCGAGTCACCTGTCCAGAGTGTGGATATCGCGTCGGGCTCGGCATGGCCAGCGACCCGGGCAAGTGCCCGCGTTGTGACGTTCCGCTGATGCTGACGGGCGAGCTGCGCGCCTATTCGGGCGACGATCTCCGGGACGAGATCGAGCGCCAGCGCGTGCTTGCCGAGCAGCGCAGCCAGCTTCCGCTGGTCTAGAGCGCCTTCGCGTACAGCTCTTCGTAGTCGCTCTCGGAGGGCTCCCGCGGGTTGAGCAGCGTCGTGCCGTCGCCCATCGCGCCCTCGACGAGGGCGGGGATGCCCGACTCCGGAACGCCGACCTGCGACAGGCGCAGCGGCAGTCCGATCCGCTCCACGAGCCCCGACACGTATCCGGCGAGCGCGTCCCCCACGTCGGCGCCGGAGCCGCCGCTCTCGACGCCGAGGAGCTCGGCCACGTCGCGGTAGCGGTCCGCGATGTCGTCGCCGCCCTCGGCGTTGAAGCGGATCACATGTGGCAGGTGGATCGCGTTCGCCACGCCGTGCGGCACGCCGAAGTGCGCGCCGGCGGGGTGCGACATGGCATGGACGGAGCCCAGCGCGATCGAGATCGCCATGTTGGCCGCGATCAGCATGTTGCCGCGCGCCACCTCGTCCTCGGGGGTCTCGACCGCCCGCTCCAGGTTGTCGCGGATCATGCGCAGCGCCTGCAGGGCGCGCGCGTCCTGGTGCGGGCTCCAGTCGGTGGACACGTAGCTCTCGACCGCGTGGGTCATCGCGTCCATCCCGGTGGCCGCCGCGATGGCCGGGGGCAGCGTGCGCGTGGCGTCGGGGTCGAGGATCGCGAGCCGCGGGAACAGCGGGAAGTCGGCGATCTCGAGCTTGACCTTCTCCTCGTGGTCCTTGATGACCGCCGCCATCGAGACCTCGGAGCCGGTCCCCGCGGTCGTCGGGATGCACGCGAGCGGCGCGACCTCGAGCGGCCGCCCCATCCCGTCGCCGTCGCGCGGCATGAGCATGAAGCCCTCCTGCTCGCGCGCCGTGCCGCCGTGGGTGAAGACGGCGTCGGCGACCTTGGCCGTGTCCATCACCGAGCCGCCGCCGACGGCGAGGAACGAGTCCGCGCCGGCGTCCTCGGCCGCCGCGGCACAGGACTCGACCACTTCCGTGGAGGAGTCCTGGGGCACCTGGTCATAGATGCCGGCAACCTCGAGGCCACCGTCGCGCACGCCCTCCTCGACGCGCTCGACGAGGCCGGTCCCGCGGATCACCTCGTCGGTCACGAGGAAGACGCGCGACGCCCCCTCCTTCATGAACTCGAAGCCCGCCGACCCGATCAGGTCGCGGCCCGAGATCACCCGCGTCGGCGAGAGGTACTGGTAGAAGTCCTTGAAGCCCACCATCTGGCGGGCGAGCGGATCGGGGTCCACCGCCGCCATCAGGCGGCCTCGAGCAGGTCCTGCCGCCCGGACTCCTCGAGCATCGCCCTGTAGCGCGGGAAGACCGGCTTCGTGAGCGGCACGAGCTTGAGGATCTTGGCCACCGGTCCCTTGGCCTTCATCTGGCCGCGTGCGAGCGCGACGGTCACGTTGACCTTCCCCAGCCAGAAGCGGTGCGCCGTGTCCGCGTCCATCGTCATGACGACCTCGGGCTCGAGGTCCGTGTGCCCGCAGTCCACCCGGCCGTCGCCGGCCTCGAGCAGACTCACGGTGATGACCGACTCTGGCTCGCGGTAGCGGTACTGGACGACCGTGTTGGCCCTCCGGAACTTCGGCGACAGCTCCTCGTCCTGGGCGAGGTCCTCGAACAGCTTCCCGATGTAGGCGTAGACCTCGTCGGCGTCCTTGAAGTACGGCAAGTGCAGCTCCTCTCAGGGTGTTGGGCGCCGGAAGCTTGAGCCGGCGACGGCGTCCCAGGCGCGATCCGGCAGCAGCTTACGCTGCGTCAGCAGGAGGCGCGCAGACGGCGTGACCGGATAGCGGGTCCTCGGCTTGCGCGCCTCGAGCGCCTTCTTGATGGCCTTCGCGACCGCCTCCGGCCCGGCGCCGAGGCGCGCCAGGGGGCCCTCGTAGACCCCGACCGTCGCCTCCGTGACCGAGCGGTTGAAGTCGGCGTAGGGGCCGTCCTCCACAGGCATCTGCCCGGCCACCGTGTCGGCGAACTGCGTCTTGATGAGGCCCGGCTCGATCACGACCACCTGGATCCCGAACCCCTTCAGCTCGAAGCGCATGGCGTCCGAGAGCGCCTCCACGGCGTGCTTGGTCGCGTGGTAGACGCCGCCGCCGGGGAAGACGAGCTTCCCGCCCATCGAGCTCACGTTCACGATCCGCCCGCGCCCCGCCCGGCGCATGCCGGGCAGCACCAGCTGGCACATGCGGATCAGGCCGAAGACGTTGGTCTCGAACTGCCTGCGGACGCTGTCGAGCGGGACCGTCTCCACGGCGCCGCTCTGGCTGTAGCCCGCGTTGTTCACGAGCGCGCCCACCACGCCCTCCGCCTCCTCGACCGCCGCCACAGCCGCGCTCATCGAGGCCTCGTCGTCCACGTCGAGGGCGAGCGTGCGGCAACCGGCCGCGCGCAGATCCTCGATCGACTCCGGGCGGCGGGCCGTCGCGTAGACGGTGTTCCCCTCGCGGGCGAGGAGCTCCGCCGTCGCGCGTCCGATGCCCGTCGAGCAGCCAGTGATCAGTACGGCGCCGTCAATCTGAGCCATGGCGCGCAGCTTATGCCGCGGAGCGGGTCAGCGGGAACGCACGACGAGCGTCTGGGCGCCACGGCCCAGCCGCCCGCGTTCGTCCCAGAGCACGGTGTCGGACAGCCCGATCCCGTGCGGCTCGGGATAGGTCACCGCGTCGAGGCCGACCCACTCGCCCTCCGGAAGCCGCTTGAGGTGGACGCTCAGGTCGGTGTTGATGAACAGGTAGCGGCGCCAGTCGAGCGCCGCGCTCACGCCGTTGCCGGCGTCGGCGGCGATCAGGACGCGGCACAGCGGCGAGGTCTCCTCGCCCGCCACGAGCGGCACGAGCGCCCGCATCCAGACCATGGCCGGACCGGGCTCGAGGAACGCCCCCTTCACGAAGCTCATCTCCATGGCCGTGTGGTAGCCGGTCTCGTCGCGCACGGGGAAGAACGCCTCGCGCCGGCCGGTCTCCGGCCCAGGCGGCGGCGGGTCCGGCGGCGGGGGCGGGTCCAGCTCCACGGCGCCGGTGCGCAGACGCCACGCGGCGGCGCGCATGACCTCGCCGTCCGGCCCGGACAACGACGCCTCGAGCAGCTCGACGCTTCGGCCCGGGCGCACCACCCGCGCCGACGCGCGCAGGGGCGCCAGCGGCACCGGCCCCAGGATCTCGAACGTGATCCGCCCCACCTGGGCGCCGGGGCGCGGCTCGCACTGCTCGACCGCGCGTCCGAGGAGCGCCGCGGGCGGCCCGGCGTGCTGCGCATCCGGGTCCCAGGGGCCGCGCGTGAGCTCCGTCGAGACGAACGCATCGCCGTCCGTGACGTAGAAGGCCTCGTCCACGGGCGGGCATCTTGCCAGTAGCCTCCCCCGCCCATGCAGGCAGTGACATTCCAAGGCCCGGGTGAGGTGCGCGTCGAGGAGCGCCCGGAGCCGGAGCTGATCGAGCGCGACGACGCAGTCGTTCGGGTCGAGGCCACCGGCGTGTGCGGCTCGGACCTGCACATCTACCACGGCCGGGTCCAGATCGAGCCCGGATTCACGCTCGGCCACGAGTTCGTCGGGACCGTCATCGCCGCCGGCGACGCCGTGACCGAGGTGTCCGAGGGCGACCGCGTTCTCGGCTGCTACTGCTCGGCCTGCGGCAAGTGCTTCTTCTGCCGCCGCGGCCTGTTCCACAAGTGCGACGAGGGGCGGGTCTTCGGCCACGGCGCGACGCTGGGCTCGCTCCAGGGCGCCCAGGCCGATCAGGTGCTGGTGCCGCACGCGAACCTCACCCTGCGGCGCGTGCCGGAGGGCATGTCGGACGACGCCGCCCTGTTCGCGGGCGACGTGATGGGTACCGGCTATCACGCCGTCGCGGAGGCGGGCCTTCAGCCCGGCGACACCGTGGCGGTGCTCGGCCTCGGTCCGGTCGGCCTCTGCGCCGTCCAGGCCGCCAGGGCATCGGGCGCGGCACGCGTGATCGCGATCGACACCGTGGCCGACCGGCTCGAGACCGCACGGGCGTTCGGCGCGGAGCCCGTCCACCTCACCGAGGAGGACCCGCGCGCCGCCGTCAAGGCGGCGACCGCGGGCCGCGGCGTGGACGTGGCGGTCGACGCCGTCGGCCATCCCGACGCGCTCGAGCTCGCCTGCCGCCTCGCCCGCAAGGCAGGGACCGTGTCGGCCACCGGGGTGTACGCCGAGCGAATCCAGGTCCACATGGGCATCGTCTGGATCAAGGCGCTGACGCTCACGTCCGGGCACGCGAACGTGATCGGCCACGTGGACCGCGTCCTGTCGATGATGGACGCCGGCGTGCTCGACCCCACGCCGCTGGTCAGCCGGCACATGACTCTCGCCGAGGCGCCCGAGGCCTACGCGGTCTACGACCGGCGCGAGGCGCTCAAGATCGTCATGCGACCGTGAGCGAGCAGTCGGTCCCGGCCGCGACGCGGGCGATGCTCGCGCTGAGAAGCTCGGTGCTCGAAGCCGGCGCCGAGCCGCTCGGGTGGAAGGTCGGCTTCAACGTGCCCGCCATCCAGGAGAAGCTCGGGATCGAGGCGCCGCTGGCGGGCTTCCTGTCGAGCGCCGGGCTGCTGGCGGACGGGTCGACGCTCGCCCTCGACGGGCGCGCCGCGGTGGCGGAGCCCGAGGTGGCCGTGGAGATCGGCGCGGACGGGCGCTCGATCGCAGCGCTCCTCCCGGCGCTCGAGGTGGCCGACCCGCCGGACCTGTCCTGGGACGTGGAGCGGATCCTCGCCGGGAACATCTTCCACCGGGCGGTGGCGTTCGGGCCGCGCGTGGAGACCCGGTCGCCCGGGGCCGGGCGGATCCTGGTGAACGGCGAGGAGACGGAGACCGTGCCCGCCGAGCGCACCGGCGGCGCGCTCGAGGCGATGGTGGCCGCCGTGGCGGCGCGGCTCGGCGACGCGAGCGCGTCGCTCGCGCCCGGCGACCGCATCATCACCGGGGTCATCGCCCCGCCTCCGCAGGTCGGAGCGGGCGACCGGGTGCGGCTCGAGCTGAGCGAGCTGGGCGCGGTCGAGCTCTCGTTCAGCTAGCCAGGCCGGCGCGCCACTCGCCGAGTGCGTCGGCGACCATGCGCTGAAGCGGGATCTCGGGCATCCAGCCCGTCAGCGAGTGGAGCCGGGCGGCGGAGCCGCGCACGTCCTCGACCTCGCGGGCGCGCACGCGCGCGGGGTCGGTCTCGTGGCGCACCTCGATCGTGGCGGCCTCGCGGATGAGCTCGATGAGCCGCTCGACGCTCACGGACGTGCCGCTGCAGACGTTGTAGGCCCCCGCGGGCAGCTCCGCCGCCGCGACGTATGCGCGCACGACGTCGCGGACGTCCGTGAAGTCACGCCGGCTCTGGGTGTTGCCGACGCGCAGTACCGCGGTGTCGCTGCCCGCCGCCTCGGCCTCGGCCACCTGCCGCGTGAGGGTCCCCACCACGTACTCGTCGGACTGCCCGGGCCCCGCATGGTTGAAGGCGCGCAGGCGCACGACCCGCATGCCGTGGGCGTCCGCGTACTGGCCGCAGATCAGGTCGCAGGCCGCCTTGGACACCGCGTACGGGTTCTGCGGCCTCAGCGGCGCGTCCTCCTCCACCGGAAGCGACGGCGGCGGCCCGTAGATCTCCCCCGATCCCGTCAGGACCACGACCGCGTCGGGCGCCTCCAGCCGCACCGCCTCCAGCACGTTGACCGTCATCTCGGTGTTCGCGAGCAGCACCTCGGCCGGCGCCTCCCACGAGCGCGAGACCGACGCCTCGGCCGCCAGGTGGTACACGACCCCGGGCTCGGCCGCGGCGACGGCCGCCCGTGTGGCGGCCGCGTCGCGCAGGTCGAGCTCGGCGTGGCGAGGCGCCGCGGCCGCCCGCCCTTCGCGCTCGAGCCGCTCGAGCAGGTGGCGCCCGGCGAAGCCGCCGCCCCCCGTGACAAAGGTTCCGCGGCCCACGCGGTCGGCCGGCTAGCCGGCCTGCTTGGCGGGCACGCCGCTCGCGAGCAGCTCGAGGTCGGCCTCGACCATGATCCGCACGAGCTCCTCGAAGGTCGTCCGCGGCTCCCAGCCCAGCTTCTCGCGGGCCTTCGACGGATCGCCGACCAGGTGCTCCACCTCCGCGGGACGCAGGTGGCGCGGGTCCAGCTTCACGTACTGCTCGGGGTCGAGCCCAACGCACTCGAACGCCCGGTCCACCAGCTCCCGGACGCTGTTCGAGCGGCCGGTGGCGATCACGTAGTCGTCCGGCTCGTCCTGCTGGAGCATCAGCCACATCGCCTCTACGTAGTCCTTCGCGTAGCCCCAGTCGCGCTCCGCGTCGAGGTTCCCGAGCCCGAGCTCGGTCTGGAGGCCGAGCTTGATCGCCGCCACGCCGTGCGTGACCTTGCGCGTGACGAACTCGAGGCCGCGGCGGGGCGACTCGTGGTTGAAGAGGATCCCCGAGCAGGCGAACAGGTCGTAGGACTCGCGGTAGTTCACCGTGATGAAGTGCCCGTAGCACTTGGCCACCCCGTACGGGCTGCGCGGATAGAACGGGGTCCGCTCGGTCTG
The DNA here is from genome assembly GCA_016929195.1 of Thermoleophilaceae bacterium. Taxonomy (GTDB): domain Bacteria; phylum Actinomycetota; class Thermoleophilia; order Solirubrobacterales; family Thermoleophilaceae; genus JACVRW01. Next base: position 14,925 of record JAFGJG010000056.1, read on the forward strand.
CGGCACCTCCTGCACCAGGCCGAACATCTCCGACGAGGAGGCCTGGTAGAAGCGCGCGTCCGGGGCGACCTCGCGGGTCGCCTCGAGCATCCGCGTCACGCCCGTGGCGGTGAACTCCGCGGTCAGCACGGGCTGGCTCCACGAGGCGGCCACGAACGACATGGCGGCGAGGTTGTAGATCTCGTCCGGCTGGCACTCGCGCAGGACGTCTCCGAGCGACCGCTGGTCGAGCAGGTCTCCCGTGTGCAGGTTCAGGTCATCCCGGATGTGCTGCAGCCGCTGGAAGGTCTCGGTCGAGGCGCGGCGCACCATGCCGTGGACCTCGTAGCCCTTCTCGAGCAGGAGCTCGGCCAGGTAGCTGCCGTCCTGGCCGGTGATTCCGGTGATCAGTGCGCTGGGCATAGATGCCGGAACCGTACCGCCAGACGGCTAGCGCGGTGCCAGTCGGTACACCGGGCCGTCCAGCGAGATCGCGTAGACCCGGCCGCGGCCATCCTCGCCGAAGGAGACCAGGTTCGACACCCGTGCGCTCAGCTGCCGGGAGCGCGACCCGCGCCTGCGCAGCGTCGCGAGCCGCAGATTGGGTCTGCAGTAGTCGCCGTACACGTACTTGCCGTACAGCCCGCGGCCGAGCGCCCGGTCGCGCAGCACGTAGCCGCCGATGATCGAGCAGAAGCCCGCGCCCTGCGAGTGCGTGAGGGCGGGCCCGACGTAGCCGGGGGCGCTGCCGGAGCTGTAGCGGCTGCGCCCCTCCCAGACGTTCCAGCCGAAGTTGTAGCCGCCGCGCGGGGCGCGGCCGCGCCCGCGGCCGTTCCTCGCGAAGTCGATCTCCTCGACCGCGTCCTGGCCGACGTCGCCGATCGCCAGGTCGCCCGTCCGGCGGTCGAACGAGAAGCGGTAGGGGTTGCGCAGGCCGTAGGCGTAGTTCTCGGGCCGGGCGCCGGAGCGGTTCCGGAACGGGTTGTCCCTCGGGATGGAGTAGCCGCCGTTCGCCCGCGGGGCGATCCGGATCAACTTGCCCAGGCGGGCGCTCAGGTCCTGGCCGTTGCGGTCGGGGTCGCCGCCGCCGCCGCCGTCGCCGAAGCCGGCGTAGAGCCGGCCGTCAGGGCCGAACTGGAGCTGGCCGCCCTTGTGGTTCGAGCGCTGGTGCGGCACGCGCATGACGAGCCGCTCCGAGCCCGGGTCGGCCCGGTCGGGGTTGCCCGCCGAGCGCCGGAGCTGGGCGATGCGGAGGTACCCGGCCGAGTCCGTGTAGTAGACGTAGAAGCGGCCCGAGCTCGCGTAGTCCGGCGCGAAGGCCATCGAGAGCAGGCCGCTCTCGCCGCCCGTGGTCACCTGGGCGCTGATGTCGAGGAACGGCGTGCCCAGCACCC
>JAFGJG010000057.1 GCA_016929195.1 Thermoleophilaceae bacterium
GGCGTTGCGCCGGCGTCGGGTCCCGATCGCCAGCGCGGCCACCAGCCCGAGCAGCGACACAAGGCTCACGATCCACCCCACCCGCCAGCTCAACGGCTCATAACGAAACTCGACCGTGTGCTCCCCACCCGCCAACGGCACACCCCGAAACACATAATCCACCCGCTCCACCGGCACCTCACGCCCATCCACCCACGCCTTCCAACCAGGGAACCAATTGTCCCCCAACACCAACATCCCAGCCCCAGCCGAACTCGCCTCCACAACCACCCGCTCAGGCTCATAAGACACCACCCGCGCCTCACCACCAACACCCCCACCACCCACCGGCACACCACCCACACGACGCTCCGTCACCGCCACCCGCCGACCATCGAAACCAGCCTCCGTCACCGCCGCCAAAGCACCATCACCACCACCCACCACACGCTGCCCCCCAACCACAAACACCCGCGGCAACGCACCCGACACCCGATACACACGCGCATCAGCACCGTCATACGCCAGGTCGATCCCGGGCGCGCGTAGCGGGTCCAGGGGGAGCAGCCGGTCGGGCTCGGCGAAGAAGGTCGCCTTGCCCTGCAGGATGTGCGTCACGCCGAGCAGGCGCAGGGTCCGGAGCGCCCGCTCGCTCGGCTCCGTGAAGCGCAGCGGGATGTTGAAGAGGCCCGCGGCGACGGTGTCGTCACCCCCCACCACCTCCTGGCGCCAGAGACGGTCGTAGCGGCGGATGATCGGCAGGTCGTAGCCGCGCGCCTCCTCCAGGCCGAAGCGCATCGGGATCACGTTCTGCGACACGTCGTCGGTGCTCACGAAGCGCTCGAGCGGGCGCCGCTCGAGGTACCTGACTGCGCCGGTGGCCGGCTGCTCGGCGACCGAGCGGTCGATCGCGGGGTTGTAGCCCATCCCGATCCGGAAGAGGTCGACCGTCACGAGCAGCAGCGCGAGGGCGACGAATGCGGCCGGCGCGAGCCCGAAGCGCGTACGGGCGGCGATCAGCGCGAGCCCGGCGCCGGCGAGGGCGAGCCACGCGAGCAGCGCCGCCAGCCTGATGACACCCTCCCCCTCCGCGACGCCGAACCCGCCGGGCGGGTCGCCCAGCATCAGCGCGACCTTCGCCGCCTGGGCCGCGTCGCCGAGCCCGCCCTTTCCGCCCAGCAGGAAGATCACCACCGGGACCAGCACGATCACCCCGGCGGCGATGAGCACGGCGCGGACGCGGCCGGGGGCCGCCGCGGCGCGCTCGGCCAGGTCGTCCAGCCCCCAGCCGGCCAGCAGGGCCGCGGGGAGGATCGCGAGCACGATCAGGCGGGTGTTGTGCCCCGAGCTGAACACCGGGAGCCGCGTGACGATCTGGACGACGGGGGGGATCCCGACGACGACGCACAGCCACAGCGCGCCGAAGAGCGCCACGGCCACGCGCTCACGGGTCGGGCGCAGGATGAGCGCGGCGGCGGCGAGCAGGAGCGGAAGCGCGCCGACGTACATGGCGCGCTCCAGGAGGATCGGCCGTATCGCTGTCTCGGTCGGCCGGCCCCAGTAGTCGGGCATCAGCGCACCGATCAGGTCCTGGAGCGGCAGGTGGACGTCGACGGACGCCCCCGCCCTGTCGTGGATGTCGGCCGAGTGCCAGAGCAGCTCGGCGAACGGGATCAGGGTCAGCGCGGCCAGCGCGGCCCCGCCGAGGACCCCGGCCGCGAAGACGCCCGTCGTGCGCAGGGCCGCGCCCGGCCCGCCGTCCCCCCGGCGCTGCCAGAGGCGCAGCGCGAAGAAGGCGCCCGCGGCGAGGAGCGAGTGGAAGCTCGTCTCCGGATGCCCGGTCAGGAACGAGAGCGCGACGAGCGCGGCGACCCCCGCCCCGGCGAGCAGGTCGGGCCGCCGGACGAGGCGGTCCGTGAGCACCAGGAGCCACGGCATCAGCGCCCAGATGCCGAGGTTCGCGTAGATCACCCACGTCACGCACTTGAGGTTCAGCGCGAAGATCAGCCCCGCGAGGAGCGCGCCCCCGAACCGCATGCCCAGGGTGCGCGCGAGCACGAAGGTGCCGAGCGCCGCGAGCCACAGCTTCAGGACGGCGATCCACCCCAGCGCGGTCAGGAACGGGAGGACGTAGGCGGGCAGGCTGAACGGCGAGAAGAAGCCCGACTGGAGGTTGGCGAGGAACGGGCGGCCGCCCTGGATGGCCGGGTTCCAGAGCGGGACGTGCGGGAACCGGTCCACGTCACCGCGGAGGAACAGCTGCAGGTGCTCGGTCGCGTCGCCCAGCTCGGGGTTCGACGGGCGCGTCAGCTCGGGGGGCTTCGAGCTGAGCCACGGCGGCTCGAACCAGAGCGTGTCGGAGCTCGAGAGCGTCTTGCCCGGCAGCAGGGCGGGGCCGAGGAACACGAGCACCACGGCGAGGTAGACGAGCGCCGCCACGAGCACGGGCCGCTCCCCGGCGAGGCGCCCCAGCCGGGCGCGGCGGCCGGACCCGGCGGCCGGGCGAAGGGGGGCGTGTGCGGACACTGGCCCGCGGAGGCTAGGGGGCCGGGGCGGTGGATGCCGCACAAGAGCGATCGACGCCGGGGCCGAGGGGCCGGGGTTACGATGGCGCTCGGCGCCGGCGCGCCGACGCCATGGCCTCCCGCGTACGCGAACGCCCGCTCGAGACGCTGCGAGAGCCCGTGCTGCTCGCCCTTGTGCTGCTGGGCGCCTACCTGGTCACCAGGATCGCGTTCGCCGCCCGCTTCCCGTACTTCCTGGACGAGGGGACCTACGCCGTGTTCAGCTGGGAGGGCTCGAGGTCGCTCGGCGGGCTGTACAGCTCGTACTCGATCGGCCGCGAGCCGCTGATGTTCTGGCTGGGCATCCCGTGGGTGAAGCTGGGCTTCAACCCGCTCGACGCGGTCCGCATCGTCTCGATCTGCTGCGGGATCGTGACCACGGTGTTCACCGCGCTGACGGCGCGCGAGCTCGGCGGGCGGATCGCCGGCTGGGCCGCCGCCGGCCTCTGCGTGGTCATGCCGTTCCTGGTCGTCCACGACGGCATCGGGATCATCGAGCCGCTCGTCACGGCGGTCGTGGCCGCGGCCCTCTTCCTCCAGATCAGGATGGCGCGGCGGCCGGGGCTGGGCGTGGCCACGGCCCTCGGGGCCGTCCTGGCGGCCGGGATGCTCACGAAGGAGAACACGCGCATCACGCTGCTGCTGCTGCCGGTCAGCCTGATCTGCTTCGACTGGGCGCGGGCCGGGCGCGAGGACCGGCTCAAGCGCTGGCTGGGCGGCGTGGGCGTCTGCGCGCTGTTCCTGGTCGCCGCGCAGCTCGTCCTGAGGGCGTCGTCGCGGTACGGCGAGTACCAGGACGCGCGCGAGAGCCCGCTGCTCTACACCGTCCGCCCGCTCAGGGACGTGCTGTCGGACCCGTTCGAGTTCGGCGCCACCTGGGCGGCCTACCACCCGGCGTTCACGGGCTACATCACGATCCCGCTCCTCCTGGCGGCGCTGGCCGGCGCGATCCTGGCGATCGCCCGCAGGTCGGCGCCCGGCGTGCTCGTGCTCGTCTGGGTGCTGGTCCCGTTCTCGATCTCGATGCTGTTCTCGACCGCGCCGTTCCCGCGTCACGTCATGTACCTGATCCCGCCCGTTGTGGTGCTGATCGCCTACGCGCTGCGGGAGGCGTGGGCGGCGCTGTCGGAGCGCCTGCCCGGGCCGCGCGGCGTGGCGCTGGCGGCGGTGCTCCTCCTGCTGCTGCTCGCCCCCGCGCTGCGGTTCGACCTACGCGTCCTCGCCAACCCCGACACCGCGCGCTACCCCGGCCTCGACGACGTCCAGTACGTGACGGGCACGGGCGGCGGGACGGTGTGGCCCCCGATCGCCCGTGAGATGGAGCGCCGCGCCCGCGGGCCCGAGGTCGTGGTGATCAGCCCGCGCGCCTACACGCAGGTGCTCGAGATGCTCCTCGGCCCGAACCCCCGCTACCGGTTCGTGCCGGGCCACTCGCCGCTGGCCCGGCGTGCCCAGTTCGTGGTGGACGACGAGATCCCGTTCCTGGACGGGGACGCGGCCGCGATCATGCGCGAGCTCCACTTCGAGTCCGTGGCCGAGTTCGCGCGCCCGCGCGGCGGCAAGGTCGCGCGGCTGATGGTCCGCCCAGCCGGCTAGGCGTTGCGCCGGCGTCGGGTCCCGATCGCCAGCGCGGCCACCAGCCCGAGCAGCGACACAAGGCTCACGATCCACCCCACCCGCCA
>JAFGJG010000058.1 GCA_016929195.1 Thermoleophilaceae bacterium
GAGGGCGAGCTGCGCGCCTTCCGCAACGTCTGCCGCCACCGCGGCTCGCGCCTGCTCGCCGGCTCGGGCGAGTGCGGCAAGGCGATCCGCTGCCTCTACCACGGCTGGACCTACCGCACCGACGGCGAGCTGATCGGCGTCCCCGAGTCCCGCTCGATCCCGGGGCTCGACAAGTCGGCGCTCGGGCTCTTCCCGGTGCGGGTGGAGACCTTCTGCGGGCTCGTGTTCGTGAACCTCGACCCGCACGCCACGCCGCTCGCCGAGCAGGTCTCGGGCCTGGCCGAGCGGATGGCGCCGTACGAGATCGAGAAGCTCGAGCCGCACACCCCCTACGACGGCACCCAGCCGGCCAACTGGAAGATCACGGCCGACAACTACCTCGAGGGCTATCACGTCCCGATCGCCCACCCGGGGCTGATGCGGCTGCTCGACTACAAGCGCTACGACGTCGAGGTCCACCGCGACTGGGTCTGGTTCGAGGCGCCCCTGCGCGACAAGCCGTCGGGCAACAGGATGGAGCGCCTCTACCAGCGGCTCGTGTCGCCGATGCCCGGCCTCGGCGAGGGCGACATGCGCGTCTGGCGGTTCATCTTCATCTACCCGAACACGGCGATCGACCTCTATCCCGACCTCGTCTGGACCTGGAAGATCGACGCCGACGACACCGCGACCACCCGCGACACCGCGTGGCTCTACCGCCACCCCGGCGCGTCGCTCCGGACGCGGCTCGCCCAGCGCGTGAACTACAGGGTCAACAAGCTCGTCGGCGACGAGGACTTCGACCTGGTTCAGAACGTCCAGGCGGGCATCCAGACGCGCGGCTGGGAGCCCGGCCCGCTGTCCGGGCGCGAGGCCGCGATCGCCTGGTTCGCCGGGCGCATCCGCGAGGACCTCGGCGAGTGAGCGCGGCCACGCAGCAGACGCAGGGCGCGCGCGAGCGCATCCTGGCCGCCGCGGTCGAGCGCATCGCGAGCGACGGGATCGACGACGTCCGCATCGCCCGCATCGCGATGGACGCGGGCGTCTCGACCTCGCTGGTGCACTACCACTTCGAGACCCGCGAGGCGCTCCTCGAGCAGGCGCTCGAGTACTCGTTCGAGCTCGCCGGCGACGTGCGGATCGGCGAGAGCGAGGGGGACGCGCCGGACCACACGCACCGGCTCGCGGCGATGGTCGACCAGTGCCTGCCGTACCCGGGCGACCTCGAGCGCGACTGGATCCTCTGGGTCGAGCTGTGGCTGCGCGCGGTCCGCCATCCGGAGCTGCGCCCGACCGCCCAGCGCCTCTTCCGGCGGATGCACGTCTGGTTCGCCCGGGCGATCGAGGCCGGCATCGAGGCGGGGGAGTTCAGCGCCGACGCCGACGCCGCGCGCACCGCCGACCGCGTGCTCGCGATGTGCGACGGCTTCGGCGTGCGGGCCCTCCTGACGGAGCTGGCGCTCGACCGCGCCCGCGCGGAGGTGTGGGCGTTCCTGGCCGGGGAGCTCGGGGTCGACCCGCGGATGCCCGCGGTTTGAGCATGCGAGCGCAGGAACCGGCATGACCGACGTCGTGGTCGTGGGCGCGGGGACGGTCGGCGGCTGGGCGGCATGGAACGCGCGCCGGATCGGCGCGCGCGTGACCGTCGTCGAGCGGAGCACGGCGGGCCAGGGCGCGTCGAGCCGCGCCGCCGGGATCGTCCGCGCCCAGGGCGGCACGGCGACGGCGGTGGCGCTCGGGCGCTGGTCGATCGACTTCTACGAGCGCCAGCGCTCGCTGATCGGCACCGACTCGGGGTTCCGCCGCCTGGGGTACCTGCTCGTCGCGCGCACCGACGCCGAGGCCGCCGAGGCCCGCGACCGGATCGCGATGCAGCAGGGCGAGGGGCTCGACGTGCGCTGGGTCGACCCGGACGAGGCGGTGCGGCTCAACCCGACCCTGTCGCCCGACGGCATCGTCGGCGCGTCCTACTCGCCGATCGAGGGCTGCATCGACCCGCCGCGCAACGTGCGCGCTTACGTCCTGGCGCTGCAGCAGGCCGGCGTGGAGCTGCGCGAGCGCTGCGAGTGCGAGGAGATCCTGTTCGGGGACGGGCGCGTGACCGGAGTGCGCGCCGGCGGCGAGACGATCGCCTGCTCGCGCGTGATCCTCACCGGCGGCCCGACGCTCGGAGCCTCCGCCGCGGCGCTCGGCTACAGGGTGTTCGCCGGCGGCGCGCGCCACCAGGTGGCCGTCAGCTCACCGCACCAGGCCTTCGCCGGCGGGCCGCTGCCGATGGTCTTCGACGTGGCCGCCGGGGTCTACTGGCGCCAGGAGGAGGACGGCCTGCTGTTCGGCTGGAGCGACCCGGACGAGCAGCCGGGCGAGGCGCGGGAGATCGACTGGGAGGGCCTCGAGCGCGTTCGCGCCAGGTTGGCGGCCGACGTCCCGGCCACGGCCGGCCTGGGCGTGCGCAAGGTCTGGGCCGCGACGATCGACTACACGCCGGATCACCTGCCGATCCTGGCCACGCCGGCCGAGGGCCTCGTGATCGCGAGCGCCGCCGGCCACGGGATGATGTGGGGCCCGGCGGTTGCGCGCGCGGCCGCCCAGCTGGCATTGTCCGGAGGGACCGACGTGGTCGACGTGTCGGACCTCGGCCTCGACCGCTTCGACGAAGAGGGGCGCTCGCGCCTGGCCACCGACTCGATCGCCCTTCCGTTTCCGAGCATTACCTGACCCAAGGAGGGACGGATGTCGGAAGAGAAGATGCTCGAGGCCGTGCAGGCGGCGCTCGACGACCACGGCATCGACGACCGGCTCGAGGCCGTCGGCCAGTTCAATCCGCGCGGCCACACCGGCGGCGGCTTCGCCGGAGGCCTGATCGGCGGTGACGTCGGAGGCGTGGCGGGCAGCCTGGGCGACGCGGTCGGGACCGTCGCCGGCTACTCAGCCGGCACGCGGGCCGCGGACGCCACCTCGGGACTGCCCGCGTGGATGCTCGTCGGCGTCTCCCAGACGGCCGTCTACGGATTCGCAGGCAGGTCGCGGAGCGCCGAGCCCGCCGAGCTCGTGTTCCAGGTGCCTCGCGACCGCATCGAGGTGAAGGTGCACCAGCGCGTGAACGTGCGCGTCCTGGAGCTGATCGACGAGTCGTCGGGCTCGCGGATCGAGCTGGAGGGCAACCGCATCCCGCTCACGCACTCGAAGGACGTCATCGAGCACCTGACGGGCTGAGCCCGCGGCAAGTGTCCTGACTTTCGGTTGCATGGCAACCATTGGGCAGGACGCTTACGCGGTGATCCGCATGCGGTCGCCCGCCTCGGCGAGCACCGCCCCGAGCGTCCCGGCGATCTGGTCGAACTCCGCCTGCCCGGCCACGAGCGGCGGGGAGATCTGCACGACGGGGTCGCCGCGGTCGTCGGCGCGGCAGATCAGGCCGCGCTCGAACAGCTGCGGGGAGACGAACCCGCGCAGCAGCTCGTCGCACTCCGCGTCCGAGAAGCCCGCCCGCGTCTCCTTGTCCTTGACGAGCTCGAGCGCGTAGAAGAAGCCGCACCCGCGCAGGTCGCCGACGATCGGCAGCTCGAGCAGCTGCGCGAGCGTCGCGCGGAAGTCGGCCTCGGTCTCGTGCACGTGCTCGACGATCCGCTCGCGGCGCATGATCTCGATGTTCTTGAGCGCGACCGCGGCCTGGACGGGATGGCCGCCGAACGTCATGCCGTGCGTGTACATCGCGCCCGGCTTCGAGAACGGCTCCATCACGCGGTCGGTGGCCAGCACGGCGCCGATCGCCGCGTAGGCGGAGGAGAGCCCCTTCGCGGAGGTCACGAGGTCGGGCCGGATGTCGTAGCGCTCCGAGGCGAACCAGTGGCCCGTGCGGCCGAAGCCCGTGATCACCTCGTCCGCGCAGAGCAGGATCCCGTGCTCGTCGCAGAGCGCGCGGACGCCCTCGAAGTACCCGGCCGGCGGGGTGAAGGCGCCGCCGGCGTTCTGGACCGGCTCGAGGATGACCATGGCCACGGTCTCGGGCCCCGCCTGGACGATCGTCGCCTCGAGCTCGTCGAGCAGGAAGCGCGTGAACTCCTCCTCGGTCTCCTCGGGCGGGCGGTGGTAGCGGTTCGTGTTCGAGACGTGGAGCACGTCGGGCACGAGCGGCTCGAACGGGGTGCGCAGCTCGGTGCACCCCGTGAGCGAGAGCGCGCCCAGCGTGGTGCCGTGGTAGGCCACGCGCCGCGCGATCGCCTTCCAGCGCCGCTCGCCCCTCACGCGGTGGTACTCGCGGGCGAGCTTCCAGGCGGCCTCGGTGGCCTCCGAGCCGCCCGAGACGAAGAAGGCGCGGTTGAGGTCGCCCGGCGCGAGCTCGGTCACGGCCGCCGCGAGCTCGATCGAGCGCGGGTGGGCGAACGTCCAGTTGATCGCGAAGGGCAGCTCGCGCATCTGCGCCGCGGCGGCCTCGCCCATCTCGGCGCCGAAGCCGTACCCGATGTTCACGCAGAAGAGCCCGGCCAGCGCGTCGAGGTAGCGCTTGCCTCCGGCATCCTCGAGGTGGCAGCCGTCCCCGCGGACGATCACCTGCAGCTCCGCCGGGTCCGTGTACGCGCCCATCTGGGTGAAGTGCAGCCAGAGGTGGTCGAGCGCGGTGCGCTGAAGCCCGTCGGACGCCATGCGGCGGGATCGTATCGTGCGACTGACTACATAATCAAAGCCGCCGCCGGGCGTCTCTATCGTGGGCCGCGATGCTGGCGTTCGACGCCGTGCCCGCCGCAGAGATCCCCATGGACGCGCGCCCGCCGGCCGCGCATGCCGCCTTCGTGCGCGCGCCGTGGCGCTGGCCCACGCGCCGGATCGCCTACTTCAACGCCGCGCGCGCGAACGCCGGCGCCGTGCGGAAGGCGGTTCGCGCCTGGAACGGGAGCGGCACCCGGCTGCGCTTCGTCCGGACCTCGCGCCGGAGGGCGAGGGTGGTCATCCGCTACTGGCCGAGCCAGGCCTGCGTGCCCGGCGGCGTGACCTCCACGAGCTTCGACCAGCGCAGCGGGCGCGCCGTCCGCGCCGTCGTGCGCATCTCGCGCCCCGATCCGCTCAACGCCGCCTGCACCCACTGGGCGCTCACGCTCGTGACCGCCCACGAGCTGGGCCACGCGCTCGGGCTCGACCACGAGACGCGCCGCTGCGCCCTCATGAACCCGACGCTCGCGAACATCTCGCCGCAGCTCTGCCGGCCGTCGCTGCCCCCGTGGCAGTGGCGCTGTCGCATCCTCGAGCGGGACGACGTCCGCGGCGCCGTCCGCGTCTACGGCGGCCGCGCCAAGCGCCGCGGCCGCGCAGTCTGCGACCTGTTCAAGGCGCCCGCCACGCCGGGGTCGCTCACGGCGGCGCCCGACGGCACCGGCGCGCTGGCGGTCGGCTTCGCGCGGCCCATCACCCCGCGCCCGCCGCCGCACGTGCTCGCCGGGCCCGGCAGCTTCATCGCGGCCGCGCGGACGGGTGCCTGCCCGGCCACGCCGGCCGAGGCGGACACCGGCTTCGAGTCCGCCTGGACCGTGCCCGACGGCGCCGTGCAGACGACGCGCCTGCTCCCGGCCGCCCCCGGCCAGGTCTGCGTGGCGGTGTGGGCCCGCGACGGCGTCGGCCGGCTCAGCCCGGCGCCGGCCACGACGGTGGTGAGCGTCCCCTGAGACACACGCGCCCGCCGGGTGGCGGGCGCGTGCGGGGGGAGTGCGAGCCGGGGCTGCTAGGCCCGTGAGGGCTCCGGCTCGATCTCGCTCGGCACCTCCGGGATCCAGCCGAGCTTCGTCGGCAGATACCAGTTCCAGTCACCGAGGAGCTTCATCGCCGCGGGGAGCAGGACGCCCCTGACGAGCGTCGCGTCGATCAGCACCGCGGCCGCGAGCCCGACGCCGAACTGCTTCATGTCGATGAACGAGAGCGTGGCGAAGATGGAGAACACCGCCACCATCACCAGCGCCGCCGCGCTCACCACGCCGGCCGTCGACTTGATGCCGTGGGCGACGGCCGCGTCGGTCGACTCGCCCCGGTCCACGCCCTCCTTGATCCGGCTGAGGATGAACACGTGGTAGTCCATCGAGAGGCCGAACAGGATCACGAACAGCATCAGCGGGAACCAGGCCGTGATGGCGCCCGTGGACCGGAAGTCCAGGAGGCTCTCGAAGTGGCCGTCCTGGAACACGTAGGTCACCAGCCCCAGCGCCGCGCTGACCGACAGCAGGTTCAGCACGATCGCCTTGAGCGGGATCACGATCGACCGGAACGTCACCAGCAGCAGCACGAACGCCATCAGCAGGACGAATCCGACGCCGTACCAGACGTGTGAGGACATCTGGTTCGTGAAGTCGAGCGACCCCGCGCTGAAGCCGCTGACGCCGACCACGTCCGCGCTGCCGAGGTCCGAGCTGAGCTCGGGCACCACGTTCGCGCGCAGCTCCCTGACCGCGGCGAGCGAGGTGTCGTCGGTCCCGTTGCCGGCCAGCGGCACGTTGACCTCGGCGACGGTCCCGTCCGGGCTGATGTCGGTGGTCACGGGCTCCTCGAACTGGTTCGAGTCGCGCGCGATCGCGCGCATCTTCGCCGCCATCTGCTCCACCTCGGCCCTGGCAACGTGGTCGCCCTGGACGACGATCGAGGCGGTGAACTGCTCGCCCGGGAAGGCGGCCTGCATCCGGTCGTAGGTCTGCATCACCGCCAGGCTGCGGGGCAGCCCGTCCACGCCGGAGTTGGCCGTGTGGATGTGGGCCAGCGGCAGCGCCAGCACCACGAGCACCGCGGTCGCCGCGACCAGCGAGACCACGGGGCGCTTCAGCACCCGGTCGATGACCGCGGACCACATCCGCGACTCGCCCGTCCGCCGCTCCGGGCGGAGGAAGGGCACGCGGCCCTTGTTCACGCGGTCGCCGAGCTTCGAGAGGACGGCCGGCAGGACCGTCAGCGACCCGATCACCGCGATCGCGACGACCAGGATCGTGCCGGTGGCGAACGAAGAGAAGGTCGCGGCGCCGCCGAAGTACATGCCCGCCATGGCGGCCATGACCGTGAACCCGGAGATCATCACCGCGCGCCCCGAGGTCGCCGCCGCGGCCTCGAGCGCCGCCTCCTCGCTCCGGCCGCGTGCGCGCTCCTCGCGCTCGCGCCGGAGGTAGAACATCGAGTAGTCCACGCCCACCGCCAGGCCGATCAGCAGCACGACCGAGGAGATGGACTCCTCGACCGGCCAGATCTGGCTGATCGGGCCGATCAGGCCGATCGCCGCCGCCACGGCGGTCACGGCCAGGATCAGGGGGACGAACGCCGCCAGGAGCGCGCCGAAGGCGAGGACCAGGATGATCAGGGTGATCGGCAGGGAGGTGACCTCCGCCTTCTGGAAGTCGTCCTCGAACGCCTGGCTCAGCGCCTTGTCGGAGCTGGCGTCTCCGAACTCCTCGACGCGGAAGCCGGGGTTCGCCCGCTCCACGGACGCGACGGCGGCCAGCGGGCCGTCAACCAGGTCCTCGGCCCTGTCGTCGTCACCGGGGATCTCGAACGAGACGAGCACGGAGCGCCCGTCCTTCGAGACCTGTCCCTCGTTGCCCGGCGCGTAGGGGCTGTCCACATCGCGGACGCCCTTCGTTCCCTCGAGCTTCCGGGTCAGCTGGGTCACGACGGCCCTGAAGCCCGGGTCGCTCGGGTGCTTCCCGTCCTTCGACTGGACGAGCACGGATTCGCCGGCCTTGTCCGGGAACGCCGCGGCCGTGACCTTGTCGGCGCGCTGCGACTCACCCGATCCCGCCTCCTCGTCGGTGAGGGTGCGGGTCCCGACGGAGCCGCCGATGAACACGGCCAGGATCACGAACGTGAGCCAGCCGAGAATTGCCTTCCTGCGGTGCTGGGCGCTCCAGCGCCCCGCCCGCGCGGCGAGATTTCGGTTGCGAGTCGTCATGGCGACGAGTCTGCGCTCCGGGAGAGGCCGTTCCAATGCGGCCTCCTCCCCAGCGACGGTGCGGGAAACCGAACGGCGCGTCGCGTTCGCGCGGGGGGTTAGGATCCGCCCGTGCCGCCCCGCCGCCCGGTCGCCGTCCTCGTAGCAGCCTGCGCGATGCTGCTCGCGGCCGCCGCGCCGGCCTTCGCCGTGCGGCCGCCGATCCATGCGCACCGCGGCGGCCCGCTCGAGTTCGGCAAGCCGGTCTACGGCGAGAACACCATGCCCGCGTTCCACGCCGCCGCCCGCCGCGGCTTCGTGCTCGAGCTGGACGTGAAGCTGACGAGCGACAAGGTGCCCGTGGTGATCCACGACGCCACGCTCGACCGCACCACGCCCTGCACCGGCCAGGTGAGCGCGCGCACGTTCGCGGACATCCGCGCGAACTGCCCGTCCGACATCGTCGGGACCGACGACGACTTCGTCCAGCTGGGCGCGAGGGACCGCCGGCGCGCGCCGATCCCGAAGCTCAGCGAGTTCCTCGCGTTCGCCCGCGACGCCGGCGCGCGCATCAACCTCGAGATCAAGAACATCCCGACGGAGCCCGACTACGACGGCACGCCGGCGTACGCGACCACCGTGATCGACGCGATCAAGGCGTCGCGCTTCCCGCCGTCGCGGCTCGTGATCCAGTCGTTCTGGTTCCCGAACCTGGACGTGGCGAAGGCTCAGCTCCCGGAGGCCGAGACGAGCTACCTCCACACGAGCGGGGCGCTCGGCTCGATCGCCTTCGCCGACGGCCGCGGCTACGACTGGGTCTCGGGGCAGTTCCCGCTCGACCCCGCCTACGTCCGGACCGCGCACGCCGCCGGGCTGCGGGTGGTCCCGTACACGATCGACACGCGCGACGGGCTCGTCGCGGCGGTGAACGGCGGGGTCGACGAGCTGATCACGAACGACCCGCTGCTCGCGCGCAGGACCGAGGCGGAGATCGACCCGAGGCCGGCGCCGATCCCGCCGCCCCCGAGCGCGTCGCAGTGCCGCGCCGTGCGCGCGGGCCGCTCGCTCGGGACGATCGAGGCGTACGGCTCGAATCGGCACGGCGTCCGCGTGTTCGCGATGCAGCCGAAGCAGGAGGCCCGCCACGTCGTCTCCTACGCGAGCTTCCGCACGAAGATCGAGTGCATGATCCGCGAGCGCGTGCTGCCGCGGCTCACGCGCGGCGCCCCCAACGTGGTCGCCTTCAACGAGGACATCGGCCTGATGACGCTGGGCACCGGGTCGCGCGGCGCGGAGGCCCGCGAGATCGTGGCCGACCCCGCGTCGGTCTGCGGCGACCAGGGCTTCCCGTGCGCCACGGTGCAGACGATCGGTTCGCTGCTCGAGGGCTACGACCCGCAGGTGCAGGCCTACAAGCAGCGCTTCCCGGCGCTGCCGGGCCTGGCGGGCGTCTTCACCGCCGGCACCGACACCTACGCGCGGGGGTGGATGCAGGTCTTCTCCGACATGGCGCGGCGCTACGGCGTCTACATCCTCGGGTCGAACAACCAGTCGCCTTTCCGCGAGTCGAACGACCCGAGCGAGATCGACACGTTCCGCGACCCCGACCTGCCGCGGCCCGCCTCGGTCTACGTCGCGACGAGCGCGAAGGCCTACAACGAGGCGTTCCTCTGGGCGCCCTACCAGGTGCGCCAGGAGGGCCCGCGCCCGCTCCGCAACGTCGTGCAGCAGAACAAGAAGGTGCCGCTCACGGACATCGAGCTGGTGCTGCAGGTGGCCCCCGGCCCGAGCACGGGCCCCGACGCGGCGGAGAACCTGCGGCCCTACCGCGTGCCCGGCACGTATGCGCGGCTCGGGTTCGCCACGAGCCTGCCCGCGTTCATCTACGGCGACCTGCCCGCCGGAGTCGACCCCTGCTCCGACACGAGCAGGTACTACATGCGCTGCCTCGACAAGCTCGGCGCGAACGTCGTGATGCAGGACGAGGCGAACCCGGGCCCGTGGGTGACCGACCCGCCGTTCTGGCAGCCGCTCGACTGGATGCGCTCCACCTGGCGCGCCGTCTCCGACCCGACGGTGGACTTCGACTACAACGTCACGCCGCACATGGTCGGCCAGCTCGGCGACCTCGTCTTCGACGGGCAGACCGCCATCACCCAGCGCGGGCTGCGCGGCCCGAAGCGCTGCACCTACGTCGGCAACTCGCGCTTCCAGGGCGGCCCGCCGGAGAACGACGCGGCGTCGCTCGAGCCCTACGCCGGCCCGAAGCGCGAGTTCCTGGCGCTGGCGCCGTGGGTCACCCCCGACGCTCCGCGGGCGACCCTGCGCGCGACCCAGGCCAAGCTGGCCCCGGGCTCAGGCGACCCGATGCAGAACGACTACCTCGAGACGGCGATCGCGGCCGACCTGCCGTTCCCGCCCGACTCGTGGCGCCGCAACTGCATCTCGTCGCCGGACGACGGCCACGGCCACGGCCACCACCACGGGTGGCCCTGGCACCGCCGCTAGGCGAAAACGTCGACATTTCTGGCCGATATGGCCGCTTTCGTCGACGTTTCAGTCCGGCACGCTCAGCTGAAGCGCATCCGCTGCGGCGCGTCGCGCATGCGGATCACGCGCGCCGGCACCCCGCCGACGACCGCGTTGGCGGGCACGTCGCGGGTGACGACCGCGTTGGTGCCGATAACCGCGTTGTCGCCGACCGTCACGCCGCGCAGGATGCACGCGCCGTAGCCGATCCAGACGTTGTTGCCCACGCGCACGTCGCGCTTGTAGATCCCCTGGAGGCGGATCGGCCGGTCCACCTCGACCATGCCGTGGTCGAAGTCGATCAGCATCACGCGGTCGGCGATCACGCACTCGCGCCCGATCGAGACGTGCTGGAACGCCGAGATCGTGCATTCCTGGCCGAGCACCGTCTTGGCCCCGATCGAGATCAGCCCCTCATGGGCGCGCAGCTTGCAGCCATGCCCGACCCACGCCCAGCGCCCGAGCTCGAGCCGTCCCCGGCGGCCGACCTCGAGGCTGCAGCCGGGGCCGATGAAGGCGAGGCCGTCGAGCCTGAGCCGGCCGCGCAGCCACGCCTTCCGCAGCGCGAGCCGCACGAGCAGGCGCCCGTACTTGAGGTTGAGCATCCCGTGCGCGCGCATGAAGCGCAGCAGCGCGGGTAATCCGCCCGAGAGCGGCGGGGGCGGCCCGCGGAAGTCCGGCGGGAGCTCGGACGGCGGGGCCGCTATCGGCTCTGTCGCACCCTCCATGGGGAGCGCATCGTAGTGCGGTTAGCCGTATTGGCGTGACGGCCGGAACAGGGCAGAATCCCAGTCACATGTCCAGGACAGTCCTGATCGTCGACGACCACCCGAGCTTCCGGGAGAGCGCGCGCATGCTGCTCGAGGCGGAGGGGTTCCAGGTCGTCGGCGAGGCGGGCGACGGCCGCGCCGGCCTCGAGGCCGCCGCGCGGCTGCACCCGGACGTGGTCCTGCTCGACATCCAGCTCCCGGACATCGACGGCTTCCGCGTGGCGGAGGGCCTGAGCGTGAACGGCTCGCCCCCGGCGATCGTGCTGATCTCGAGCCGGGCGCGCGAGGACCTGGAGGACTGCGTCGACGAGAGCCCCGCGCGCGGGTTCATCCCAAAGTCCGAGCTGTCCGGCGCCGCGCTGGAGGCGCTGATCGGGTGACGGGCCTGCGCCGGGCCCTGATCGGCCTCGGCATAGCGGGCTTCATAGCTGGCGCGGTGCC
>JAFGJG010000006.1 GCA_016929195.1 Thermoleophilaceae bacterium
GGCCCAGCGCTCGTAGTCCAGCGGGTTGCCGCGCTGGAAGATCATGCCGTTCACGCTGCTCGACCCGCCGAGCACCTTCCCGCGCGCGTGGTAGACCCGGCGGCCGCCCATGTGGGGCTCGGGCTCCGACTCGTAGCGCCAGTCGTAGAAGCGGTTCCCGATCGGGAACGCCAGCGCGGCCGGCATGTGGATGAAGAGGTCCCAGGGCCAGTCCGAGCGGCCCGCCTCGAGCACGAGGACCCGGTTGCCCGGGTCCTCGGAAAGGCGGTTCGCCAGCACGCTCCCCGCGGAGCCGCCGCCGACGATCACATGGTCGTAGTCAGCGGCCACGGGAGGCGGCGGAGTCTAGGACCCCGCCGCGGTGAGCTCCTGCTTCGGGGTCTCCTTCTCCGGGTCGATGAACGGCTTCGGCACGACGACCGCCTCGACGGTCTCGCCCGGCCGCTCCACATGGAACTCGGTGCCCAGCTCGGACAGCTCGGTCGGCACCATCGCGTAGCCGATGTTCTTCTCGAGCCGCGGCGACCAGCACGCGGACGTGATCGTCCCGACCTGCTTTCCGTCCTTGTGGACGGGGAACACGTCGATCATCTTGCCGTCGTTGTACGAGCCCACGTTCGAGCCGCCGATCTCGACTCCGATGAGCTGGCGCTTCGGCCCCTCCGCCTTGATCTTCGAGAGCGCGTCCTTGCCGATGAAGTCCGTGGCCTGCTCGAGGTCCACCATCCAGTCGTAGCCCATGCCGACCTCGTACGGGTTCGTGTCGAACCACATGTCGCAGCCGGGGCCGAGCGCGAGGATGCCGCCCTCGATGCGCCGGATGTGGCACGGGCCGATCACCTCGAGGCCGTGCGGCTTGCCCGCCTCGAGCACGCGCTCCCACATCTTCACGCCGTTCTTCGAGGCGTCGTAGAGGTAGATCTCGAAGCCCAGCTCCGACGTGTAGCCGGTGCGCGAGACCAGCACGCTCATGCCGTCGATCTCGTACGGGCGCATGTAGTAGTACGGGATCTCCAGCACGCTGTCCCCGAAGAGGTCCGACATCACGTCCTTCGACTTCGGGCCCTGCACCTGGAGCGGCCCGACGTCGAGCTCCTTGATCTCGACGTTCATGCCGGCGTTGTAGGCCACGCCGCGCGCCCACAGCTCCACGTCCGAGTCGGCGAGCGAGAGCCAGAAGCGGTTCTCCTCGACGCGCAGGAGAACCGGGTCGTTGATGATCCCGCCGTCGGGCAGGCAGAGGAACACGTACTTGCACTGCTCGACGGCGCACTTGTTGAGGTCGCGCGCCACGAGCAGCTGCGTGAAGTCGAACGCGTCCGGCCCCGAGATCTCGATCTGGCGCTCCACTCCCACGTCCCAGAGCGTCACGCCGTTGAGGAGGTGCCAGTACTCCTCCACCGGGTCGCCGTAGTGGCGCGGGTGGTACATGTGGTTGTAGACGCTGTACAGCTGCACGTCGTGCTGCCGCGAGGCGTAGAAGTACGGCGACTTCCGGATCCGGGAGTAGAGCATCACTCCCGGGTTCTCGTTCACAGGTGACAAGGAAGTACCTCCGCTCTCGCTCAGCGACGTCGGGTTGACCGGTTCCCGGGTGATATATCACCGCCGGGGTGCGGCGGTCAACCGAGCAGCGCGAGCGCCTCGTCCAGCCCGATGCGCCGGTAGCTCTCGACCGGCGCCCCGCCCTCGACCAGCTCGCCGCGGGCGGCGAGGATCGCGCGGCGCACGTCCGGGTCGATCTCCCGGGACCGCTCGAGCAGGACGGTCTCCACGTAGCCCTCGCTGACCGGGTTGCTCGCCACGCGCACGTCGGCGTCGCGCGCGCGGCCGGCGGGCGAGTAGGCGAGGCAGCTCCTGATCCGCGAGCGCGCGCTCGCCACCGGCTCCTCGGCCAGGCTCCCGCCACCCGGCGTGCCGTCCTCCACCAGCAGGCGCGTGATCCCGCGGTCGTCGATCGCCTCGAGGATGCGCTCGGGATCGTCCTCGACCACCACCTCCTTGCGCCGCGGCCAGATGTCCAGCCGGCCGTGGTCGCCCAGCGGGCCGCCCACGTGGAACAGGAAGTAGTCGGGGTAGACGAGGAAATGCTCGGAGCGCGAGCGCTGGACGTCGTAGAAGGCCGTGATCGCCGCCGTGAGCAGCGCGCTCGCCCCGACCGCTCCGCACGGCCGGCGCATCACGAGGCCCACGCGATCGTGCTCGCCGAAGCCCTCGAACACGTCCTCGATTCCGGCGGGCCGCCCGTCGACCTCGAACCCGAACATCGAGCTGCGCAGCTCTCTTGCGGAGTGCACGGAGTGTGATATATCAGGCTCGAAGCTCAATCCCAAACGCGAGGTGACCTCCGTGAACGACCCCTCCGGGGCAACGAGCTCCCTGCCGCCCGCCGCGCGCGCCGTGGTCATCGGCGCGGGGATAGTCGGCAACAGCCTGGTCCACCACCTGGCGGAGCTCGGCTGGACCGATCTGGTCCTGCTCGACAAGGGGCCGCTGCCGAACCCGGGCGGGTCGACGGGTCACGCCTCGAACTTCATCTTCCCGGTCGACCACTCGCGCGAGATGACGGCGCTGACCGCCGACAGCTCGCGCCAGTACGAGGACCTCGGCGTGCGGATCGAGTGCGGCGGCATCGAGGTCGCACGCACGGAGGAGCGGATGGAGGAGCTCCGCCGGCGGATGAGCTCGGCGGCCTCGTGGGGCGTGGACGACGTCGCGATCGTCACCCCGGCCGAGATCAAGGAGCTCGTCCCCTACATCGACGAGAGCGTGATCATCGGCGGCTTCCACACGAAGTCGGTGAGCGTCGTGGACTCACTGCGCGCGGGCACGCTCATGCGCGAGCGCGCGCAGGAGGCCGGGGCGCTGACCGTGGCGGCCAACACCGAGGTGCTCGGCATCGACGTGGAGCACGGGCGGGTGCGGCGCGTGCGCACGACCCGCGGCGACGTGGAGACGGAGATCGTGGTCATCGCGTGCGGCGTCTGGAGCCCGCGGCTCGCGCGGATGGCGGGCGCGTCGATCCCGCTGACGCCCGCCGTGCACCAGATGATCGACATCGGCCCGGTGCCGCGCTTCGCCGGGGCGAAGAGCGCCATCGAGTTCCCGATCGTCCGCGACATGGACACGAACATGTACGAGCGCCAGGACGGGAGCGGGCTCGAGGTGGGCTCGTACGCCCACCGCCCGATCCTCCACGACCCCGACGAGATCCCGTCGGTCGAGGAGGCGGCGCTCTCCCCCACCGAGTTCCCGTTCACCCAGGACGACTTCGCCGAGCAGATGGAGCACGCGCTCGAGCTGATGCCGGAGATCGTGGGCGACGAGTCGGTGGGCATCAAGTACGCGATCAACGGCCTCCTCTCCCTCACCCCGGACGGCATGCCGGTGCTCGGCGAGACGCCCGAGGCGGGCGGGCTCTGGGCCGCGTCGGCGGTGTGGGTGAAGGAGGGCCCCGGCGTGGGCCGCGCGCTCGCACAGTGGATGGTGGAGGGCGAGCCCGAGATCGAGCTGCAGTCGTCGGACGTCGCCCGCTTCCACGACTGCCAGAAGAGCGTCGCGCACGTGAAGGCGCGCGCGTCCGAGCACTTCAACAAGACCTACGGGATCGTCCACCCCGGCGAGCAGTGGGAGTCGGACCGCCCCGCGCGGCTCTCCCCCTTCTACCACCAGGCCCGCGACCTCGGCGCGGTCTTCTACGAGACGGCGGGCTGGGAGCGGCCGCACTGGTACGAGTCGAACGCCGGGCTCGTCGAGGAGTACGGCGTGGAGGGCCGCGAGGCCGAGTGGGACTCGCGCTGGTGGTCGCCGGTCATCAATGCGGAGCACCTCGCGATGCGCGACCGCGCCGCCATCTTCGACCTCACCGCCTTCTGCGTGTTCGACGTGGTCGGGCCGGGCGCGCTCGACTCCGTGCAGCGGGTCGCCATGCGCCAGATGGACGTGAAGCACGGCAAGGTCGTCTACACGCCCGTGCTCGCCCCACGCGGCGGCTTCCGCTCCGACCTCACGATCATGCGGCTGTCCGACGACCACTTCCGCGTGGTCACCGGCGGGGCGCACGGGATGGCCGACCTCAAGTGGTTCCGCGACCACGCGACCGACGCGCAGGTCGTGGACCTCACGTCCAGCTGGTGCACGCTCGGGCTCTGGGGCCCCCGGGCGCGCGACATCCTCGCGGGCACGACGAGCGACGACGTGTCGCACGAGGGCTTCCCGTTCGCGACCTTCCGGACGATCGAGATGGGCCCGCTGCGCGTCATGGCGTCGCGGATCTCCTACGTCGGCGACCTCGGGTGGGAGCTGTACGTGCCGATCGAGGAGGGCGCGCGGCTGTGGGAGACGGTCTGGGAGGCGGGCGAGCCGCACGGCGTGCTGCCTGCCGGCATCGGCGTCTACGGAACCACCGGCCGGCTGGAGAAGTGCTACCGGGCCTTCGGCTTCGAGCTCGACTCCGAGTACGACGTGGTGGAGGCCGGCATGGCCTGGGGCAAGGTCAAGGACGAGGACTTCGTGGGCAGGGAGGCGCATGTGCGCCACCGCGAGCAGGAGCCGGCCGCGCTCATGTGCACGCTGACCGTGGACGACCACACGTCCTCGAGCGGCGTCAAGCGCTACCCGCTCGGGGGCGAGCCGATCCAGACGCGCGACGGCGAGCCGCTCGTGGACGCGAGGGGGCGCCGCTCGTTCGTCACGAGCGCGGGCGCCGGCCCCTCCGTCGGCAAGCACCTGCTCATGTCGTACCTCCCGGCCGAGCACGCGCGGGAGGGCAACGAGCTGGCCGTGCTCTACATGGGCGAGCGCTACCCCGTGACCGTGGCCGTGGCGGGATCGACGCCGGTGTTCGACCCCGGCAACGAGCGCGTCAAGGCCGCCGGCGCCGTGCCCGCATGAGGGTCCTCGTCTGCGTCAAGCGCGTGCCCCTGACCGGCGGCCGCATGGTGCTCACCGAGGACGACCAGGCGCTCGAGACGCGCCACCTCGGGTTCACGATCAGCCCCCACGAGGAGTGCGGCGTGGAGGAGGCCGTGCGCCTCGTCGAGCAGCACGGCGGCGAGGTCACCGTGCTGGCGCTCGGCCCGCCGGAGGCCGAGGAGCAGATCCGCGACACGCTCGCGATCGGCGCCGACCGCGGGATCCTGGTGGCAACCGACGGCGGGGAATGGGACCCGCAGGCCACGGCGGCCGCGATTGTGGCCGCCGTCCGGGCCGAGGAGGAGTTCGACCTGATCGTGTTCGGCAACGAGTCGGCCGACTCGGGCAACTACCAGGTCGGGATCCGCGTGGCGCATGCCCTCGGCCGGCCGGTGGTGACCGGGCTGAAGGGCCTGTCGGTCGAGGACGGCGTGGCGCGCTGCGAGCAGGAGGTGCCGGGTGGCCGCGACGTCTACCGCGTGCCGCTGCCCGCCGTCGTGTCGGTGCTCGAGGGCATAAACCTGCCGCGCTACCCGTCCGTGCCCGCGAAGCTCCGCGCGCGCTCCAAGCCCGTCGAGACGGTCTCGCCCGAGCGGCCCGGCGCACGGCTCGAGAAGCTGCGGCTCGTGGTCCCGGGCGGGCCGGGCAAGCAGGCGGAGATCCTGGGCGAGGGCGCCGGCGCGGCGCCCGCCGTGGTCAACGTGATGCGCGAGCTGGGGGTCGCCTGATGGCCGTGCTCCTGCTGGCCGACCCGGGCGACGACGAGCTCACGCGCCAGGCGCTGACGCTCGCGCAGTCGCTCGGCGAGGTCGAGGTGGTCGGCTCCGCCGCCCTGCCGGTCGCTCGCGCGCACATCCCCGAGCTTCCGGGCGCCTACGCGCCCGGTGCGTGGGCGACCGCGCTGGAGGAGGCGATCGACCGCGTTTCACCGTCCGCCGTGGTGGCCCCCGGCACGAACAGAGGCAATGAGGTGCTCGCGCACGTGGCGGCGCGCCGGGACCTCCCCTTCGCCGCCAACTGCACGGCGGCCGAGGGCGACGTCCTCACGCGCGTGCGCTGGGGCGGCAGCCTGCTGGAGGAGGCGCGCATCCACTCATCGCTGCCGCTGCTCTCGGTCGCCCCGCACGTCCTGCCGGCGGTCACGGGCGAGGGCGCCCCGGAGGTGGACGCCTTCACCCCGGCGCTGTCCGACTCGGACCTCGCTGTCCAGGTGGCCGAGCACGTGGAGGAGACCGTGTCCGGCGTCTCGCTCGCCGAGGCCAGGGTCGTCGTGAGCGGCGGGCGCGGCGTGGGCTCGGCCGACGGCTTCGGGATCCTCGAGGAGCTGGCCGGGCTGCTCGACGCGGCCGTGGGCTGCTCGCGCGTGGTCACGAGCGCGGGCTGGCGCCCGCACACCGACCAGGTGGGCCAGACCGGCACGAAGGTCTCCCCCGACCTCTACATCGCCTGCGGGATCAGCGGCGCGACGCAGCACATCGCGGGCTGCAAGGGCGCGAAGAAGATCCTCGCGATCAACACCGACGCCGAGGCGCCGATCCTCGCGAGCGCCGACTACGCGGTGATCGGCGACCTGACGGAGATCGTCCCGGCGATCACCGCCGAGCTCAGAAAGGCGCGCTCGCAATAGGGGCGCTGGCCCTCGGGGCGGCTCTCATCGTCGCCGGCACGCTCTTCGCGCGTCGCGCGAAGCTCATCGTGGACCTCGTCCGGATGGGCAAGCCCGCCGAGCGCTTCGACGACCTCCCGCGCCGCACCCGCAACGAGGCCGTGATCGTGCTGGGTCAGCGCAAGCTGTTCCAGCGGCTCGGACCGGGTCTCATGCACGCGGCGATCTTCTGGGGCTTCCTCGTCCTCTTCCCCACGATCCTGATCGCGCTGATCGGCGCCGTGGACCGCGACGCCACGCTGCCGTGGCTCGGGCATCAGGGCTGGTTCGCCCTCCTGGTCGACGTCTTCGCGGTGCTCGTCCTGCTCGGCGTGGTCGCCGCGGTCGCGATCCGCAAGCTCGCCCGGCCCGCGCGCTTCGAGGGCAGCCACCTCGGCGAGGCGGACCTGATCCTGGCCATGATCGCCGGGATCGTCACGACGCTCCTGCTCTGGCACGCGAGCCGGATCGCGCTCGGGCTGAACGAGTGGCCCGCGGGCTGGTCGCCCGTCTCGGACGCGCTGTCGGGGCTCTTCGGCGACGACTCCGTCACCGAGGTGCTCGAGCGCTGCTTCGTGTGGGCGCACGTGCTGCTGATCCTCTCGTTCCTCGTCTACCTGCCGTACTCGAAGCACCTCCACATCGCGACCGCGGCCGTGAACGTCTTCTTCTCGCGCACGCGCGCGCGGGGCCGGCTGGAGCCGCTGCGCTTCGACGGGCCCGAGGAGGACATGCGCTTCGGGGCCGGCACGGTGCACGACCTCACCTGGAAGCAGACGCTCGACACCTTCTCGTGCACCGAGTGCGGGCGCTGCCAGGACGTCTGCCCCGCGTGGGCCACCGGCAAGGAGCTGTCGCCGAAGCTGCTGATCATGGCCCTGCGCGACCAGGTCTTCGAGGAGGGCCCTCCGCTGCTGCGCGGCGCGGACGGCTTCGAGCCCACGGCGCTGGTGCCCAACGCCGTCACCGCCGACGTGGTCTGGGACTGCGTGACGTGCGGCGCCTGCGTGCGCGAGTGCCCGGTGTCGATCGAGCACGTGGACCACATCGTGGACCTGCGGCGCCACCTCGTGATGATGGACTCGTCGTTCCCGGCGGAGGCCGAGCCGATGCTGCGCGACGTCGAGCGCGCGTCGAACCCGTGGGGCAGGCCGCAGACGGAGCGGGCCGACTGGGCGGAGCAGCTCGGTGTGCGCGTGCTGCAGCCGGGCGAGCCCGCGCCGGAGGTGCTGTATTGGGTCGGCTGCGCGGCGTCCTTCGACGAGCGCGCGCGGAGGGCGGCGGAGTCCACGGCGCGGCTGCTCCAGGCCGCGGGGGTGGACTTCGCGATCCTCGGCCCGCGCGAGGGGTGCACGGGGGACCCGGCGCGGCGAATGGGCAACGAGTACGTCTTCCAGGCGGCCGCCGAGCAGAACGTGGCGACGCTGAACGAGTCCGGCGTCACGAAGATCGTGGCGAGCTGCCCGCACTGCTTCAACACGCTCGGCAACGAATACCCGGACTTCGGCGGCGAGTACGAGGTCGTCCACCACACGGAGCTGCTCGCGGAGCTGATCCGCGACGGGCGGCTGGCGCCGAGCGCCGGCTCCGAGTCGATCACCTACCACGACTCCTGCTACCTGGCCCGCCACAACGACGTCCGCGCCTCCCCGCGCGAGCTGGTCTCGGCGGTCGGCTCGCCGGTCGAGATGGAGAAGAGCGGCGAGCGGACGTTCTGCTGCGGCGCCGGCGGCGCGCACATGTGGATGGAGGAGCGCGGCGGCCTGATCAACGAGGAGCGGGCGCGCCAGGCGGCGGAGACGGGCGCGGAGACGCTGGCGGTCGCCTGCCCCTTCTGCACGGTGATGCTGGACGACGGCGTGAAGGCGCGCGGGGACGATCTGCGCGTGGTGGATCTGTCGACGCTGCTCGTGGAGTCGCTCGGGCCCGAGGCGAACGACGGTCACTGAGCCGAGCGGGCTCGACCGCCGCAGGGGGTTCCGTCACCTGTGCACCGTATGGATGCAGAACTGACGGAACCCCCGATATTCGGCCCGCCCTCATCGCCCGTCGTTCAGGCGCTCCAGCATCCGCCGGCGCCAGCGCTCCGTCCGCGCCACCTCGTTGAACGTGTAGAGGTGGAAGCCGGCCACCTGGGCGCTCGGGTCGGAGGTCACCGGCTCGAGGGCGGAGATCAGCGACCCCGGTGAGAAGCGCCGTCCCAGCAGGCGCGAGGCGAAGCCGCGGTTGTGCCGCAGGAAGCGGCTCGACTCCCCCAGGCCCATCTTCATCGAGACCCGCACCAGACGGGCGCGGTGCACGCTCCCGGGCAGGCCGATCCAGATCGGCAGGCCGGTGCCGCGCTCGCGCACCGCGCGGATCCAGCCGGCGATCACGTCCGCGTCGAAGCAGACCTGGCTCACGATGTGCGTTGCCATCGGGGCCTTCGCGAACATCGCGCTGATGGTCTCCTCGTCGCTGATCAGGTGGTGGCTCTCGGGGTAGCCCGTGATGCCGATCGCGTCGAACTCGGCGCGGCGCCCGCCCATCGCGTGCAGCAGCTCGGCGGCGCCGGTGAACTCGCCGGCGGGGTGCGGAGGGTCGCCGGCCAGCACGAACAGCTCGCGCACGCCGGCTGCCAGCGCGCGGTCGAGCAGCGAGTCCAGGTGGGCGCGGTCGCGGATCAGCCGGGCCGACAGGTGCGGCACCACGGGGTAGCCGAGGGCGGATAGCCGCTCGGCGACCTCGAGCGTCGCGTCGAGACCGCGGCTGGGCGACGCCGTGATCGTCACCTTCTGGCCGGTCGAGAGATGGGCGGCCACCTCTTCCTCGATCCCCTCGAGCGGCAGCACCTCGAAGCGGGCGCGGGCGAGCAGATCAGCGGTCGCCATCGCTGATATATCAGGTTACTATCCGCGGCAACCATGGCCGGCGCGCCCTCCAGCCTCCCCGTGGCCAAGCTCGTGGCCGACCGCGCCTACGTCGAGCTCCGCGACCGGATCGTGACCCTGCGGCTCGCCCCGGGCAGCGTCCTGCGCGAGGACGACCTGATGGGTGAGCTCGGCATCGGCCGCACGCCGCTGCGCGAGGCCGTGAAGCGGCTGGCGCTCGAGAACCTCGTGTCGGTGCAGCCCCGCCGCGGCACCTTCGTCTCCGAGGTGGACGCCTCGGACATCGAGAACATCAGCGAGGTCCGCGCCGAGCTCGAGGGCTTCGCCGCCGAGCTGGCCGCCGGGCGCATGGACGCGGTCGCGCGGATCGCCGCCGAGTCGCTGCGGCGCGAGGCCGAGGGCCTCAGCCGCCCGGGCGACCAGGACTGGCTCATGCGCTTCGACGAGCGCATCCACCGCTTCACCTGGGAGGCGTCGGGCAACCCGTACCTGACCGAGACGCTCGAGCGCTACTTCACGCACTCGCTGCGCATCTGGTACCTGGTGCTCGAGCGCCTGCCCGGCCTGACCCACGCGGTGCACGACCAGGCGCACCTGCTCGAGGCGCTGCTGTCCGAGGACGGCCCGCGCGCGCGGAAGATCATGCGCGGGCACGTGCTCGACTTCCAGCGCGAGCTGCTGGCGGCGTTCAGCAGGTGAGCACGCGGATGTTCATCGACGGGGAGTGGCGCGACGCGCTCGGCGGCGCCACCGCGGAGGCCACGAGCCCCGCGACCGGGGAGTCGCTCGGGCCGGTGGCGGAGGGCGGCCGCGAGGACGCCCGGAGCGCGATCGCCGCGGCCGACGCCGCCTTCCCCGCCTGGGCCGCGCGGACCGCTTTCGAGCGCGCCGAGCTGCTCCACCGGGTGGCCGACGCCTGCGAGCGCCGCGCGGGCGAGCTGGCGCGCGTGCTCACGCTCGACCAGGGCAAGCCGCTCAAGGCGGAGGCCGAGGGCGAGGTGGGCGAGCTGATCGAGTTCTGGCGCATGGCCGCGGAGGACGGCAAGCGCCTCGAGGGGCGCATCCCCGAGAGCTCCGCGCCCGGCCGGCGCGTGCTCCTGATCCGGCGCCCGCTCGGGGTGGTCGGCGTGATCACGCCGTGGAACTGGCCGTACACGATGCCCGCCGAGGTGGTGGCGCCCGCGCTCGCCTGCGGCAACTGCGTGGTCTGGACCCCCGCCCCCACCACCGCGGTCTGCTCCGGGCTGCTCGCCGAGTGCGTGGCCGAGGCGGACCTGCCGCCGGGCGTCTTCAACATGGTGCTCGGCCCCGGCCCCGAGGTCGGCGACGAGATCGCCGCCAACCCCGGCACGCGCGCCGTCACGTTCACCGGCTCCACCGCCACCGGGCTCACCGTCGCCCGGCGCGCCGCCGGGAAGGCGCAGCTGCTCGAGATGGGCGGCAACGGCCCGCTCGTGGTGATGGAGGACGCGGACCTGCGCGCCGCGGCGGAGGCCGCCCGGGTGGGCGCCTTCCTGGGCGCCGGCCAGAGCTGCTCCGCCGCCGAGCGCATCCTCGTCCACGAGCGCGTGCGCGAGGACTTCGTGCGGCTGCTCGCGCAGGAGGTCGAGCGCGAGGTGCGCCTCGGCGACCCGCTCGCCGACGACACGACGATGGGGCCCGTGAACAACGAGCCGGGCGCGGACAAGATGGACCGCCACGTGACCGACGCGGTCGAGCGCGGCGCGCGGATCGTGACCGGCGGCGCGCGCGCCGGGGGCTTCCCCACCCGCCTCTACTGGGAGCCGACCGTGCTCGACGGCGTGCCGCCGGACTCGATCGCCGCCACCGAGGAGACCTTCGGGCCGATCGCGCCCGTGGTCGGCATCGGCTCGCTCGACGAGGCGATCGAGCAGACGAACTCGCAGTCCTACGGGCTGATGGCCGCGATCTTCACGAACGACCTCTCAGCGGCGCTGCGGTACGCGGACTCGGTCCACATGGGCCTGGTCAACGTGAACGAGACGACCAACTACTGGGAGCCGCATCTGCCGTGGGGCGGGCGCGCGCGGTCCGAGAGCGGGATCGGGCGCGTGGGCGGCGCCCACGCGATGGACACGCTGACGGAGCTCCAGACGGTGCTCCTTTAAGGTGCGATTGACCCCCCTAGCGAGGGCCGGGACGGCTGATATATCATCGCCGCAGTGAGCGACTCGAGCGGCTCCGCGGCCGTTGAGAGCCCCGAAGCGACGCCCCCCGCCGGAGGGAACGGGGAGCCTCTCGTCCGCGCGGAGAACGTCTGGAAGATCTTCGGGCAGAAGGCCGACAGGGTCATCGGCACGCCAGACGCCGAGCTCTCGCGCTCGGAGCTGCACGACAAGACGGGGTGCGTCATCGCGGTCCGGGACGTCTCGCTCGAAATCATGCCGGGCGAGGTCTTCGTGGTCATGGGCCTCTCCGGCTCCGGCAAGTCCACCCTCGTCCGGACGCTCATCCGGCTGATCGAGCCGAGCGCCGGCAAGATCACGATCACCGGCCACGACGTGATGGAGGCGGACGCGTCCGAGCTGCGCGAGCTTCGCCGGCACAGCGTCTCGATGGTGTTCCAGCACTTCGGGCTCCTGGCCCACCGGCGCGTCATCGACAACGTGGCCTTCGGGCTCGAGATCCAGGGCGTCGGCAAGGCCGAGCGGCTCGCCCGCGCGTCCGAGGTGCTCGGGCTCGTGGGCCTCGAGGACGTGGCGAACTCGTTCCCCGACCAGCTCTCGGGCGGAATGCAGCAGCGCGTGGGGCTCGCGCGCGCCTTCGCGGTCGACCCCCAGCTGATGCTCTACGACGAGCCCTTCAGCGCGCTCGACCCGCTGATTCGCCGCGACATGCAGGACGAGGTCGTGCGGCTCCAGGAGGAGACCGGCAAGACGATGCTGTTCATCACCCACGACCTGCCCGAGGCGCTCCGGCTCGGCGACCGCATCGCGATCATGCGCGACGGCGCGATCGTCCAGCTCGGCTCGCCCGAGGAGCTCGTGGGCTCGCCGGCGAACGACTACGTCAGGAACTTCGTGCGCGACATCCCGCGCACGCACGTCCTCACGCTCCGCTGGATCATGCGCGACCCTCGCCCCGGCGAGGAGTCCGGCGGCCCCGAGCTGGACGTGAAGACCACCGTGAAGGACGCCGTGCCGGTGGCGGCGGCCACCGACGGGCCGATCCGCGCGGTCGAGAACGGGCGCTGCGTCGGCATCGTCGACCGCGTGTCGATCCTCCAGGCCATGGCGGGTGGGCCCGAGGACTCCGGTGGCGGTAGCTAGCGGCAGGATCGCCGCTCCGCCCGCGGCCTTCGCCCCCGGCTCGCGCTGGCGGAGCCGGCCCGTGCAGGTCGGAGGAATCGTCCTGCTCATGCTGCTCGGCTACCTCCTGGTCGACGGCGACTACAGCTGGCCGGTGTCGCTCACGTGGCAGGAGCTCCCGGCCAAGCTCGACGACGCGCAGACCTGGCTGCTCGAGCAGCGCACAGCCCCCGACCCGAACTTCTTCTTCGCGATCCTCGACGGGTTCCGCGCGCTCGCGGACTGGCTCGTCACCGCGCTCACCGACATGCTGCTGTGGCTCACGTGGGTCGGGACGATCGCGGCGGGGACGCTGCTCGTGCTGCGCTTCGGCGGCTGGCGGGCGGCGCTGATCACCTTCCTCGCGTTCGTCTCGTTCGCGGTCATGGGCCTGTGGGAGGAGAGCATGCAGACGCTGGCCCTGATGTCGGCGGCCGTGCTGCTCTCGCTGGCCATCGGCATCCCGTTCGGCGTGCTCGCGGGCCGCTCGCAGCGCTTCCACCGCACGATCACCCCGGTGCTCGACGCCATGCAGATCGTT
Organism: Thermoleophilaceae bacterium; assembly: GCA_016929195.1. GTDB lineage: Bacteria > Actinomycetota > Thermoleophilia > Solirubrobacterales > Thermoleophilaceae > JACVRW01. Next base: position 13,279 of record JAFGJG010000006.1, read on the forward strand.
CCGGCCTTCGCCTACCTGATGCCGGTCGTGATCCTGTTCTCGGTCGGCCCCGCGGCCGCCGTGATCTGCACGATGATCTACGCGGTGCCGCCGGCCGTGCGCATCACGGCGCTCGGCATCCGCGGTGTGACGGCCGACTCCGTCGAGGCCGCGCGCGCCTTCGGCTCCACCGCGGCCCAGACGCTCTTCAAGGTCCAGCTGCCGCTGGCACGCCGCCAGCTGCTGCTCTCGGTCAACCAGACGATCATGTTCGCCCTCTCGCTGGTCGTGATCGCGGGCCTGATCGGCGGGCGCGGCCTCGGCGACGTGGTGACGAACGGCCTCTACTCGAACGCCGCGCTCGCGATCCTCGCCGGCATCGCCATCGTGATCATGGCGATCGCCCTCGACCGCGCCACGTCGGCGATCGCGGAGCGCACCGACCCGACCCGCCGCCACCTGACCGACAGGGGGAAGCGTCACGCCCGGGTGCTCACGCTCGCGACGTTCGCCGGGATCCTCGCGACGGTCTTCGCCGCCCGGGCGCTGGGGGCCGACTCGGTCTACCCCGACGAGTTCGAGACGTCGACGACGGTCTACACGGCGACGATCCACGACGACCTGCTGCGCTGGATCCAGGACGCGCTCGACTACGTGCAGGACCCGACGTCGTTCATCTTCGGGATCACCGAGCCGCTCGGCAACTTCATCCTCGAAAACCTGCTCGAGCCGCTCCGCAAGCTGCTGGTGGACTCACCCTGGTTCGTCGTGCTCGGCGGCCTGACCGCGATCGCGTTCGTGCTGAGCGGGCTCCGCCCCGCGATCACGACGCTCCTGATGCTCACGGCGATCGGCGTGATGGGCGTGTGGCCCGAGGCGATGGACACGGCGTCGCAGGTGCTGGTGGCCACGGCGATCGCGGTCCTGTTCGGGATCGTCATCGGCGTCTGGGCCGCCGAGAGCCCGCGCGTGGAGCGGCTGCTCAGGCCGCTGCTCGACACGCTCCAGACGCTGCCGCAGCTCGTCTACATCATCCCGTTCATCTACCTGATGCCGGTCTCGCGGATCCCGGGGATCGTGGCATCGGTGCTCTACGCGATCCCGGTCGTGATCAGGCTGGTCACGAACGGCGTGCGCGGGGTGCCGCCCGCGGCCGTGGAGGCCGCCTACGCCTTCGGCGCCTCGCGCATGCAGGTGCTGGCGAAGGTCAAGGTGCCGCTCGCGCGTGAGAGCATCATGCTCGGCGTCAACCAGGGGATCATCCTGGTCCTCGCGGTGGTCGTCATCGGCGGGCTGGTCGGCTCCGGAGCCCTCGGCGACATGATCGCCCGCGGGCTCCAGAGGAACGAGTTCGGGGAGGGAGTGGTGGCGTCGCTGGCGATCCTCGCCCTCGGCATCGCGCTCGACCGGGTCACGCGGGGGAGGCGTGACCCAAGCAGGGCATAGAGGCAAGTCCAATCAATGAGGGGAGACTCGTGAAGGATCGAAAACTGCGCAGGAAGACGGCACTCGCCGTCGCCATGGCGCTACTGGTCGCGCTCTTCGCCGCGGCCTGCGGGGAGGACAAGGACGATCAGTCCTCGGGCAGCAGCGAGAACGCGGCGGCGGGCGGCAAGGACTGCGGCAAGGTCGTGCTGAACGAGCAGGCCTGGGCCGGCTCGACCGCCAACACCTACATCGCCAAGGCGGTGCTCGAGGACAACCTCGGGTGCGAGGTCGAGATCACCAAGATCGCCGAGATCCCGGTGTTCCAGGCGATGGCGGACGGCAAGGTCGACGCCGTGCTCGAGGACTGGCAGCACGTCGACGAGTACAAGAAGTACATCGACGGTGCCGGCACCGTGGTCCAGGGCGGCCCGCTCGGCGTCGAGGGCCACATCGGCTGGTTCATCCCCAAGTACCTGATGGACGAGAACCCGGAGTTCAAGTCGTGGGAGGGCCTGAAGGGCAAGGAGGACCTCTTCAAGACGCCGGAGTCGGGCGACCAGGGCATGTTCCTGGGCGGCGACCCGAGCTACGTGCAGAAGGACAAGGAGCTCATCGAAGCGCTCGGGCTCAACTTCAAGCACGTGACCGCCGGCGCGGAGCCCGCGCAGGTGGCCCGCTGGTCGCAGCTGTACAAGCAGAAGAAGCCGGTCATCTTCTACTGGTACACGCCGCAGTACTTGAACCAGGAGTACGACCTCGCCGAGGTCCAGCTCCCGCCGCGCACGGACGCGAACCAGGACTGCAAGGACGACTCCAAGTCAGGCGGCGACCCCGAGCAGTACAAGTGCGAGTACGACGTGACGGTGATCAACAAGCTGTTCTCGAAGAAGTTCGCGGACAGCAAGTCGCCCGCGTACGACATGCTGAGCAAGTTCGAGCTCACGAACGAGGACCAGGAGCAGGTCGCCAAGGCGATCGCCGGCGACAAGGTCGACCCGGAGAAGGCCGGCCAGGACTGGGTGGAGGAGAACCAGGACAAGGTGGACGCCTGGCTCAACTGAGCCGCGCGCGCCACACCTGAGTCTGACCTGGGGCCCCGCGTGAGCGGGGCCCTTCGTCAGACTCACACCCGTGGCCGATCTGGTCCTCGACTCGACCTTCGCCGGCTGCCGCATCGAGGCGGTGGCGGGCCGCGGCGGCATGGGCGTGGTCTACCGCGCGACCCAGCATCCGCTCGGGCGCACGGTCGCGCTCAAGGTCGTGGCGCCCGAGCGCGCGGCCGACCCCGTGTTCCACGCCCGCTTCGAGCGCGAGACGCGGCTGGCGGCCTCGATCGACCACCCGAACGTGATCCCCGTCTACGAGGCGGGCGAGTCCGACGGCCGGCTCTACCTGGTGATGCGCTGGGTGGACGGCGGCGACCTCCAGCGGCTGATCGCGAACGCGGGCAGGCTCGAGCCCGCCACCGCGGCGGCGATCGTCGCGCAGGTCGGCGCCGGGCTCGAGGCAGCCCACGCGGCCGGGCTCGTGCATCGCGACGTCAAGCCCGCGAACGTGCTGATCGCGGGCGAGCCGGGGACCGGGCACGTCTACCTCACCGACTTCGGGCTGGTGCTGGACCCGGCGGGCGGCACGCGCGTGACGTCGACCGGCGACCTGCTCGGGACCGTCGACTACATGGCGCCGGAACAGCTCGAGGGCGGCGAGGTGAGCCCGCGAACCGACGTCTACGCGCTCGGCTGCGTCCTCCACGCGGCGCTGACCGGACGACCGCCCTTCAGACGCGAGACCTACCCCGCCACGATGCTCGCCGCGCTCAACGAGCCGCCGCCGCGGGCGTCGGATACCGCCGGCGTCCCGGCGGCGTACGACCACGTGATCGAGCGCGCGCTCGCCAAGCGGCCGGGGGACCGCTACTCGTCTGCACACGCGTTCGTCGACGCGCTGAGCGCCGCCACCGGGAGCGCCCGCGAAGCGCCGGCGGCGGCGCGGCCGGCGGCCGCGGCGGCGGCGAACGGCTCGCACGACGCCCCGACCTCGGCGCTCACCGCGGGCACCGTCGCGCTTCCCGCAGAGCCGACAGCGCGGATGAGCCGGTCACGCGGCCGGCGCGTGCCGGTCGCCGTCGCGCTCGCGGCGCTGCTCGCCGCCGCGGGCGCGGGCGCGGCGCTCGTCGTGGCCGGGGACGACACCGGGTCCACCGAGCTCAGCGCCGCCGAGGTGCGCGCCGCGGCCGACGGCTTCGCCGCCGCGTACGGGCGCGAGGACGCCGGCGCGCTGCGCGACGTCCTCACCCGCGACGTGACCCGGGTGACGCCGGCGGACCGCCAGCGCGGCCGCGCGGCGGTGCTGCGCGAGTACCGCGGGCAGTTCGACGCGAACGCGACCGAGGACTACCGCCTGACAGGGCTCACGGTCCGCGGCGGCGCGGCGGGGCGGGCGAGCGGCGAGTACGTGGCCTCGCGCACCGGGGCCGGGCCGCTGACCGGCCGGATCGTCCTCGGGGTGCGCCGCGACGACGGCCGGCCGCGGGTGGGCCTCATCGCGCTCAGCCCGGACGGCTGACGCGCGCTCAGCAGCCGCGCGACACGAGCACGCGGACGCGGGCGCCGCGCGGCAGCTCGGCCTCGGGGCCGGGCTCCGTCTCGCAGGCCACCGGCGGCGTGCCGAGCAGCCGATCGAGCAGCCCGCCCGCCTCCTCGTCCACGTCGGCCCGGAGGCCGGCCGCCTCGAGCCGGCCCACGGCCTCGTCGCGCTCCAGTCCGGCGACGTCGGGCACCCGGACGAGCGTCTGGCGCGCCACGCGCAGCGCCGCCCAGGACGTGCGGGCGCCATCCGCCGAAGCAGCCACATCGATCACGTTCGAGCCCTCGCCGAGCCGGGTGCTGGCGCGGAACTCGCCGCCGGTCACGGTCGCCGGGCGGCCGGCCACGAGGACGCGCGCGCCGGGCGGGCTCACGCGGCCGCGCACCTCGACCCTGGCCGTGTGCACGACGGCGCCGTCGGAGGGGGTCACGAGCGTCAGCTGCACGGGCCGCGAGGGCTCGTCGTCGCCGCAGCCGGCGATGGCGGCCGCGAGCAGCAGAGGAACCAGTAGGGCGCTCCGGGCCACCAGGCCAGGCTAGCTGCCGGTTGACACGGCGGGCGCCCGCGGCATAGGGTCTCGACCGTCTTGAGTGAGCATTCAGTCAGGACCCCGGCAACCGCCAACAGGGCGCTCATCCTGGACGCCGCGGTGCGCGTGATCGGCCGCGACGGCGTGGCCCAGCTCAAGTCCGCGGTCGTGGCGCGCGAGGCGGGCGTGTCGGTCGGGCTCGTCCACTACCACTTCGACACGCTCGACCAGCTCGCCCGCGAGGCGTTCCTGTACGCCGACGCGATCACCCTGCGCGCGATGGCCGAGGCCGCCAGCTCTTCCGCCTCCGGCCGCGAGGAGATCGACGCTCGGCTCTTCCCGTGGCTCGGAGGCAGCGACGAGTTCGACCAGGCCTGGGAGGTGTGGGGCGAGTTCTGGCATGTCAGCCGCCACGACGAGGACGTGCGCGCGATTCTGCGCGAGTCCTGGGACGAGTGGGTGCAGCTGATCGCCGAGGCCGTCGACCGCGGGCGGCGCGACGGCTCGATCGCCGAGGACGCCCGGCCACAGGACGCGGCGCGCCGGCTCGCCGCCCTGCTCGAGAGCCTGGGGCAGCAGCTGACCATGGAGCTGATCACAGCCGAGGACGCGCGCGGTCTGCTGCGCGGAGCGATCGAGAGGGAGTTTCCAGAGTGACCCATGCCAAGACGTCCTTCCTCCGGCCGGCCGCGGCCTGCCTGGCGGCCGCCCTGCTCGCCGCCGCCGGGTGCGGCGGCGACGACGACGGCTCGAACGGCGCGAACGCCGCCGACAGCGCGGGCTACCGGGTCGAGCTGACCGACCAGCAGCCTGCCGCGACCAAGCCGGTCGACTCGATCACGTGGGCGCTCCCATACGGCGAGCCCGTGACGATCGACCCGATCCAGGCGGGCGACTACGCACCGGACTTCATGGTCTCCCAGATGTGCGACTTCCTGCTGCGCTTCAACCCGAAGTGGGAGCTCGAGCCCGGCCTGGCCGAGTCCTGGGACCAGCCGGACGACAGGACGCTCGTCTTCAAGATCCGGAAGGGCGTGAAGTTCTGGGACGGGAGGCCGATGACCGTCGACGACGTCGTCTACAGCCTCAAGCGCAACCTCGACGAGGACGCCGGCTCCCTCACCGCGCCCTACTTCGCGAACGTCGAGAGCATGGAGGCGAGCGGCCCGTCCGAGGTCACCGTCCGCTTCAAGCAGCCCGACGAGCTCTTCCTCAAGGAGATGGCCGCCGGCCCCGGCGCCGTCGTGCAGCGCGACTTCACCGAGAAGGCCGGCAGCAAGATCGGCACCGCCCAGGGCGGCGTCATGTGCACAGGGCCGTACGAGTTCGAGTCCTGGAAGCCCGGCGCCGAGATCAAGCTCGCGAAGAACGACGACTACTGGGATCCGGACCTCCAGCCCAAGATCGCGAACGTGACGGTGCGGTTCCTGAGCGAGACCACCACGCTCACGAGCGCGCTGGTGTCCGGGGAGGTGGCGGGCGCGTACGGCATCCCGGCCACGAGCATCCCGGCGCTTCAGCGGGCGGGCAGCGGGACGCTCTACTACGGGCCGAGCACCCAGCAGCTCGGCATCTACACCGCGCGGCCGGAGGGCCTGATGGCCGACGAGCGGGTGCGCAAGGCGCTGTCGCTCGCGATCGACCGCCAGGCGATCGCCGAGAAGGCCTACTCGGGAGCGGCGATCCCAAACGAGGCCGTGGTCTCGAACACGCGCGAGCAGGAGGCCAAGGACGTCTACGCGGAGGGCTGGAAGCAGCTGCCGAGCATCGACTACGACCTCGACGCCGCCAAGAAGCAGCTCGACGGCGTGACCGGGCTCGACAAGCCGATCGTGATCGCGGCGCCGGCCGGCGACCAGGCCACGCTCGACGTGGCCACGCTCGTGCAGAACGCGGGCAAGCAGATCGGCCTGAACGTGAAGATCCAGGCGCTCCAGCCGCTCGACCTGTCGAACTTCTACTACAAGCCGGAGTACCGGAAGGGCTTCGACGGCGTGCTCAGCGTGAGCTTCAGCGACCACCCGGACCCGCTGAACTTCCTGCCGTACGTGATCCCGCTGGACGCCTACTTCAACTACTCCGGCTGGGACTCGCCGAAGGCGGTCAGGGCGATGGACGAGGGCCGGCGGACGCTCGACGCTGACGCGCGCGCGAAGCTGCTGCTCCAGGCGATCCAGCTCGAGGCGGACGACCGGGTCACCATCCCGCTGCTCGGGCTGGCGAACATCTCGTTCATCAGCAACGACATCGGCGGCGCGCCCACGTCGTTCGCGTACCTGTGGATGCCCGACTTCGCCTACATGGGCGGGAAGTAGCCACCGGGACGGTCCTTGGCGCGCCTCGTGCTCACGCGGCTCGCTGGGCTGCTCCTGACGCTGCTGGTGGCGAGCGTGGTGATCTACGGGGCGCTGTACCTGGCCCCGGGTGACCCCTCGACGCTGCTTGCGGGGAACAAGGCCACGCCGCGCACGCTCGAGTCGATCCGCGAGCAGTGGCATCTGGACGACCCGTTCTACGAGCGTTACTGGGCGTGGCTCTCCGGCGCGGTGCGCGGGGACCTCGGCGAGTCGTTCACGTACAAGCAGTCGGTCGGGTCGCTGATCTCCGACCGGATCGGTACCACCACTCTTCTGATCGCCTATGCCTTCGCGCTCGTGCTCGTCGGCGGGGTGCTGCTCGGGATAGTGGGCGCGCTGAGGCCGCGCGCCGGTGCGGGGATCACGGCGGTGAGCAGCGTGGGCATCGCGGTGCCCTCGTACGTGGCGGCGATCGTGCTGATCACGGTGTTCGCGGTGGAGCTGGGGTGGTTCCCCGTCTTCGGCGACGGCACGGGCTTCCTCGACCGCCTGTGGCACCTGACCCTGCCGGCGATCGCGCTCGCGCTCGCGTGGAACGCCTACGTGGCCCAGCTGACCAAGGCGGCGGTGCACGAGGAGTCGCTCCGCGACCACGTGGCGACCGCGCGCAGCCGCGGCGTGGCCGAGGGCGCGATCGTGCGACGGCACATCGTCCGCAACGCCCTGATCCCGATCACGACGGTGCTCGGCATCACGATCGCCGGCCTCGTGGCGGGCACCGTCGTGATCGAGCAGAGCTTCAACCTGAACGGGATCGGCTCGCTGCTGGTGCAGGCCACCTCGTCGAAGGACTTCGCCCTGGTCCAGGGGATCTCGCTCCTGCTGGTCACGATCTTCGTCGTCGTCAACGTGGGCGTGGACCTGCTGAACGCCGCGCTCGACCCGCGCCTGCGCACGGAGCGGCGGCCGTGAGCGGCGCGCTGCCGATCGAACGGGTCATCCCGCCGGGAGCGGCGCGGCGCCGCCTGCGCGGCCGCGACCCGTTGCTGGCGGGGTGCGTCGTCGTGATCGCGGCGCTTGTCCTGATGGCGCTGCTGGCGCCGCTGATCGCGCCGCACGACCCCGACGCGTCGGACATCCTGGCCGCGAACGAGGGCTCGTCGCTCAGCCACCCGCTCGGCACCGACAGCGTGGGCCGGGACATCCTGTCGCGGATCATCCACGGCGCCCGGCTCAGCCTGCTCGGCCCGGCGCTCGTGGTGGTCGCCGCCACGGTGGGCGGCGTGGCCGTGGCGCTCGTGACCGCCTGGCGCGGCGGGCGCGTGGACACCGTCGCCTCGCGGGTGCTCGACATCCTGTTCGCGTTCCCCGGGCTGATCTTCGCCATCCTCGCCGTCGCGATGTTCGGCACCGGCCTGGTGGCGCCGGTGATCGCGCTCTCGATCGCGTACCTGCCGTACATCGCGCGCGTGATCCGCAGCGCCGCGATCAGGGAGCGCGCCCTCCCCTACGTCGAGGCCTGCCAGGTCGCGGGCATGTCGCCGCTGCGCATCTGCTGGAGGCACCTGCTGCCGAACCTCCTCCCCTACGTGGCCGTCCAGGCCGCCGTCTCGTTCGGCTACGCGCTGGTGGACCTCTCGGCGCTGTCCTATCTCGGCCTGGGCGTCCAGCCGCCGTCGGCGGAATGGGGGCGCATGGTCGCCGACGGCCAGGCGGCGATCCTCAACGGCAACCCGGAGGCCTCGCTCTACGCGGGCATGGCGATCGTGGTCACGGTGCTGGCCTTCAACCTGCTCGCCGACCGGCTCGTCCGCCGGACGGCGCAGTGACGATGCACGGTGCGGCCACAGCGGGACATCGCGAGGACGGCGTGACCGGCCCCGCCCCCACCCCGCCCGCGGCCCTGCTCTCGATCCGCGCGCTGCGCGTGGACCTCCGCGCCGAGGGCGAGCTGAGGCGGGTCATCCACGACGTGACGCTCGACGTGGCGGAGGGCGAGTCCGTGGGGCTCGTGGGCGAGTCGGGCTCGGGCAAGTCCATGACCGCGCGCGCGGTCGCGCGGCTGCTCCCGGAGGGCGCCGTGACGGGCGGCGAGATCGTCTTCGACGGCGAGCCCGTGCTCACCCTGCGCGGGGCGGCGCTGCGGCGCTTCCGCCGCGGCGGGATCGCCACGATCTTCCAGGACCCGGCCGCGCACATCAATCCGGTGCGCACGATCGGCGACCACCTGACGGAGGGGCTGCGGCTCGTGCGCGGGGTGGACGCGCGGGAGGCCGAGCGCCGGGCCGCGGCCATGCTCGGCGAGGTCGGCATCGCGGGCGGCGAGCGCCGGCTCCGCCAGCACCCGCACGAGCTCTCCGGCGGGATGCTCCAGCGTGTGATGATCGCGTCCGTGCTCCTCGACGAGCCACGGCTGATACTCGCCGACGAGCCCACGACCGCGCTCGACGTGACCACGCAGTCCGAGGTCATGGCGCTCCTCAGCGAGCTGAGCCGCGAGCGCCGGCTCGCGATGCTCTACATCACGCACGACCTCGAGCTGGCGGCCGGGGTCTGCGACCGCACGGCCGTGATGTACGCGGGCGCCGTGATGGAGGTGCAGCGAAGCGCCGCGCTCAACGACGGCCCGCTGAATCCGTACACGGCGGCCCTGCTGGCGGCACGCCCGCGCGTCGACGCGCGCTCGGACCGCCTCGAGGCGATCGCCGGGCGGCCGCGCTCGGCCTTCGAGGCGCCGGAGGGCTGCGTGTTCGCCGACCGCTGCCCGCACGTGGAGGACGCCTGCGTGGCGGAGCGCCAGGAGCTGCGCCCGCTGGCCGGCGGCCTCGTGCGCTGCAGGCGCGCCGAGGAGCTGCGCGGGAGGCTCGGCCATGCCTGAGCCGGTCGTGGCGGTGGAGGACCTGCGCAAGGAGTTCCCCGTGCCCGGGGCGCCCGGGCTCGTGGCCGTGGACGACGTGTCGTTCGAGCTCGAGCGCGGCGAGTCGCTCGCCGTCATCGGCGAGTCGGGCTCGGGCAAGACCACGCTCGCGCGCATGCTGGTCGGCCTCGAGACGCCCACCGCCGGGCGCATCGAGATCGACGGCGAGGACCGCTCGCGGCCCGGGCGGCGCGCACGCGAGCGGCTCGAGCGCGGGCGGCGGATCCAGCTCGTCTTTCAGAACCCGTACAGCTCGCTGGACCGCCGCCAGCCGGCGCGCGCCTGCATCGCCGAGATGCTCGACCTGCACTTCGGCCTGTCCCCGGACGAGCGCGACGCACGCGTCCGGGAGCTCTGCGAGCAGGTGGGGCTCGACGAGCGCCAGGCCGGCGCGCTTCCGCGTGCGCTCTCGGGCGGCCAGCGCCAGCGCGTGGCGATCGCCCGTGCGCTCGCGGTGCGGCCGCAGGTGCTCGTGCTCGACGAGGCCGTGGCGTCGCTCGACGTGTCGATCCAGGCGCAGATCCTCAACCTGCTCGCCGACATCCGCGCGCAGGAGGACATCTCGTACATCGTGGTCAGCCACGATCTCGCGGTCGTGCGCCAGATCAGCGACAAGGGGTTCGTCATGGAGCACGGCAGGGTCGTTGAGCGCGGCTCCACCGTGGACCTGCTCGACGCGCCGCAGCACCCGTACACACAGCTGCTCCGCCGGAGCGTGCCGGGACCGGGCTGGACGCCGCAGCGGCGGCAGAGGGGAGTACACGCATGAGCAACGTGGACGTGGTGGTGGTCGGAGCGGGGCTGGCGGGGCTGTCGGCCGCGCGCGACCTCGCCCGTGAGGGCACGGACGTGGTGGTGCTGGAGGCGCGCAACCGCGCCGGCGGCCGCGTGGAGCAGACCCAGCTCCCCGACGGCCGGCTCGTGCAGCTGGGCGGCGAGGTGGTGGGCCCGTTCCACGAGGCCTACACCGGCCTGGTGGAGGAGCTCGGGCTGACGCTCGAGCCGTCCTTCCCTCAGCTGCCGGGCGAGGACACGTCGGTGCTCTCGACCGGCCGCGTCGTGGGCGACGAGTTCGCCTGGATGACCGAGGCCGACCGCGCGAGCTACGACGCGGCCGAGGCGGCCTTCGGGAAGCTGGCCGCAACGGTCGATCCCGACGACCCCTGGTCGCACCCGGACGCCGAGCGGCTCGACCGGATCTCGGTCGGCCAGTGGCTGCGCGAGGCGGGCGCCTCCCCGGGGGCGGTCCGCGCCCGCGACCTCGCGATGCTCTCGCTGTCCGCGGAGTCGGTGGAGCGCACCTCGCTGCTCGCCGACCTGCGCAAGGAGGCGGCGGCCGGCGCGAAGGGGTTCTACGACTACGACGTCTGGGAGTGCCTGCGCGTGGCCGAGGGCTCGGCCACCGTGCCGCTGACGGTCGCGGCCGAGCTGGGCGACCGGATCCGCTACGCGACCCCCGTCGCGAGCATCCGCGTTGCCGCGAGCGGCTGCTCGGTGACCACGCTCACCGGCGAGCGCTTCGACTGCGGCGCCGTGGTCTGCGCGATCCCGGTCGGACCGCTGCGGCGGGTCGTGGTCGAGGGGGTCTCGCGCGAGCGGATGGCCTCGCTCGACCGCCAGCGCCACGCGCTCGCGGCCAAGGTCGTGTTCGCGTACGAGAGCTCCTGGTGGGAGGAGCAGGGACAGAACGGCTCGATGTACTTCGAGACCGGGATGATGGGCGGGACCTGGCCGCAGAAGCCGGGGATCCTCTCGGCGCTCGTGCCGCCCGAGCGCCTGTCGGCGTTCCTCGCCACGTCGCCCGCGCTGATCGAGCAGGACGTGCTCGCCGAGATGGTCCTGGCCATGGGCGAGCGCGCGGCCAGCCCGCTCGCCGTCTTCTTCCGCCGCTGGGGCGTGGACCCCTGGACCGAGGGCTACATCACGGGCTGGCGCCCGGGCGACGTGATGGCCGTGGGCCCGCTCCACGGCAAGCACGAGCCCCCGTTCTACGTCTGCGGCTCCGACCAGTGGGTGTGCGGCTACATGGAGGGCGCGGTGCGCACCGGGCGCGGCGCCGCGGCCGCGCTCCTCGGGCAGGGCTGATGGCGCTCGAGTTCGAGCACGTCGCGCCCGCCCCGGTCAGCCCGCTCGCCACGGAGCACATGGTCCGGATGCGCGACGGCGTGCGGCTGGCCACCGACGTCTACCTGCCCGACGGCGTGGAGACGACCGAGGCCGTGCTGGTCCGGCTGCCCTACGACAAGTGCGGCGACTACTGCTTCATGCCGCGCATCGCCCCGCTGTTCCTCGAGCACGGATACGCGTTCGTCGTCCAGGACGTGCGCGGCAAGTTCCGCTCGGAGGGCGACGAGATCCCGTTCGTGAACGAGGTGCTCGACGGCTACGACACGCTCGACTGGATCGTCGCCCAGCCGTGGTCGAACGGGCGCGTGGGCATGTTCGGCGACTCGTACTACGGGTTCACGCAGTGGGCGGCCGTCGCCAGCGGGCATCCGGCGCTGAAGGCCATCTGCCCGCGCGTGACCGGCGCGGACGTGGTGGACCTGCCGATGCCGGGCTCCGACGAGGTCGGGCTGCTGCTGATGGCGAGCTACTACGCCGAGCACTGGGTCGGCAGCGACGCCTACGACTTCGAGATCGACTGGACGCCGCGGCCGCTTCTCGACGTCTTCGAGCCCATCTGGGAGGCGCTCGGCGGGCGCTCGCACGGCTTCGACCTCTCCTACCCCCACCCCATCCCGATGCGCCGGTTTCCCACCGGCCATCCGTTCGATGCGCGCCCCGTGCCGACGCTTCAGATCATGGGCTGGTTCGACAACATCGCGCCCTGGCAGTGGCGCGACCACGAGCGGATCGCGAAGCGGCCGGGCTGGGCGCAGGCCGAGCACCTCTACATCGACGCCGTCGACCACGAGATCTACCACCTCGCCGACACACCGATCACCGAGGAGACCGACCACGACGTGAACCCCGCCGCCCTCGAGGCGCTGCTGGCGCGCTACGTGGACCCGACGCTCGAGTTCTTCGAGGTGTTCCTGCGCGAGCGCCGCCCGGCGTCCACGATCCCGAAGGTCCGCTGGCGCCCCGCGCACGGCGACTGGAAGAGCGCGGACAGCTGGCCGCCGCCGGGCACCGAGGAGCGGACGCTCTACCTGGGCTCCGGCGGCACGCTGGCTCCCGAGCCGCCGGCCGAGGCGGAGGAGGCGGTCTGGACGCACGACCCGGACGACCTCGTGCCGTCGCGCGTCTCGAACCCGTTCGCGTTCCTGCTCGAGTACCCGGACGAGAGCGGCTACGAGGAGCGCTCCGACGTGCTGGCCTTCAGCGCCGAGCCGGTCGCTTCGGCGGTCGAGCTGGCCGGGCCGCTCGCCTTCGAGGCGACGGTGCGCTCGAGCGGGCCCGTGATGGACCTGTTCGTGCGGCTGCTCGACGTGGATCCGGACGGGGCCGCCCGCTACGTGGCGCGCGGAGAGCTGCACGTGGAGCCCGCCGGCGCCGACACGCCAGTGCGGATCTCGCTCCAGCACGCCGGGTACCTGCTGCGCCCGGGTCACGCCCTGCGGCTGCACCTCGCGGGGAGCGACTTCCCCGAGTTCGTCCCGAACCCGGGCACGGGCGCCAACCCCTGGCTCGCGCGCGAGACGAGAACGAACGAGCACGTGGTGCGGCTCGGCGGCCAGGCGCCGGCCCGCCTCACCTTCACCGTCCTGCCTTGACGCCGCCGCCGTCCAGCCCGCCGCCGGCGCGCGCCCGGGTCGTGGTCATCGGCGGGGGCATCGCGGGCTGCAGCCTGCTCCACCACCTGGCGCGGCTCGGCTGGAGCGACGCGCTGCTCCTCGAGAAGGGCCAGCTCACGAGCGGCTCCACCTGGCACGCGGCGGGGCTGTGCACCCAGCTCCACGCGAGCCGCAACGTCACGAAGCTCCTCATGCGCAGCATGGCCCTCTACTCCGAGCTCGAGGCCGGGCAGCCGGGCGGCATCGGCCTCCACCGGACCGGCAGCGTCCGCCTGGCGACGACCGCGGACCGGCTCGACGAGTTCCGTGCCCGCGCGGGGGCGGCGCGCACGCTGGGCCTCGACCTGCGCGTGATCGGGCCGGACGAGGTGGCGGAGCTGTTCCCGCTCGCGCGCGTTGACGACCTTCTGGGCGCCGCCCACCTGCCGGGCGACGGGCACATCGACTCCACCTCGCTCACGATGGCGCTGGCCGAGCGGGCGAGGGCGGCGGGCGCGTCGATCCTCACGCGGAC
>JAFGJG010000059.1 GCA_016929195.1 Thermoleophilaceae bacterium
GGACGTCGACGATGTCGATGCCCTCCTCGCGGCAGCCGTCGTAGATCGAGAACAGGTGGCCGCCGGAGAGGGTGAAGAGCTTCGTGACCCCGTGCGCCTTCAGGCGCTTGGCCACGAGCCGGCCGCCGTGGAGCCCCACCCGCTGCTCGGTCTGGGCCTCGGTCGACACGGTCGCGAGGCTATCCGATTGCTATACGTCCGGAGCCATGGGCAGATCGCTCGACGGGGACTTCGACGGCACGTTCCCGTTTTCCGGCGGGTTCGTGCAGTCGGGCCCCGTGAAGCTCCACTACGTGGACGAGGGACCCAGGGACGCCGCGGGCGCCGTCCTGCTCGTGCACGGCAACCCGACCTGGAGCTATCTGTGGCGCCACCAGCTGCGCGAGCTGCCCGCCGCGGGGCACCGCTGCGTCGCCTTCGACCACATGGGCTTCGGCCGCTCGGACAAGCCGCCGCGGCTGTCCGCCTACAGCCTCCAGGCGCACGTCGACAACGCGGTCGCGGTGATCGACGAGCTCGACCTGCGCGACGTCGTCCTCGTGGTGCACGACTGGGGCGGGCCGATCGGGCTCGGGGCGATCCTCGAGCGCTCCGACCGGCTCAGGGCGCTGGTCGTGATGAACACGTGGGCCTGGGAGCTGCCGAGCTTCCTCCCGCCGTTCGTGCGCGAGTTCCGGACCGAGGGGCTGGGCGAGATCCTCGCCCTCGGCGGCAACCTGTTCGTGGAGTCGATCCCGGGCGGGATGGAGCGCCGCGACACCGACCCGGTGATGATGGACGCCTACCGGGCGCCCTTCCCCGACTACTGGTCACGCGTCGGAACGCTCGCGTTCCAGCGCGACATCCCGCTGAGCGAGCGCGACCGGAGCGCCGCGCTGATCGCCTCCATCCACGAGCGCCTCGACGGAGTCGACGTTCCCGTCCTGCTCGTCTGGGGAATGCGCGACCGGGTCTTCCAGCCGGTCTTCCTCGATCAGTGGCGCGAGCTGTTCCCGAAGGCGCGCGTGGTCGAGCTGGACGACGCCGGGCACTTCCTCGTCGAGGACCGCCCCGACGCGGTCACCCGGTCGATCGGCGGCTTTCTTCAGGACCTCTGAGCCAGCGCCGCTCGATCTTGCGCGCCAGCATCTCGGCGCGCACCTGCTTCGCCCGGTGGAGCGCGGTGTCTGCCTCCGCGTGAAGCGCACGCGGATCGAGGGTGCGCGCCTCGGCGGCACCCACAGACACGGTGGCCTGTTTCGCGATCTGGATGCTCTCGGCGACCCCGTCGGCCACGCGCCCGCCCACGCGCTCGGCGTTCTCGAGGCTGGTCTCCGGAAGGATGAGGGCGAACTCGTCGCCGCCGATCCGGTAGCCCTGGTCCCCCGTCCGCCCGGCGGCGATGATCCGCCCGACCTCGGCGAGGACGGCGTCGCCGCGCTCGTGGCCGAAGCGGTCGTTCACGCCCTTGAAGCCGTCGATGTCGAAGAGCACGAGCGAGAGCAGCGACCCGTAGCGGACAGAACGGGCAGCCTCGCGGATCAGCGCCTCGTCGTAGGAGCGCCGGTTGCCGAGCCCCGTGAGCGTGTCGCGGCGGCTCTCGTCGCGCAGGGTCGCCTGCTCCTGCGCGTTGCCGAGCCCGGCCACGATCAGCCCGCTGAGGAGCGTGAGCGTCTCCTCGTCCGCGTCGTCGAACGCTTGCGCGGTCGGCGCGTGGACCTTGAGCACGCCGGCGATGTCGCCGTCGTCGAGCCGCAGCGGCACGCAGATCATCGAGATGGCACCGACGGCCAGGCACGCCTCGCGGTCGGCGCGCGGGTCCGACATCGTGTCGTCGGTGCGCAGGACCTGGCCGGTCTCGACGCAGAGCCCGGACATGCTCGTGGCTGCGGGGAGGCGGAGGCCTACGAACTGCTCGGCGGAGCCCGACGCGGCGCGGGTCACCAGCTCGTCGCCCTCGGCCGTCTCGACGAGGGCGGCGTGGGCGCCGGTGATCCGGCACGCGCTGTCCAGGACGTGGCGCATGACGCCCTCCAGGTCCAGGCGGGACTTCGCGATCTCGGTCTGCGTGTCGATGACCAGCCTGAGCCGGTCGGCCTCGGAGCGCTTCTCCATACGTCCCTATCGGACGCTCAGGGGATTTGTTGACGCCGGGGCCCTAGCGGGCGGCGGCGCGGCGTGAGGCCGACTCGATGCTCTCGACGTTGCGCGGGAGCACCTCCACGCGGCGCCGGTTGCCGAACACCACGTGGAGCACGACGCCGCCGAAGCGCTGGGCCACGGCGCGCGCCTCCTTCTCGGCGGCCTCGACCTCGTGTTCCGGCAGCTCGCAGGACTCGAGGAAGTTGCGCGCGATCGGGCTCTCGAGCTCGCGGGCCGAGAGCTCCAGCTGCTCCGTGCGGAACAGGCCCGCCGTGGCGGCGGCGGTCGGCGAGATCACGACGGCCGCGATGTCGTCCGCGCTCACCCGCGCCTCGGCGGCCACGCGCTCGATCAGGGCGTCGGCGGAGGTCTCGGAGCCGAGCTCGTCCAGCAGCTCGGTCAGGCGCTCGCGCCCGAGGGTCCCGTCCTCGGTCCGCGCCTCGATCAGGCCGTCGGTGAACAGGCAGGCCACCGACCCGGGCACCAGCGGCACGGTCGTCTGCCGGAGACCGGTCCGCTCGCCCACGCCGATCGGCGGCGACGAGCTGGCGGTCACCGGGTCGTGCGGCTGCGGGCCGACGACGATCGGCGCCGGGTGGCCGGCGGTCGCGTACGTGAGCGAGCCGGTGTCCGGGTCGTGGACGGCGAGCAGGACCGTGGCGAAGTCCCCGCCGAGGTTCTCGTCGATCACGCGGCCGGCG
Source organism: Thermoleophilaceae bacterium (assembly GCA_016929195.1). Lineage (GTDB taxonomy): Bacteria > Actinomycetota > Thermoleophilia > Solirubrobacterales > Thermoleophilaceae > JACVRW01. Next base: position 2,823 of record JAFGJG010000059.1, read on the forward strand.
ACCTGGAGCGCGACGCGCGGCTCAAGACCCGCCTCGAGATAGGCGCGGAGCGTGTAGCGCATGAAGGCCGTGCGGGCGAGCGCGCCGCGGCCGTGGCCGGACACGTCGCCGAGGATGAAGCCGACGCGGCCGCCGGAGAGCGGCAGCGCGTCGTAGAAGTCGCCGCCGGCGCCCACGCCCTCCGCGGGCCGGTAGGCGACCGAGGTGCGGAGCGCGCCGAGCCGCTCGGGCACCGGCGGCAGCAGCGCGGTCTGGAGGAGGCCGACCTCCTGGAGCAGGTCGTGGCGCTGGCGCGACAGCCGGCGCGCCCGCATCGCGGCGAAGAAGTAGCCCGCGCCCAGCAGCAGCGACAGCGCCGCCAGCGCGCCGAGCGCGACCTTCAGCTCGTCGGGGACGACCTCGACGATGTCGCGCACCGTGGTCACGATCGGGGCCGAGTCGTCGGCCGGGGCGGCGTCGCGGACGCCGCCGTCGCCGCCGCGCTCGTTGGCGCCGACGCGGGTGAATCCCGACGCGCCGGCGGCCGGCGCGGGGTCGGCGCCCTGCACCGGGTCACCGGCGCCCTGGACGACGGCCACGAGCGGCGCGCCGGTGGCGCGGGCGAAGCGGATGGTCCGCTGCTGGGCGGTCTGCCCGGCGGCGCCGCCTTCGCGGTCGAGCGTCTCCGGGGTGGGTTCCTCGCTGAGGCCGAGGTCCTCGACGGCCGCCTGCTGATCCGCCGTAAGCGGCGGGGAGGTCACCGCCGGCGGATTCGAGGTCCCCTCCGCGGGCGGCCCGCCGGCCGCGTTGTTAGGCGGCGGCAGCGGCCTGCCCGGCTCCACCGGCGGCTCGGACGGAGCCGGCTCCTCCACGGGCGGCTCGGGCTCGCTGACCGGCGGCTCCTCACCCATGGCGGGCGGGTCCACCGGCTCGACCGGATCGCCCGGAACCTCGGGCTCGGGGCCCGGCTCCTCGACCGGCGGCTCGTTCGGCTGTTCGGCGGGCGGCTCGCCGGCCGGGTCGCCCCCGGCCGGGGGCTCCTCCACCACGGGCTCGCCGACGGGGTCGGGTGCGGGCTCCGGGATGCCGGGGACCGGCTCCACGGGCGCCTCCACCACGGGCTCGTCGGGCACTCCGGCGGGCGGCAGGTCCGCGCTGCCGAGCACCGGCTCGGGCTCGATCGCCGGCGTTCCGGACGCGCCGGACTCGCCGCTGGCCGAGGCGCTCGCGAGCGGGCCCTGCGAACCGCCGGCCAGGAGCGCCGCGGCGAGAGCCAGGAACACCGCCATGGCCGCGACCCACGGGCCCAGACGGGCCCGCGCGAGATCACGCAGCGGATGGGGTGTCTGCATGCTTTCTCTCTCGGTTCGTCACACGCGCGCGACAAGCGCCTGCGCACGGCGCGTAGGACGTTCGTCTACGCCCGCAGGAAGGCGTGCTGAGACCTCGACGGACGGCGCGGAATCGGTTGTGCCCTGCAAGTGGAGGGCTCCTCTCGGGACGACTGCATGCCGCGCTGAGGAGTGCGCGGGCGACGCCTGGGGCGGGCGCCACATATCCAGTATCTCCGCGTTTTGCGCTCAGCGCGAACGAAAATCTTCGTTACGTCCGGAAACTGTCCGCGGGAACGCGCCCTATTCGGGCTCTGGCCGCTCTTCGCCGGGCCAGGTACCGGTCGTGCGGGCGAACGCACGCCGGCTGTAGTGATCGGTCGCGGCCTTCACGCCGCGGAAGATCGCGCCCTGGAGCGCGGCGGCGGCGAGCATCTTCGCCCAGGGGACGTCACGGTGCTTGCTCTCGGGCGGCTCGTCCGAGTCGACGAGGCCCCAGATCTGGTCGAAGGCCTTCCGCGACACGACCCCGGCCAGGAGGCCGGCGACGATGCTGACGGGGATGAAGAGCAGCTTTCCCATGCGCGCTGTATATCGGCTTATGCCCGGGGTGGGAGTCGAACCCACACTTGAGCCGGGTTTAAGCCGGCCGCCTCTACCGTTGGGCCACCCGGGCGCAGACCAGTCTAGGACTGCAAAACCGCAACTTCCCCGTTGCTACCGTGTCTCTCAGAGGGAAGGATCCCCCGTACGGGTCACGTCTTGGAGGCCTCCGCACTACAACAGACGGCGCGTCTGCCGGCTCTGGCAGGACGATCGCCCCTGCTCCGCCTCCAGAGCGACGAGAAGCTCGTCGCGCTGATCCGCCGCGGCCACCACGGCGCCTTCGAGGCGCTCGTGCAGCGCTACCAGCCGCGGCTGCTCGCCTTCTGCCGTCACATGCTCAGCTCGCGCGAGGACGCCGAGGACGTGCTCCAGGAAGTCTTCGCGGCCGCGTTCAACGCGATCTGCGCCGACGAGCGCCCGATCAACGCGCGCCCATGGCTCTACCGCATTGCGCGCAACCGCTGCCTGAACCACCTGCGCCGGCCGCAGCACTCGGGCCAGGACTCGATGGACGTCTTCGAGCGCGACGGCGGCATCACGACCGCCGACACGGTCCACCAGCGCGAGGAGTTCCGCCACATCGTCGGCGACGTCCAGGAGCTTCCCGAGACGCAGCGCACCGCTCTCCTCCTGCGCGAGATCGACGCGCTCACCTACGAGCAGATCGCCGAGGCGATGGACACGACGGTGCCGAGCGTCAAGTCGCTCCTCGTGCGCGCGCGCGTGGCGCTGGCGGAGGCCGCCGAGGCCCGCCTGCTCACCTGCGACGAGGTGCGGCTCGAGCTTGGCGGCGTGGCCGAGGGCATCACGCGGACGTCGGCTCCGATCCGCCGCCACCTCAAGACCTGCGAGCGCTGCCGCACCTTCCGCTCCGAGCTGCGCCGCACCTCGAAGGCACTGGCCGCGATCTACCCGATCGGGCCGTTCCTGATCTTCAAGAAGCTGTGGATCGCGAAGCTCGGGCTCGGCGGAGCCGCCGGCGCCGCGGCCTCCTCGTCGGGCGGCGCCGCCGCGGGCGGGATGGCCGGAGCCGCGGCCGGAGCCGCGGGCGGCATCACCGCCGGCGGCGCGATGTCCGCGGGCGTCTCGACCATCGCCACCAAGGCCGCGGCCGGCATGGCCGCCGCCGTGATCGTCACCGCCGGCGCGGTCGAGGTGAAGCACGTGAACGACCGCCCGGCCGCACCCCCGCCGCAGGTTGCCCAGGCCCTTCCCGTCGCCGCGCCGTCCGTGGCCGCCGCGCCCGCGCCGGTGGCGAACGAGAAGAAGGCGCTCGCCGTGGAGACCGGCAAGAAGATGACCGCCCGGCCCGCCGAGGAGAAGGCCGCCGCCGTGCCGCCCACGGATCCCGCCGCCACGACGCCCGAGGACGCCACCGCCGTACCGCCCACCGCACCGGTCCAGGAGGACGGGTCCACCGTCACGCTCCCGCCGCCCGACCGCGAGGTCCTGACGCAGCCGGAGACGATGCCCGTCGCCCAGCCGCCCACGACGACCACTCCCGCGGAGACCCCCGCACCGTCGCCGGAGGATACGAGCGCCGACACGCTGCCGGCCGCGCCCGTGGAGGGCCAGAGCACCCCGGGAACCCCGGTCGTCCTCCCCAAGGACACCCTCGAGCCGGCGCCCACCGAGGAGCAGCCGGCCCCCGCCGAGGAGCTCGGTCCCGTCGACTAGGCTGCCGCGCGCGGTGGCCACCTTCGAGCAGTTCCTGGAGATCGACATGCGCGTCGGGCGCGTGGTGGCGGTCGACGAGTTCCCCGAGGCGCGCAAGCCGGCCTGGAAGCTGCGGATCGACTTCGGCGCCGAGCTGGGGGAGAAGCGCTCCTCGGCGCAGATCAGCCACTACTCGCGCGAGGACCTCGAGGGCCGCCTGGTCGTCGCGGTCGTGAACTTCCCGCCGCGCCAGATCGGCCCGGTCATGTCCGAGGTGCTCGTGCTCGGCCTGCCGGACGAGGAGGGCCGTGTGACCCTCCTGCAGCCGGACTCGGACGTCCCGCTCGGCGGGCGGGTCTACTGAAGCGTCCTGACTTCTGGTTGCAGAGCAACCACAGGGCAGGACGCTTGGCTGCCCGTGGGTGCTAGGCCGCCGCGGGCGCCAGCCCGATTACCTTGAGGCGGCGCTCCAGGCACTTCATCGCGAACGCCTTGGTCTCCTCCATCGTGTAGCCGAAGACCTCGGGCTCCTCATCCTCGTCGTACCACGGCGGGGTGAGCACGCCGTCGGCGGCCGGGCCACTCTCGACGAGCGTGCGCTGGATCGCATCGCGATAGCGCGTGTCCGCCTGCGCCATGTCGCGCAGGAAGCGCGCGCCGAACGCGACGTGGCGGTGCTCGTCGCGGGCGATCTTCGTGAAGCCGTCGACGAAGCCGGGGAGCGTCCCCTGCTGCTCGTTGTACTCGGTGATGAAGTGCTGGCCGGTCAGGGCGAGCATTCCCTCGATGATCATGTGGTAGAGCGTCACGGCCTCGACCAGGGTCTCGAGGTCCTCGGGCTTGCGCGCGAGGCGGTCGACGCGGCTGGCGAGGTGCTCGTCGAAGAGCACGTTGAACTGCGGGTTCAGGTGGGCGCTCGTCTCCGCCAGGCGGTCCTGGAGGTTGTCCGACTCGAGCACGCCGACCTCGTCGTAGAAGCGGTTGAAGAAGCGGACGTGGCGCGCCTCGTCCGCGATCTGCGTGCAGAGGAAGATCCGCATCTCCTCCGTCGGCGCCGCGCGCATCATCGGGCCGAGCTCCTCGGCCACCTTCTGCTCGCCGATGAAGAACGAGCTGAGCCCGTACATGCGCTGGTAGCGCTCCTCGGGCGAGATGCGCTCGTGCCAGTCGACCTTGTCCTGGGTGAAGTCGAGGTCCTGGGTCGACCACTGCTGGCGCTCCCAGAGGTTGTAGAGCTCCTCGTACCCGAGCAGGTTCACCTCGCCGCGGTCCGCGGACTCCTGGAGTGCCGGATCGCTGGTGGCCTGGAAGTCCTCGCGCTCGGTGCGCTGCATGACGGGGTCGGTCACAGGTGTCTCTCCTCTCAGCTCCCTGGGCTGCGGCTCAGCGTAGCGTAAGTTGGCTGGCCAGCCAAAGACTAAGGACCGGGCTCGGCCGTGGCCTCGATGCGCACCGGATTCCCGGCGCCCGTCGCCGACTTCCCGACCAGCGCGGCGCCCGGCCGCAGCCCGTCGAAGCGGTGCGACATGGAACGGACCTCGTCGCGCACGGCGAGCGTCGTGCCCCCGAAGCGGAGCACGTACGGACCGCCGTCTGCCGAGCGCAGCTCGACCCGCACGGAGATGAACGCGGGCACGCGCACGACGCGCGGCGTGATGCGCCCCCCGCGGCCGGTGAGAAGCGCCTGGGACTGCGCGGGCACCTCGTCCCCGGCGCCGCCCTCCTGGTCCTCGGGCGAGGTGGCAGGCGCGGTGTCCTCCGGCTCGGTCGCATCGGTCTCCGTGGCCGGCTCGCCCGGGGCGGTGGACGTCTCGGTCGCCGTGGCGGTCGCGTCCGAGGGGGTCGGGGCCGGCTCGTCCTCGTCGTCCCCGCCACAGCCCGCGAGCGCCACGACGAGCGCCGTCAGGCATATGGCGCACCTGCGCGAGAACGGGTTTACGGTGGTAGGGCGGTATGTCAAGGCGGCCATGGACACACGGTAATCGCCTGATCGGGCTCGACCTGCCGCGCCGCCGCGTCTGGATCGCGGGGCAGCGGGTCCATCACGGCGCGACGGGCGCCTTCCTGGCCCTCCTCGGCACCGTGCTCATGGCGCACGACCGCAAGGACCTGCCGTTCTGGTTCCGGCGCGGCGCGGGCCTCAGCGACTAGTCAGACGCTGAGCGTCCCGCCCGGATCGAGCACCTCGACCGTGGTGCTCCCGCCCGTGCGCGACTCCACGTCCTGCTTGAAGGCCTGAGCGTCCGTCTCGATCGGCGGGAACGTGTCGTAGTGGCACGGGACCACGGTCCTCGCGCCGACCCACTCCGCCGCGATCGCCGCGTCGTGGCGGTCCATCGTGTAGTGGCCCCCGATGCACATGAGCGCCACGTCCACCGGGTCGCGTTCCTTGACGAGCTTCAGGTCCGAGAACAGGCAGGTGTCGCCGAGGTGGTAGACGACCTTGCCGCCGAGGTTCACGACGAGCCCGGCGGGCGTGTTCACGGTGCCGTTCGGCGTTGTCGAGGTGTGCCACGCGGGCACCAGCCGGACCCAGCCCCAGTCGAACTCGACCGTGCCGCCGAGGTTGGGGTCGGAGACGTTCTCCACGCCCTGCTCCCCCAGCTCGCCGGCGAGCTCGACGATCGCCAGGGCCGGGGCGCCCGTGCGCTTCGCGATGTCGACCACGTCGCCGTAGTGGTCCGAATGGCCGTGCGTGAGCAGGATGTGGGTGGGCTCGAGCTCCGACGCCTCGACGGCTGCCTTCGGGTTGCCGGTCAGGAACGGGTCGATCAGCACGCGCGTGTCACCTTCGCTCAGCTCGAAGCACGCGTGCCCCAGGAAGCGGATGTCCACTGTCTCAGTCTCCTCCGTCGTCGTTTTCAGTCTCGAGCTCACGGGCGAGCTCCCAGCCGACGGCCACGCCGATCAGCATGCCCATGCGCGTCTCCTCCGCGAGGAGCGTGCGCACGCGGTCCTCCTGATCGCCGGGGTCGGCGGCGAGCGCCTGGCGCAGCTGCGACTCGTGCGCCTCGCCGAACCAGCCGCCCTCCTCGAGCGCCTGGGCGAGTATGAGCTGGAGCTGGGGGGCGACAGCCGCCAGGCTGCGCTCGGCGCCCGCGAAACGCTCGGGGTCCGACAACGCTTGGACGGCCGCCTCGACCTGCTCGTCCGTGAACACCGGCGGGATACTAGAACGCGCTCTTCCGCGTGAAGAGCGGGAGAGCAAGGCCCAGCAGGGCCCCGGCCGCCGCGCCGCCGAGCGCGGCCCCGACGTTCGCCTCGACCACGGCGAGCGACAGCAGGACGAGCACGGCGGCCGACACGTAGACGCCGATCAGGTCGTTGCCGCGCTCGTCGCCGCGGCGTGCGGCGAGGCGGTCGTCCACGAGCCACGCGAACAGCAGGCCGAGCGCGGCACCGTTCGCGCCGAGCACGGGATAGACGGCGCGGTCGTCGAGCAGCGGGGGCACCTCGAGCGAGACGGCCACCGCGGCGCCCGCGGCGCCGGCCAGCACGAAGACGAGCACGACCGGCACGGGGCCGAAGCGGCGCTCGAGCATGGTCCCGAAGATCCCGACGCCCAGGAGCGAGGCGAACTGGTAGCCGAGGCTGTCGTGCACGAACGGGGTGGTGAACCAGCGCCAGATGTCCTCGTCGAGCGGGACGATCACGCCGCCCACGTCGTTCAGGAACACCTCGCCGGTCGCGACCACGAGCGACAGGACGAGCGAGACGGCGATGATCGTGAGCGTCGCGTAGGGCCTGACGTCGGGAGCGATCCCGACGATCTCCTCCGCGCGAAGGCGCGGCAGCTTGGGCCGTCCGCGCCGGCGCCCGCGCCCCTCCGCGCGGGCCTCACCACCGCGATCGATCTTCGGCGCCCGCTTGCGGATCCGCTGCCCGCAGTAGGGGCACTCGGTGACGTACGGGCTGACCTCCGACCCGCAGTTCTTGCAGACGACGAAGAGGTCCGGCTGTGACACTCAGGGGAGGGTACTTGGCGCACGCCGCCGAGCCGCGTGCCTCCGCAACTACTCCTGCGGTATGTCCGCCTCCTCGGGCACCGTGGCCGCGACGATCTCCGCGACCACCTCGCGCAGGTCGTGGTTCGCCTCGTAGACGACCGCCTGCCGCGACGCACCGTTGCCGTTCTCGAGGATGTCCTCCACGCATTCGAGGTCCTCGGTCGACCCGAGCTCCTCGGCATGCGGCGCCAGGCGGTCCAGCAGCCGGCGGGTGAGGTCGGCGGCCGGCACCCGGCTCATGTCCGGGAGGTCCACCAGCGAGCCGCCGAGCCCGTGGCGGGCGGCGAGGAACTTGTTCTCGTCGAGCATCTCGTACGGGTAGCGCGACAGCTCCGTGCCGGCCTCGTAGTGCTCGGCCAGCTCCTTCACCATCGCCTGGATCAGGGCGGCGAGCCCGATCGTGTGCTCCACGCGCGTCTGCGAGTCCATCACGCGCACCTCGACGGTCCCGAAGTTCGGGTGCGGGCGGACGTCGTACCAGAGGTAGGTGTAGTCGCGGATCACCCGGCTCCCCGTCATGAACTCGATCCGGGCCGCCCAGTCGTCGAAGTCCCGGTAGCGCGGCGGGATGCCCACGCGCGGGAAGGCGCGGAAGATCGGCGTGCGGGTCGAGTCGAGCCCGGTCTGGTCGCCGCGCCAGAACGGCGAGTTCGCCGACAGCGCGAGCAGCAGCGGCAGGTGGACCCGCATCCCGTTCGTCACGTGGATGGCCTTGTCCGGGTCGTCGACACCGACGTGGACGTGGATCCCGAAGATGATCTCCTGACGCGCCACGAACTGGAGCCCCGCGATCAGGTCGCGGTAGCGCGGGCGCGAGACGATCCGCTGGTCCTCCCACAGGGCGAACGGATGGGTCCCGGCGGACCCGACCCGGAGCCCGCGCGCCGACGCCACCTGCTGCACCGTCCGGCGGAGCGCGCGTAGCTGCTCGCCGACCTCGCGCGTGCCGCTGCAGGGAGTCGTCGCGATCTCGCACACGGACTCCATCAGCTCGGGCTTGACCTCGCCCTGCATCGGGATCTCGCGCAGATCCGCGAGGAGCCCCTCGATCGAGTTCGACAGGTCGAGCGTCTCCGCGTCGACGATCATGAGCTCTTCCTCCACGCCGAGCGTGTAGGGAGGGCCGGAGAAGCGGTGCTCCACGCGGGCATCGTAACCAGCGCGGGGGGCGGGAGGGCGTGCGTAGTAGCCTTCCCGCGTCATGCGAATGCGGCAATCACTCGCGCAGTTCGAGCGCGAGTTCCTGGAAGAGGCGGAGGAGTCCGTCGTACGTCGCGAGCGGCTCCGGAAGACGGCTGCTCAGCGTTCCAAGGTGCGCCGCGTCGAGCGCTCCCGCAAGGCCGGCAAGCTGCGCTTCACGATGCTCTCGCTGACGATCGTCGCCACCGCCGTGGTGGTCACGATCGCGATGTTCGAGACGCTCGCCCGGATCGCCGGGTAAGCGTCCGGCCTACTTCGCGCCGCCGTCCGGCGAGCTCAGCTGGCCGAGCGCCTCGTCGACCTGCTTGCGGTCCTCGTTCGGGTCGCGACCCTGCTGGATCTCGACGTAGACCTCCTTGCGGAAGACCGGAACCGAGCGCGGGGCCTCGATGCCTATGCGCACTTTCTCACCCATGATCGCGAGAACCGAGATCTCGATGTCGTCGCCGACCATGATGCTCTGGTTTGACTTACGGGTGAGAACGAGCACGACTGGGTGCCTCCCCTGCCTGGTGAAGGACTGAATACGTCACTAAAGCAGGCATTCACCAGCGGTGCAAGCAAGTACGGCGCGGGTCCGAGACCGCCGGGTGAGGGCAACCCATGTTGGTAGTCTCCCGCCCCCTTGGCACGGCGATCGCTCAAGCCACAGCTGAACCAGATCCGCACCTGGGTGCGGCAGGGCCGGACCGACGCGTGGATCGCCCACCAGCTCGACGTCTCGGTGGGTGACATCCGCTCGTTCAAGCGCGACCACGACCTGGCGCCCGAAACCGGCGAAGCTGACACCGATGCCGTCGGCGTCGGCGAGCTCGACGAGCCCGATCTGCGCGCCGAGGACGACGCGCTCGTGGCCGCCGCGCTCGAGGCCGAGGCGGAGGAGCAGGACGACGACGAGCCCGACGCCGACGACGAGCCCGACTCGGGCGACGACGACAACGGCGACAAGCCGCGCAAGCGCCGTCGCGGACGCCGCGGCGGTCGCGGCCGGCGCAAGCGCCCCGCCGCGCTCGAGGGGACGTTCGACCACGGCGACGAGGGCTACGGGCTCTGGCTCGACCCGGCCGTTCAGGACGACCCCGTCTACGCCGAGCACTGGGCCGGCCACCGGCCCGTGACCATCGTGGTCGAGCCGGAGCGGATCGTCATCACGCGCACCGGCGAAGAGCCCGACTCGGACGAGGACTAGGCCCGGGTCCTACGGGCGCGCGTGCGTCTCGCGGGCGCGGCCGCCCGCGAAGTCGGAGGCCTCGCGCGCATAGCGGCCGAACGCCGCATCCACGACGGCGGCTGCATCGGTGCCGGCGGCATGACGGCGGGCCAGCTCCGTGGCCCAGTCGGTGTCGGCCCCGTAGAGGTCCACCAGCTCGCCCAGCACGAAAGACGACCCGAGGCGGCGGCGCAGCTGCTCCACGACCGCGTCCGCCGCGCGGTCCAGGTCGGCACGCGCGGGCTCGCTCGTCTCCGCGAGTCGGCGTTCGCCCTCGCGCCACTGAAAGAGGGCGTTCTCCGGCGCGTAGCTCACGCGCCCGAGGCTAGCGGGGCAGTCTGTGCACCACGTAGGGCCGCTCGCCCTGGCGCACCATGCCCAGGCGGCGTGCCTCGCGCTCCAGGGCGCCCGGGTCCCTGAGCGCGTGGACCCGCTTCTTGAGGGCCCTGTTGTCGTCCCGCAGCGACTGGAGCTCGCGCTTCTGCTCGCCGGCCGTGCGCGACTGCTGGAGCCAGTGGCGTGCGGGTGACACGTACAGGCTGAGGATCACGAGCAGCGTCGCGAGCAGAGCGATGCGCCCCACCCGGTCCCAGCGGATCCCCGCGGACCGGCGAGGGCGTGCTGCTGCTGCGTAGGCCATTCGGGTGCCCCTTCGGCGCCCGCGGCCGCGTTCCTCCTAGCGAAATGCGGAGCGCCCTGGATACGAGGCGTCCGCCCCCAGCGCCTCCTCGATGCGGAGCAGCTGGTTGTACTTCGCGACCCGGTCGGAGCGCGACGGCGCGCCGGTCTTGATCTGGCCGCAGCCGGTGGCCACCGCCAGGTCCGCGATGGTCGTGTCCTCCGTCTCGCCGGACCGGTGCGACATCACGGCGGTGTAGCCGGCCTCGCTCGCCATCCGCACCGCGTCGAGCGTCTCGGTGAGCGTGCCGATCTGATTGACCTTCACGAGGATCGAGTTGGCCACACCCATGTCGATCCCGCGGCGCAGGCGCTCGGTGTTCGTGACGAACAGGTCGTCTCCGACGAGCTGGACGCGGTCGCCGATCCGCTCGGTGAGGGCGCGCCAGCCTTCCCAGTCCTCCTCGTCCATGCCGTCCTCGATCGACAGCACGGGGTAGCGCGACGAGATGTCGTCCCAGTAGGCCGCCATGGCGTCCGAGTCCAGGGTGCGCCCCTCGTGCTCGAGCTCGTAGCCGCCCTCGCCGTACAGCTCGCTGGTGGCCGGGTCGAGGGCGATCGCCACGTCCTCGGATGGCCGGTACCCGGCCGCCTCGATGCCGGCCACGAGCGCCTCGAGCGCCGCCTCGTTCGACTCGAGGTCAGGCGCGAAGCCGCCCTCGTCGCCCACGGCGGTCCCGAGCCCGCGGTCGTGCAGGATGCCCTTGAGGGCATGGAACACCTCCGCGCCCGTGCGCAGCCCGTCCGCGAACGTCGCGGCACCCACCGGCACGACCATGAACTCCTGGAAGTCCACCTTGTTGTCCGCGTGCGCGCCGCCGTTCAGCACGTTCATCATCGGCACCGGCAGCACGTGCGCGGCCTCGCCGCCGAGGTAGCGCCACAGGGGCATGCCCGACTCGGCCGCGGCCGCCTTGGCGGCCGCCAGCGAGACGCCGAGGATGGCGTTGGCGCCGAGGCGGCCCTTGTTGGGCGTGCCGTCGAGCTCGATCATCGCCCGGTCAAGGCCCTGCTGGTCGGTGGCGTCGCGGCCGCGCACGCGCTCGGCGATCTCGCCGTTCACGTTGCCGACGGCGGTCTCGACGCCCTTGCCGTTCCAGCGCTCGCCGCCGTCGCGCAGCTCGACCGCCTCGAACTCGCCGGTCGAGGCCCCCGAGGGCACCGCCGCGCGCCCGGCCGCGCCGGACGCAAGCACCACGTCCACCTCGACCGTCGGGTTGCCGCGACTGTCCACGATCTGCCGCGCGTGCACCGCCTGGATCTCGCTCAACCTGCCTCCACCTTTCTCCGCACCTCGTCCGCCGCGGCCCGGAGGCTCAGCTCCGGATCCGCGCCCGCGTCCACCGCATCGCGCACCGCGGCGAGCAGCCGGTCGCCCGGGTTGTCGCCGGGCCCCTCCCACTCGTGGCCGGCGCTGCGCGCCCGCTTCAGCACCTTCTTCGCGTAGATCGTGGCCGGCAGCGTCTCGGGCAGGTGGCCGAACGGGTCGCCCCCCTGCTCCTCGTCGCGCTTGATCTCGCCCCAGTTGCGGACCACGTCCGCCGCCGTCTCCGCCTCGCGCTCGCCGAAGACGTGCGGGTGGCGGCGAATCAGCTTGAGGCGGCAGCCATCCGCCACGGCGGCGAGGTCCCCCTTGCCGCGCTCCTCGAGCAGGAGCGCCAGGAACAGCACCTGGAACAGGACGTCACCGAGCTCGTCGAGCATCTTCGCGTCGTCGCCTGAGGCCGCGGCGTCCGCCAGCTCGTAGGCCTCCTCGACGGTGTGCGGGACGATCGACAGGGCGTCCTGCTCGCGGTCCCACGGGCACTCGCGGCGCAGCAGCCGCGTGATCTCGTCGAGCTTGACGAGCGCGGCCTGAGGTCCGCCCTCCTCAGCCGTCAGAGCGCCACCTAGGGCTGGCTCTGCGGCTGCGGCGTGGGCGTGGGCGCCTGCTGCTGCTGGCCCTGGCCCTGGCCCTGCGGAGTACCGCCCGAGGCCGCGCCGGTGTCGGTCTCTTCCGGGCCGTTGCTGCACTCGGCGACCTCGTAGTCGTCGGCGCAGGACGTGTCCGCCCGGTAGTTCTCGCGGAAGTCCTTGATGAAGTCGTCGAGCGCCTTCTGCTGCCGCTGGGAGCGCAGGAGGTTCTTGATCGTCTCGGCGGCCTCCTGCTGCGACTGCTGCGAGGCCGGGGTGATCTTGCTCACCTCGAAGACGTACCAGCCGAACTGGGTCTTGACCGGGCCCTCGAGCGTGCCCTTCTTGGCCGAGAAGACCGCCTCGTCGAGCGACTTCTCCTGCTGGCCCTTGGCGACGGCGGGCAGCTTGCCGCCCTGCGCCTTCGACGCCTCGTCGATCGAGTACTGCTTCGCGACGTCCTTGAAGTCCTGGCCGCCCTCGATGGCCGCCTTGGCCTCGTTGGCCTTGGCCTCGTCCTTGGTCAGGACGATGCGCAAGTCACGCCGCTCGGGCTGGGCGAAGCGCTTCTTGTTCTTCTCGTAGTACTCCTTGACGTCCTCGTCGGAGATCTTGGTCGCGCTCTTCGTGATCTTCTGCGTGAGCTTCGTCTGGAGCTCGTTGAGCTTGACGCGGAAGAGGATGTCCTCCTCGCTCATGCCGGACGTCTTGAGGAACTCGGCGTAGGCCTTGTCGGTCGGGAACGAGGCCTTCTTCTGGTCCTCGAACGAGCGCTTGATCTCGGCGTCGGACACCTTGATGTCCTGCTTCTCGGCCTCCTGCTGGACCCACTCCGCCTGGATCAGGAACTGCATGACCTCGCGCTTGAGCGTGTCGTACTCGGTCTTGCACTGCTTCTTCAGCGCGCTCTCCGTGGGCTTCGCCTGGCCCTTCGGCACGGGCACCTTCTGCTTGGCCGCCACGCACTTCTCGAAGTCGGGCGGGTCCGGCACCGTGGCGGTGCCGCCGGGCTGCGTCTGGCTGCTGGCGGCGGTGGTCAGCCACTTGTCGAACTCGTCCTGGCTGATGGTGGAGTCGCCGACCTTGGCGACGGCGCCGGTGGGAACGTCGTTCCCGCACCCGGCGATGGCGGCGGCGGTGAGGCCGGCGAGGAAGAGGCCGGTGAGGATCCTGATCGGAGCGTGAGTCATCGCAAGCATGTCTAAGAGGTATTCGTAAAGCTCGCCTAAGCGGGTCTGCACACAGGCAGCAGCGAGTCGAGGTGCCCTGCGCGACGCGGAAGGGTAGCAATGCCCCTCACGAGGCCGGGCGGGTTGTCACCTCGAGGATCGCCTCGGCCGCCGCGACCACCGCGGGGAAGCGCTCGGCGGCCTCGTCCGGCACGCGCACGCGCACCGTGCTGCGACCCGACTCGTAGACCGCCTCGGGAACGGCCTCACGGAGGGCCTTCGCGCCCGTTGAGTCGAGCTCGACCGGGGCGACGGCCATCCGCCCGCCGCGGAACTCGACGCTGTTGACGCCGGCGCGACCCAGCTTGATGCGCGCGTCCTGGAGCTTGATCAGGTTGTCGAGCGGCTCGGGGACCGGCCCGAAGCGGTCCTCGAGCTCCTCGCGGAGGAGGATCAGGTCCGCAATCTCGCGGGCGCCCGCCACACGGCGGTGGAGCTCGATCTTCGCGGCCTCGTACGGCACGTAGTCGCCGGGCACGTACGCGTCGACCGGCAGGTCCATGCGCACAGGCTCGGCCGCCTCCTCGGCGGAGTCCGCGCTCAGCAGGCGCACGGCCTCGTCGAGCATCCCCATGTAGAGCTCGAAGCCGACCGCGGCGACGTGCCCGGACTGGTCCGCGCCGAGCAGGTTGCCCGCTCCGCGGATCTCGAGGTCGCGCATCGCGATCTTGAAGCCGGAGCCCAGCTCCGTGTAGTCGGACAGCGTCGAGAGCCGCTTGCCCGCCTCCTCAGAGAGGGCCGCCGATGACGGGTAGAGGAGGTACGCGTAGGCACGCTCGCGTGACCGCCCCACGCGTCCGCGGATCTGGTAGAGCTGAGCCAGGCCGAGCTCGTCCGCGCGCTCGACGATCAGAGTGTTCGCGCTGGGTATGTCGAGCCCCGACTCCACGATCGTCGTGCAGACGAGCACGTCGGCCGCGCCGCGGAGGAACTCGAGCATGACCTGCTCGAGCTGGCCCTCGGCCATCTGCCCGTGCGCGACCAGCACGCGCGCCTTCGGCACCATCGCGCGCACGCGCTCGGCCGTCTCGTCGATCGTGTCCACGCGGTTGTGCAGGAAGAAGACCTGCCCCTTGCGCTCGAGCTCGCGCTCGATCGCGCGCGTGACCAGCTCCTCGTCGTAGTCGCCGACGTACGTCTTCACCGGGCGCCTGCCCTCGGGCGGGGTCTCGATCACCGAGATGTCGCGCAGCCCGGCCAGGGACATCTGGAGCGTGCGCGGAATGGGCGTGGCCGACAGCGAGAGCACGTCCACGCGGAGGCGCAGCTGCCGCAGCAGCTCCTTCTGCTTCACGCCGAAGCGCTGCTCCTCGTCGACGATCAGGAGCCCGAGGTCCTTGGGCCGGACATCGCGCGAGAGCAGGCGGTGGGTGCCGATCATGATGTCGACCTTCCCCGCGGCGAAGTCGGCGAGCGAGTCGCGCACCTCCTTCGCGGACTGGAAGCGCGACGCCACCTCGATGCGCACGGGGTAGTCGCGGAGCCGCTCGGTGAAGGTGCCGAAATGCTGCTGGGCGAGCACCGTCGTCGGCACCAGGAACATGACCTGCTTGCCGTCCTCGGCGGCCTTGAACGCCGCACGCAGCGCAACCTCGGTCTTGCCGTAGCCCACGTCGCCGCAGACGAGCCGGTCCATCGGGCGCGCCTCCTCCATGTCGGCGCGCACCGCCTCGATCGCGTCGAACTGGTCGGGCGTCTCGCGGTAGGGGAAGCGCTCCTCGAGCTCCACCGACCACTCGCCGTCGCGCGCGAACGCGTGGCCGGCGCGGCGGCGGCGCTCGGCGTAGAGGTTGATGAGCTCGCCGGCGAGCGCCTCGGCCGCGCGCCGGGCGCGGAGCTTCATCTGCTCCCACTGCTTTCCGCCGAGCTTGGAGAGCGGCGGGTCGCCGGCATCGGCGCCCACGTAGCGCGCCACCTTGTGGAGCTGGTCGCTCGGCACGAACACGCGGTCGCCGTCCTTGAACTCGAGCTCCAGGTAGTCGCGCGTCACGCCGCCGACGGTCTTGGTCTCGAAGCCCACGAACTTGGCGATGCCGTGGTCCTCGTGCACCACGGCGCCACCGGCGCGGAGCTCGGTGAACGAGGCGATCGCCGTGCCGCCCGGCTTCGGCCGCGACGGGCTCTCCGAGCGCCGATTCCGGAGCAGGCGGTGCTCGGGCAGGATCGCGAGCTTCAGCTGGGGCGCGAGGAAGCCCTCGCGGAGCGGGGCGTGCGCGAAGGTCACGCCGGGCTCGGCCGACGCCGGCCTGCCGTCGAGGAAGTCGGCGTGGACTCGCGTGAGGTTGTAGCGGGCGCGCTCGGCCTCGCCGCGGCGCGCCCAGGCCACCACCGTGCGGTAGCCCGAGCGCACTAGCTTCTCGAGCTCGGGCTCCGCCTCGCGCAGCGAGCGCGCGGCGGTGTCGGCGCTCTGGGCGCGGAACTCGTGCGGCTGGTCCTGCGAGATGCTCGACAGCCGCAGCTCGGCGCGCTCCGCGAGGGACGCGTCGAGCCGGTCCGGCGGCACGTACAGATGGTGCGCGTCCTCGTCGTGGAAGCTCGTCGTGACGTCGTCCCAGTAGTCGCGCAGGGACGGCGCCAGCTCCTCCTCGGCGGCCACGGCGATCAGAGCGTGGGCCGGGACGAGGTCGAGCAGCTCGCGGAAGCGGTCGACCGGCAGCACGTCGGCCACGTCGGGGCGCTCGGACTCGTCGCTCGTGGCCGCGATCTCGGCCAGCTCGCGCTGCTCGGGGGCGAGCTCGGCGGCCGGGGCGATCTCCACGCGCTCGGCCTCCTCGAGCGAGCGCTGCGTGAACGTGGAGAACCAGGTGAGCCGCTCCACCTCGACGTCGAAGAGCTCGCAGCGAACCGCGCGCTCCTCCGTGGCCGGGTAGACGTCGAGGATGTCCCCGCGGGTGGCGAACTGGCCGCGGTTCTCGACCTGGTCCACGCGCTCGTAGCCGCAGGCCACGAGCTGGCCGGCCGCCTCCTCCAGGTCGAGCAGGCCCCCCTTCTCGATCTCGAAGCCGTGCGGGCGCAGCGCGGGGTCGGGGACCTTCTCGGCCAGGGCGACCGCCGAGGTCACGAGCACGGCGGGCTGCTCGCCCAGGAGAGCGTCGAGTGCCGCCACGCGCAGGCCGACCAGGTGTGGCGGCGGCGCGAGGTGCGACTCGTAGCGCACGCCGCGCGCCGGGTAGAAGCGCACCTCGCGCGGCGCGAGGTAGGCGCGCAGGTCGGCCGCGAGGTCACGGGCGGCGCGGTCGTCGCCCGCCACCACGAGCGCGGGGCGGTCGGCGTCGAGGTCGATCAGCGACGAGAGCAGGTAGGGGCGCAGGCTCGCGGAGACGAATGCGCGCTGCGGCTCACGGCGCGCGGCCTCCGCGAGGGCGTTGACCTCGGGGGCCTCCTCGGCGTATGAAAGGAGTGAGCGGAGCATGCAGATGACATCGGTGCGCACGCGGCCGAGCCGCGTGCTTCCGCGACGAAAGGCCGCCCGGGCGGTCCCGCGCGGCTCGTTTCCGATTCTAGGCGCGGCTCTCGAGACAGCAGCCGCGCATCGTCACCTCACACGCCTCCGGGCCGTGGCCGCGCGGGCTAGCCCTCCAGGAGCAGCCGCTCCAGGGAGTCGGTGGCGCGCTCGACGAGCGAGCGGACCTCGTCCGGCGGCTCGCGGAAGCGACCGAGCACCCAGGCCGACACGATCTCGGGGTCGGTCGAGTCGGGACGGCCGACGCCGACCCTGATGCGGTGGAAGTCGGGGCCGCCGAGCTCGCGCTTGAGGGACTTGAGCCCGTTGTGTCCCGCGAGCCCGCCGCCGAGCCGGGCCTCCACGCGCCCGAACGGCAGGTCGATCTCGTCGTGGATCGCCACGACCCGGTCGAGCGGGACGCCGAGCGCGCCGCGGGCCGGCCCGGCCGACCGGCCGGAGTCGTTCATGTGCGTCTGCGGGAGCAGCACGCCGACGCGCGGGCCGCCCGGGCCCACCCTCCCGTCCGAGTAGAGGCCGGCGAACTTCGGCTTGGCCCTGGGCAGGGCCCAGCGATGGGCCGCCTCCGCGGCGACCTCGAAGCCGACGTTGTGGCGGGTCCGCGCGTAGCGGTCACCCGGGTTCCCGAGCCCCACCACCAGCCAGTCGACCTTGCCGCCGCCCCCGGAGCGACGGCGAAACAGGCTCACTCCGAGTCGGAGTCGCCGCCCTCGTCGCCGCCGCCGGACTCCTCCTCCGCGGCGGCCTCCTCGGCCTCGGCCTCGATCGGCTCGCCGTCCTCGCCCACGAGCTCGGTCTCCTCCTCGATCTCCTCGGGCTCCTCGACCTCGGTCGGGACGACGACCGTGGCGACGATCGTCTCCTCCGGGTCGTCGAGGAACTCCACGCCCTCGGGCGGGGTGAGCTCGGAGAGGTGCATCGTGGCCGCGATCTCCATGCCGGAGACGTCGGCGGTGATGAAGTCTGGGATGGCGGTCGGCAGCGCCTCGATGTTCAGCTGGTGGGTGACCTGCTCCATCACGCCGCCCTCCTTGACGCCGGGCGCCTCCTCGGCGCCCTCGATGTGGAGGGCCACGGGCGCCTGGATCTTCTCGTCGAGGCGGACCTCGAGGAGGTCGATGTGCATGACCTCGCCCCGGACGGGGTGGAGCTGCTGGTCCTTGACGATCACCGGACGGGTCTTTCCGCCCGCGATCTCCAGGTCGATCAGGGCCGAGCCGTCCACGAGGACCTGGCGCAGGGCGCGGTAGTCGACCTTGAAGGAGGTGCAGTCCCCGTCGCCGCCGCCGTAGACCACGCCGGGCACGACGCCCTCACGACGCAGCCTGCGCACGGCGCGGCTGCCGCGCTCCTCGCGCTGGTCGACTGAGAGTGTGGGTCGCTTTGAGTCCGCCATCCGGCGCGCCAGTGTAGCGGGGGCCTGCGCGCCGACCTATCCTCATTCGAGGCTTGGCAAGACGCGACGACAGCTCGATCCCGGCGGGACGCGTCCGCAGGACCGCGGAGGTGGGATCGGTGCTCGGCACGCAGGGGGCGCGCTACGCGGGCACGCGCGCCGCGAACCTGACGCGCTCGCCGGAGGCGGCCGCCGAGGCGCTCGAGCGGCGCCACCTCGAGGCGGCCGAGCGCATGGTGGAGACGCTCGGCCGGATGAAGGGCGCCGCGATGAAGATCGGCCAGCTCGCATCCTTCATCGACACCGAGTTCCTGCCGCCCGAGTACCGCGACCTCTACCAGGAGCAGCTCGCGTCGCTGCGCACGTCGGCGCCCCCGATGCCGTGGAGGAAGGTCGAGAAGGTGCTCCGCGAGGAGTGGGACGAGCCGGTGTCCGAGCTGTTCGAGGACTTCGACGAGGAGGCGGCCGCCGCCGCCTCGATCGGCCAGGTGCACCGCGCTGTCCTCTGCGACGGCCGGCGCGTGGCCGTGAAGATCCAGTACCCCGGCGTGGCGGACGCGATCGCGGCGGACATGCAGAACGCCGGGATGCTCATGCGGATGGCCAAGGCGCTGGCCCCCGGGCTCGACGCGAAGGCGGCGGCCGGGGAGCTGAAGGAGCGCGTCATGGAGGAGCTCGACTACGAGATCGAGGCCCAGAAGCAGCGCTCGTTCGCGCGCGGCTACAGCGACCACCCGTTCATCTTCGTCCCGGACGTGGTCACGCGCCTGTCCACCACGCGCGTGCTCGTAACGGAGTGGGTCGACGGCGTGGGCTTCGACGAGGTCGTCGCGCTGTCGCAGGAGCAGCGCGACGCCTTCGGCGAGATCGTCTACCGCTTCTGCTTCGGGTCGATCTACCACCTCCAGCACTTCAACGCGGACGCGCATCCCGGCAACTACCTGCTGATGCCGGACGGGCGCGTGGCCTTCCTCGACTTCGGCATGACGAAGCATCTGGACGCCGAGCAGATCGATCTCGAGATCGCCGCGCTGGCGGCTGTCTTCGACGACGACCCGGAGCGCCTGCGCGTGGCTCTCCACGACCTCGGCTTCCTGCGCGACCCGCGCAAGGTGGAGGCCGAGCAGCTGATGCGCCACGTCCGCGCCATCGGCGGGTGGTACATGGAGGACCGCGAGGTCACGATCGACTCCGCCCGGGTGATGGACGCCATCTCGGCGGTCTCGGACCCGCGCTCCGACTTCTACCGGCTCGTGCGGCGCGAGAACCTGCCCGCGAACGAGTTGATGGGCCGCCGGATGGAGACCGGGGTGCTAGCCGTCCTCGCTCAGCTGACCGCCACGCGCAACTGGCACCGGATCGGCCGCGAGTGGTGGTTCGGCGAGCCGCCGGCGACGGAGCTGGGCGAACAGGAGCGGGCCTACTTCGAGGCGCGCGGCGAGCGCCGCCGCGGCCACGCCTAGAGCCTGGGGGCGCGAGCCCCCGGATGTGATCAGAAGAGCTGGTTCTCGCCGGCGAAGATCTCGGACACCGAGTCGTCCAGGAAGATCCGCCGGATCGAGTCGGTGAGGATGTCCGCCGAGGTGAGCTGGCGGACCATCGAGGGCGCTCCGCTGCGCAGCGGGACGGTGTCCGTCACGACGATGCCCTCGAGCGGCGAGTCGTCGAGCGTCTGGAACGCGTTGCCGGCGAACAGCCCGTGCGTGGCGACCGCGTAGACCCTGCGCGCGCCCTCGTCCATCACCGTCTGGGCCGCCGCGGCGAGCGTGCCGCCCGTGCCGATGATGTCGTCGACGATCACGGCGGTCTTGTCCTTGACGTCGCCGATCACATGCCCTATCTCGGCCACGCCCTGCGCCGGGCGCTCCTTCTCGAGCAGCGCGTAGGGGGCGCCCACCTTGCGGGCGAAGTTCTTGACGAGCTTCACGCGGCCGGCGTCCGGGGCGATGATCGTGAGGTCCTGGTCGCCGATGTTGTCCTGCACGAACTGCGTGAGGATCGGCATCGCGGTCATGTGGTCGACGGTCTTCGAGAAGAACCCCTGCATCTGGCCGGCGTGGAGGTCCATCGTCACCAGCCGGTCGATGCCCGCCACCTCGAGCAGCTCGGCCACGAGGCGCGCCGAGATCGGCTCGCGCGGGGCCGACTTCTTGTCCTGGCGCGAGTACCCGTACCAGGGGCAGACCGCGATGATCCGGTGCGCCGACGCGTGCTTCGCGGCGTGGATCATCAGCAGCAGCTCCATCAGCGCGTCGTTGGGGGTGAGCCCCTCGCGCTCCGAGGCGCAGATCGACTGGACGATGAACAGGTCCGCGCCGCGGATCGACTCGCCGTAGCGGCAGTAGACCTCGCCGTCGGCGAACGTCTTCAGGCCGGGGTCCACGGGCTCGAGCGCCAGCCGGCTCGTGATCTTCGCCCCGAGCTCCTGGCTCGCGCGCCCGGCCGTGACCATCAGGCGCTTCTCGTACCCGGCCGTGATGGCCGTGCCGAGGCTCGGTGCTGTCGCCGTGTCGAGGGCCTTGCTCATTGGCTAGTCCTTCGGGTCCACCCGGTCTGCGTATCCCTCGACGTTCCTCTGCTTGGCGCGGGCGATTCCGAGTGCGGCTTCGGGCACGTCCCCGGTGATCACTGAACCGGCCCCAGTGTACGCCCGATCCCCGACGTCGACGGGGGCCACGAGCGAGGTGTGGATCCCGGTCTTCACGCTCTCTCCGATGCTCGTGCGGTGCTTCCTGCGGCCGTCGTAGTTGGCCGTG
This sequence comes from Thermoleophilaceae bacterium, assembly GCA_016929195.1. Classification (GTDB taxonomy): domain Bacteria; phylum Actinomycetota; class Thermoleophilia; order Solirubrobacterales; family Thermoleophilaceae; genus JACVRW01. The sequence continues at coordinate 24,227 of JAFGJG010000059.1, forward strand.
ATGGTGCTCGCCCCGAGGTTGCTCCCGGCGCCCACGTCCGCGTCGCCGATGTAGGACAGGTGCGGGATCTTGGCGCCCGCGCCCACGTCGGAGTTCTTCACCTCGACGAACGTCCCGACCTTGGCGCCCTCCCCCAGCACGGTGCCGGGGCGGAGGTAGGCGAACGGGCCCACGGTGGCGTCCGCGCCGACCTCGGACTCGACCACGTAGGAGTGGAGCACCCGCGCGCCGTCGGCGACGCGGGAGTCGATCACGGTCGCGTGGGGGCCGATCTCGGCACCCGCGCCCACGGCCGTGGCGCCCAGCAGGCTCACCCCCGGGCCGATCACCGTGTCCACCCCGATCTCGACACCCGCCTCCACGCGGGTGGTCTCGGGCTGGAGGAAGGTCACGCCGGCCTGCGCGTGCGCCTCGAGCAGCCGCTCCTGGGCGACCGCCTCGGCGCGCATCAGGTCCGCGCGGTCGTTGACGCCCAGGGCCCCGCTTGCGTCATCGGTCAGGTGCGTGACGATGCCCTTGCCGCGCTCGCTCAGGACGCCGATGGCGCCGGTGAGGTAGCGCTCGCCGTCCGACTCGCCGACGGTGTCGAGAGCGGACACGAGCGCGTCCGGCGCGAAGGCGTAGGTGCCGAGGTTGATCTCGCGGATCGCGAGCTCCTCCTCCGGAACGCCCTCCGGATGCTTCGTCTCGACGATCCGCTCCACCTGGCCGCCCCCGTTGCGGACGATGCGGCCGTAGCCGCTCGGGTCGAGCCTGTCGGTGGTGAGGATCGTGACCGCCGCACCGTCGGCCCGATGCGCGTCGAGCAGTCCGGTGAGGTGCTTCGCCGAGACGAGCGGGTGGTCCCCTGAGAGCACGACGACGGGGCCGTTCGCGGATTCGATCTGCTCCCGCGCTGCGAGCACCGCGGAGCCCGTGCCCTCTCCATCGGTCTGCTCGGCCAGCTCGACGCCGTCGGGCAGGCCCTCCGCCACGCCGTCCCCGGGACGGACGACGCAGACGATGCGGTCCGCGCCCGCCTCGCGACCGGCGTCAACCACCCACTCGAGCATGGGCTTCCCACAGACGCGGTGAAGCACCTTCGGCAGCTCCGAGCGCATCCGAGTCCCCCGCCCGGCGGCCATGATCAGGACCGTGAAGGGCTCAGCCATTCGGACTTGAGCGTACCGCCGGAGAGGGCGCTGAGCGAGGGCCGGGAGACCTCCCTCAGTCGAGTCGTGGACATTTCTCGCCACATTGGCCACTTTTGTCCACGAGTCGGTGGAAGGAGGCTGGGGAGGGAGGAATCGGACCCCCATTTCGTGGACCAAAACCACGCGTCTTGCCATTAGACCACTCCCCACCGAGCGTGCCGGCGAAGGTACCACCGGCAGTTTCGGCTCAGCGGTCCTTGCGTTCGAGCGGCACGCGGCCGGCTTCGGCGCCCGCCTCTTGGGCAGGGCCGCCGGGCGGGTGGATGCCGAGCACGCGCATCGCCTTCAGGCCGAGCGACAGGCGCTCGCGCCCGTCGGTCGACGACACGTCCAGGCCGCTCAGCTCGCGCACCCGCTCCAGGCGATAGCGGATCGTGTGGCGGTGGGTGAAGAGCCGCTCGGCCGTGCGCGCGACGTTGCCGTCCGCGTCGAGGAAGCTCTCGACCGTCCGCACCAGCTCGGTCTCGTACTGCTCGTCGTAGTCAACGAGCGGCGCGACGGTCTCGTCGAAGAAGCCCTGCAGCTCGCTCGGGTCCTCGCTCATGGCGGGCAGCAGCAGGCGGTAGGCGCCGGTCTCCTCGAAGGAGAGCTGCTCGAGGCCGCGCGCCTCGGCGACGTTCGCGGCGAGCAGCGCCTCGGTGCCCGCGCGGTGGAGGTCGGCGGGATCCTGCGCGTGGCGGCTGATCGCGACCGTGAGCACGTGGCCGGGCAGGCCGGCCTCGAGCTCGCTGCGAACGGCGTCGGCCACGCGGCGGCCCGCCGCGGCGTCGGGCCCGGGCGCCACGATCACGAGCTCGCGGCCGCCCATGGGGCCGCCGTCCCCGTTCGCCGAGCGCGCGTGGCGCGCGACCCAGCCGGCCGAGGCCAGGGCGGTGAGCGACCCGCGCTCGATCGCACGGGCGCCGCGCTCGGCGACGGTCAGGACGCGAGCGCGCCAGTCGCCCTCCTCGGGATGCTGCGGCCGCGCCCGGGCCACCAGCACGATCGCGCCGGCGGACAGGTCGCAGCCCAGCTCGGCCGCGCGCGCCGCGACCGTCTCCGCGTCGGGGATCCGCCGTGCCAGGAGGTCGTCCACGAAGTCGGCCACCGCCGCCTCGGTCGCACGCTCGGGCGCCTTGGCGCGATCCACCTCGAGGCCGATCAGGTTCGCCACGAGCCTCATCAGCGCCGACGGCGGCTCGGCGCCGCGGGTGCGGAAGCGCAGCTCGCCCACCGACGTGTCGGCCACCGTCAGGTCCACCGCGCGGGTGTCGCCCTCGAGGCCCATGACCGCCCGCTCGTCCTCGCGGGAGGCGCACGCGACGGCCAGGATGCTCCGGCGCGCGTCGAGGACGATCACGCTCGCGTCGAGCGCACGGCCGGCCGCGCGGGCGACGCTGGGCAGGCCGGCGCCGGCCTCGACCGCCTCCGAGACCTCCTCCAGCGCTTCCAGAAACGAACGCGGCTCGTCGATGAGCTCGCCGGCCGCGCTCGCCGGTTCGTGCGAGACCGGCATCCCCTCAAGGGTACTGCCGACCAGGCCGCGCGCCCTATGCGTACTGGTCGTAGCTCCAGACCACCGCGAGGCCGATCGCGGTGCCGACCCCGAGCAGGGTGGCGAGGATGAAGAGCGTCAGGAAGCTCGCCGCGACCTTCTCCCACATCCGGCCGTAGCAGCGCCAGGCGGGCATGACGATCAGCCCGACGTAGCTCGACACCACCAGGCCGCTGGCGAGGGCGATCGTGAGCTCTGTGGTGGTCAGGTCCATCAGCGAGGGGACGGCGCGGGATCGCGCCCATTGTTGCGGACCTCTCTGACGACGAGCGCGAGCGTGGCCACCAGGCCGAAGATCGCGGCGCCCAGCGCCCAGCCGGCGGCGACATCCGACCAGAAGTGGGCGCGCAGGTAGACGCGCGTGAGCCCGATCGCGGCGCAGAGCAGCACGGAGCCGGTCACGATCGCCGCCTGGCTCGGCAGGCCGCGTTCTCGCGTGACCGCGTAGGCCGTGGCCACCCAGGCCGTGGCGTATGCCGCGTGCGCGCTCGGGAACGACGACTCGCTCGTCGGCACGAGCGGACCCGCTGGGCGCGAGCGCTCGATCGCGTCCTTCGCGATGTCGACCGCGAACACGATCACCGCGAAGCCCAGGATCAGCAGCGCGGCGTCGACCGGCCGGCTGCGCGTGGCGAGGTAGAGGGCGGCGACGGCCAGCAGGATGCTCACGGCGGTAAACGACCCGAGGTCGGTGACCGCCTTCGCGACGTCGATCGCCATGTCGTTCCGCGTGTGCCGGCCGACGTCGAAGAGCTCGCGGTCGAGCGGCGTGAGCCCGGGGTCGCGCGAGAGCGTGACCGTGTAGAGCGTGAAGACGTACGCCCCGCCGCCGGCCACCGCCATCGCCGTGACCAGCTTGATGCTCAGCCACTCGGATACGAAGCGCACCTCGGGGCCCAGCAGCCGGTGCAGCCAGCGCCCCGCCACCACCAGCGGGCGCACGAGCGGATGCCGCTCGCGGGCGAGGAACCAGTCGCGGATCTCGTCCCGGCGGCGGTAGGCGACCACGACACCCACGATCACGGCGACGGTCAGGCCGAAGCCGAACACCGCCTGGCCGGCGATGTGGGCGACCTGGTCGAAGGAGCGCCAGAAGACGTAGCCGAGCACGCAGAAGGCGGTGGCCCAGAGCCCGGTGCCGACGACGCTGAACGGGATGAAGCGCCCGTAGGGGAGGCGCGACGCGCCCGCGATGAACGGCGCCAGGGCCCGGACCAGCCCGATGAAGCGCCCGACCAGGATCGTCTTGCCGCCGTGGCGGTCGAAGTACCCCTCCACCTGCTCGAGCCGCTCGTGGGTGATCTTCACGCGCGGGCCGTTGCGCTCGAGGAAGTCGCGGCCGAGCCGGCGGCCGATGTAGAAGCTGGTCGTGTCACCGAGCACGGCGCAGATCCAGACGAGCCCGATCAGCGGGAGCAGGTCGATCTCCCCCTGCCCCGCGATCACGCCGCCCGCGATCACGACGGTCTCGCCGGGCGCGACGAGACCGACGAACGCGCCGGTCTCGAGGAAGGCCATCACGCCCACCAGCACGTACGTCCATGCGCCGAGCGTCTCGGCGATATCCCCGATCAGCTGCTTCGGGTCCGGGAGCTCGGAGAGCACGCCGCTCGCGTAGACGACGAGCGCGAGCGCCACCAGCACGAGCCCGGCCTTCCGCTCGAGCTCCAGGCGGCGCCACCGCCAGGCGACGAACCCGGCCATGGTCGCCGCCGCAACGGCCGCTGCGATCTGGCCCGCTGACACGGCCAGGACTGTAGGCGTCAGGCCGCGCGCAGCCGCGTTGGCAGCGCGCCGGGGATCGCCTCGGCGGCCGCGCGCGCGGCGTCCGCGCCGCGGAACAGGCCGAAGCAGGTCGGGCCCGATCCGCTGACGCCCACGCCGAGCGCTCCGGCCCGGCGCAGCGCGTCCAGCGCGCCCGCGATGTCCGGCAGGAGCGCGCGCGCCGCCGGCTCCAGGTCGTTCTCGAGGATGCCCGCGAGCTGCTCCGCTCCGGCACCGGCCAGCGCCCGCAGCGGCCCGGGGTCGAGCCGCTCGCGCCAGCCTCCGGCCCGGTCGAGCTCCGCGTACACGGCGCCCGCCGAGAGGCCGCGCTCGTCCGGCACGAGGACGAGGTCCACGGGCGCGAGCTCGATCGGCTCGATCACCTCGCCGGTGCCGGTGACCACGGCGTGTGCCGGCTCGACCTGGCTCGGCACGTCGGACCCGAGGCCGGCCGCGAGCTCGCGCAGCTCACCCGCGCCGACCTGCGCGCCGGCCAGCCGGCCGGCCGCGCGCAGAGCCGCGGCGGCGTCCGCGCTGCCGCCGCCGAGCCCGGCCGCGACCGGGATCCGCTTGTCGATCCGCACCTCGAGCGGCGGAAGGTCCGGCAGCCTGCGCTCCCGCAGCTCGCGCACCGCGAGCGCGGCGAGGTTCTCGCCGTCCACGCCGGGGCAGACGACCCGGTCCTCGTCCGCCTCCTCGACCTCGACCAGGTCGGCGAGCTCGAGCGAGGCGAACAGCGACGCGATCGGGTGCATCCCGCCATCCGGCGGCCCGACCTGGAGGACCAGGTTGAGCTTCGCGGGCGCGACCTCGGCGATCACGCGAGCGCCTGCGCCAAGCGGGTCCAGTCCTCGGGGGCGAGCCGCTCCGCCCGGGCGTCGGCCGGATGGCCGAGCCCCTCGAGGGCGGCGCGCGCGGCGTCCCGCACCCCGGGCGCCGCGCCGGGCGCGAGCGCCAGCGAGCCGGCCAGCGCCTTGCGGCGGTGTGCGAAGCCCGCGTGCACGAGGTCCCGGACCGCCTCGGGCGGCGCCGGCCCCGTCCGCCGCATCGTCACGAGCACCGAGTCCACATGAGGCGCCGGGTGAAAGACGGTTCGCGGCACCTTCCGGAGAACGCGGACTTCGCACGCGAGCTGTGCGAGGACCGAGCTCGCGCCGTACGTGCGGCCGCCGGGCCCGGCCGCGAGCCGCTCCCCCACCTCGCGCTGCACCATCGCGACCCACAGCCCGGCGTCCGGCAGCTCCACGACGGACTTGAGCAGCACCGTCGCGGCGACGCCGTAGGGCAGGTTCGCCACCACCTTCGTGGGGACCGGGTCGAGCGCGGCGAGGTCGAGCTTCACCGCGTCGGCCAGGTGCAGCGTCGTGTTGCCGAAGGGCGCCAGCGCGTCGGCCAGGGCGGGCTCGAGCGAGCGGTCCACCTCCACCACGTGCAGGTGGCCGACGCGCGCGGCCAGGTGCTCGGACAGCACCCCCAGCCCGCCGCCCACCTCGAGCACGACGTCCGCCGGGTCGAGCTCGGACGCCCGTTCGATGACGCCCAGGACGTTGTCGTCGATCAGGAAGTTCTGGCCGAGCTCGCGGTTGGGCCTGACCTCGAACCGCCGCAGGCGGCGCAGGCTGGCCTGGCGCGGCTCGCTCACCAGCGGAGCACCCGCGCGGCGTTGGCCTCGATGCTGCGCTCGAGCTCCTCGTAGGGGACCCCGCGCAGCTCCGCCATGTGACGAGCGGTGTGGACCACGTTCGCGGGCTCGTTGGGCTTGCCGCGCAGCGGCTGGGGCGACAGGTACGGCGAGTCGGTCTCCACGAGCAGCAGCTCCGCCGGCACCCGGCGGGCCGCCTCCTGGAGCTCGGCCGCCTTCGGGTAGGTCACGTTGCCGGCGAAGGAGCAGAGGTACCCGCGCTCGACGCACTCCTCGAGCCGGTCCGGCGCCGAGAAGCAGTGGAGGATGACCGCGGCGAGCGCGCCGGAGTGCTCGCGCAGGAGCGCGAACGTGTCGTCCTCCGCCGCCCGCGTGTGGATCGCGACCGGGAGGCCGAGCCGCGCCGCGAGCTCGAGCTGCGCCTCGAAGGCGCGCAGCTGGTCGTCCCGCGGCGCGCGGTCGCGGTAGTAGTCGAGCCCTGTCTCCCCGATCGCGCGCACCTGCGGGTCCGCCGCCGCGCGCTCGATCTCCTCGAGGTCCGCCTGCCCGAAGCCCTCCGTCTCGTGCGGGTGGCGCCCGACGATCGCGACGACCTCGGCGCGCTCCCGCGCCGTTGCGAGGGCCCGCCCGATCGAGGGCCCGTCCGTGCCGACCGTCGCGACCCGCGTGACCCCCGCGGCGAGCGCCCGCTCGACGAGCTCACCGTCCGGCGGCTCGCAGAAGTCGAGGTGGCAGTGGGTGTCGACCACGCCCCGGCCGTCAGGCTGCCGTGACCTCGGTCGGCTCGACGCGCGGGAAGAGCTGCCCCGGCTCGGAGGTGGTCGCCCCGCCGGGCGCGGCGCCGAGGCGCGCCCTGCCGAGGTCGGGGTCCTCGTTCCCGAGCGCCGCGAGCAGCCGCTCAGCCGAGGCGGGCATGAACGCCAGGAGCAGCACGGACACCACTCGCAGCCCCTCGGCGAGCGAGTAGAGGACCTCGTCCAGGCGCTCGGCCTGGCCCTCGTCCTTCGCGAGCTGCCACGGCTGCTCGTCCTGCACGTAGCGGTTGAGGCGCTTGACGCGCTGCCAGATCTCGTCGAGCGCGAGCGAGGGCTCGACCCTGTCGAGCAGGCCCGACACCGTCTCGGCCAGCCCCTCGAAGTCGCCCACGAGCTCGGGATCCGGCGTGGCATCCGGAACCACGCCGTCCCGGTAGCGGCCGACCATCGCGAGGGTGCGGCTCGCCAGGTTGCCGTACTCGTTGGCCAGCTCGGTCGTGTAGCGCTTCTCGAAGCCCTCCGGAGAGACCTCGCCGTCCTGGCCGAAGCGCACCTCGCGCAGGGCGTAGTAGCGCAGCGCGTCGGCCCCGTAGAGCTCCACCACCTCGAACGGCTCGATCACGTTCCCGAGCGACTTGGACATCTTGTGCTCGCCGAGCAGCAGGAAGCCGTGGACCCCGACCTGCCGCGGCACCTCGATCTCCGCCGCCATCAGCATCGCCGGCCAGATGACGGCGTGGAACTTGAGGATGTCCTTGCCGATCAGGTGGAGGTCGGCCGGCCAGAAGCGGTCGGTCAGATCCTCGCCCTCACGCGCGTAGGAAAGCGCCGTGTAGTAGTTCAGAAGCGCGTCGATCCAGACGTACACGACCTGCGACTGGTCCCACGGCACGGGCACGCCCCACTTGAGGCGCGAGCGGCTCAGCGAGAGGTCCTGGAGCCCGCTCTGAATGAACGACAGGGCCTCGTTGAACCGCTCCTGCGGGACGACGAAGTCGGGCCGCTCGGCGTACAGCCGCTCGAGCGGCTCCTGGAACGCCGACAGCCGGAAGAACCAGTTGTCCTCCTTGCGCCACTCGAGCGGGATCCTGTGGATCGCGCAGGTGTTGCCCTCCTCGATCTCCGAGTCCGTCTTGAAGTCGGCGCAGCGCGGGCAGAACCAGCCCTCGTAGGTGCCCTCGAAGACGTGCCCGTTGTCGTGGATCCGCTGCACGACCTCGGCCACCTTCTCGAGGTGCTCGGGGTCGGTCGTGCGGATGAAGAAGTCGTTCGTGGCGTTCAGCGCCGCCGCCAGCTCCTTGAACCGGACGGCGTTGCGGTCGCCCAGCTCGCGCGGTGTGATCCCGAGCGCCTCGGCGGCCTGGGCCACAGGCTCGCCGTGCTCGTCGGTCCCGGTGAGGAAGAAGACATCCTCGCCGCGCTGACGCATGTGCCGCGCCAGCACGTCGGCCGCGATCGTCGTGTACGCGTGCCCCAGATGGGGCTCGCCGTTCACGTAGTAGATCGGCGTCGTCACGTAGTAGGACACGGAGATCGATGCTACTCGCGCGCCTCGGATGCCCCCCTGCGCCCGCGACCGGCGAGCGCGGGCAGCAGGGCGGCCAGCCGCGGCCGGAACGGCCGGCGCCGATCGCGGTCCGCGCGGCCCGCCGCCAGCAGGAGCGCGGCGCCGAGCAGCCCCGCGCAGGCGGCCGCCCAGCCGAGGTCGGGACCGTCCTCCGGAGACCTCTCCGGACCGCGGGGTGCGGGCTCCGCCGGCGCCGGCGCGGCGCGCGGGGCCTCGCCGAGCGCGGTGGGCCGCGGGAGGGCCGGCGCCGGGGAGCGCGCGGGACCGGGACCGGCGCGCGGAACGGGGACGGCGCGCGGCCTGGCGGCGGGAACGGCCTGCGGCAGGTCTCGCGGGGCCGTGACCGGCACACGGCGCGAGACCGGCAGTCGCACGGGCCTGCGTGCCGGCCCCGGCTCGCGCACCCGGCGCGGCGCGGGCAGTGGGCGCCGGCGCGGCACGGGCGAGGGCGAGGGCGAGGGCGAGGGCGAGGGGTGGACGGGCGCCGGGGCGGCCACGGGAACGGCCGCCGGCGGACGCGGCGCCGGGGCCCCTAGCGGCGGCAGCAGCGCGAGCGGGTCGAGATAGTCGTGGCGGGTGCCCGCCCGGCGGACCCCGAAGTGGAGGTGCGGCCGCTCCGCGGAGCGCACGCCGGAGGTGCCGACCGTCCCGAGCACGCGCCCGGCCGCGACCTGGGCTCCGCGCCGCACCGCCAGGGAGCCGAGATGCAGATAGGAGAGGTCGTAGGCGCCGTCGGCGGTGCGGACCCCGACCGTCAACCCCGACGACCCGGCGGTCCCAGCGAAGCGCACCACCCCGGCGGCGGCAGCGACCACGCGCGAGCCGGCCGCGCCCGCGATGTCCACCCCCCGGTGCTGGCCCGCGGCGTACGGGTCGTCCCCGTTCCGGTACGCCGTGATCACCTCGCCGCGCAGCGGCCACGTCCACGCCGCGAGCGCCGGCGGCGGCGCGGCCGCGAGCGCGACCAGCGAGAGCGGGACGGCGGCGGTGAATCGGGGCATGGCGACGACCGTAGGCCCGGAGGGCGGGAGCGTGGGACGGGTTTTTCCGAACCGTGCGCCGCCGTCGCGAAGTTGTCACGGCCGAAGCCGTTCAGTCACCCGAGGTGAGCGCCCGGTAGAGCGCGTTCGCGCTCCCCCCGGTCAGCTCCGCCACCACTCCCGCGGCCGCCCGCGGCTTCGCGCCGGCTTCCACGAGGCGCCGCAGCGCGTCGAGGGCGGCCGCATCCTCGCCCTCCCGCTCGCCGCTCTCCGTGGGCCCGAGCACCAGCACCACCTCACCTCGCGGCGGATCGCCCGCGTAGCGCTCCGCAAGCTCGGCCGCGCTCCCGCGCACGACCTCCTCGTGCGCCTTCGTCAGCTCGCGGCAGACCGCCACCCCGCGCTCGGGGTCGAGCGCCGCGACCACAGCCAGCGTCGCCGGGACCCGGCGCGGGGACTCGAACGCCACCAGCGTGCCCCCCGGCTCGCGGAGCACGGCCTCCAGCTCGCCGCGCTTCCGCGGGAGGAAGCCCTGGAAGCGCCACTCGGCCGCCGGTAGGCCGGACGCCACCAGCGCGGTGATCGCCGCCGAGGGGCCCGGCAGCACCTCGACCGGCAGCCCGGCCGCGACGCAGGCGCGGACCAGCAGATAGCCGGGGTCCGACACGAGCGGCATACCGGCGTCCGAGACGAGCGCGACCGTCGACCCGTCCCGCATGCGATCGACGAGCTCTCCGGCCCGCGCCCGCTCGTTGTGCTCGTGGTAGGAGACGAGCCGGGCCTTGACGCCGTAGCGGTCGAGCAGCACCCGCGTGCGCCGGGTGTCCTCGCAGGCGACGACGTCGGCCTCGCGCAGCGCGGCGAGCACGCGCAGCGTCACGTCCTCCAGGTTGCCGATCGGCGTCGGGCAGACGACCAGCCGGCCGCTCACAGGACGCCCCCGTCGAGCGCCATCAGGGCGGCGCCGAGCATCCCCGACTCGGCCCCGAAGTGGGCGGGGAGAATCCGCACGACGTCCCGCGACGGAGGGAGCGCGCGCTCGGCCACGACCGCGCGCGCCGGATCGAGGAGGAGGTCGCCGGCCGCCACGGCCCCGCCGCCGATGACCACCACCTCCGGGTTCAGCGCGTTCACGATGCTCACGATCCCGGCGCCCAGATAGCCGCCCACAACGGCGAGCGCCTCGATCGCCGCCTCGTCGCCCTCGTGCGCCAGCTCGGTGGCGATCGCGCCCGTTATCTCCCCGCCGGCGGCCAGCCGGCGGCCCAGCTCCGAGTCGGGCCGCTCGGCGGCCAGCCGCTCCGCCTCGCGCCCGATGGCCGTGCCCGACGCCATCACCTCGAGGCAGCCGCGCCCCGGGCAGGCCCCCTGGCACTCCGGCCCGTCCACGTCGACCACGATGTGGCCGAGCTCGGCGCCGACCCCGATGAACCCGCGGTAGATGCGGCCGTCCAGCAGCAGGCCGCCGCCGATGCCCGTCCCGAGCAGCAGCATCGCCGCGTGCTCGTGGCCCGCGGCGGCTCCGCGCCGGTGCTCGGCGAGCAGCGCCACGTTCGCGTCGTTGTCCACGTGCACGGGCAGGCCGAGGCGCTCGCTCATCAGGTCCCGGAAGGGGACGCCCTCGAGCGGCAGATGCGTGGACCACGAGCTCTGGCCCGTCCGCTGGTCGACGAGCGCCGGCAGGCCGAACCCGACCGCGTCGACGTCGGGGGACGCCGCGCGGACCTCCTCGACGGCCTCCACGAAGATGTCAAGCGTCTCCTGGCGGTCGGCTCCGCGCCACAGCCGGTGCACCCGGTGGTGGACCACGAGCCCCTCGTCCACGACGCCGCCGAGCAGCTTCGTGCCTCCCGCGTCGACGCCGATTACCCGTCTCGGCGGCATGGCCGGACGATATACAGGGGTAGGTGAGTGATCCGCCCCGCCCCCCTTCGGAGCCCGGTCCGCCGGAGTACAACGTCTACAGGTCGCGCCGTCGCGCTCCCGCGAAGCTCGGCGGAGGCGGCGATCTCGACGCGCTCCGGAAGCGGCTCTCGCGCTTTCGCGACCGCGAGCCGCGCCGGCCCGGCGAGCGCCGTGGCATCACGCCGGGGAGGGTGGTCAAGTGGGTCCTGCTGGCCGTCGTGGGCTGGCTGCTGCTGTCGCTCGTCCTGTTCCTGGTCAGCGCTCAGACCGAGGAAGGAGTCTCGAGCAGCGCCGAGCGTGCGCTGTCGAGCGACGGCAACCTCATGTCCGGCAGCACGATCCTCGTGCTCGGCTCAGACGCGCGAGTCGGCGAGTCGATCGACGAATCCCAGCAGGGGCCCTCGCGCGCCGACACGATCATGCTGGTGCACGCGGCCCTCGGGAGCGTCCGCAAGCTCTCGATCCCGCGCGACTCGTACGCGGAGATCCCCGGCCACGGCGGCCAGAAGATCAACGCGGCCTACGCCCTGGGCGGGCCGGCGCTGATGATCCGCACCGTCGAGGACTTCATGGGGAACGACGTGGACGTGAACCACCTGATCGAGGTGGACTTCGAGGACTTCCCGAAGCTCATCGACGCCCTCGGCGGGATCGACGTGACGGTCGAGCAGCGGATCTGCTCCCCGCCGTTCGACAACTTCTGGAAGGGGCTTCGATTCAAGAAGGGCGAGCACCACCTCGACGGCGAGCGGGCGCTCGGGTTCGCGCGGATCCGCAAGAACGCGTGCGCTCCGAACGAGACCGACATCGAGCGCGCGGCGCGCCAGCAGCAGGTGCTCACGGCGATCAAGGACAGCGTCGTGTCACCGGGCACCTTCCTCCGGCTGCCGCTCGTGAGCTGGCGCGCGCCGAAGGCGCTCAGGACCGACATGAAGGGCCCGCAGCTGCTCGCTCTGTTCGCCGACCTCGCCACGGGCAGCAGCGACGAGACCAAGGTTCTCGAGCCGTCCTGCCTCTCGTGCGGGCCGGCCGGGAGCCTGGTCGTGTCGGAGGGCGCGAAGGGCGACGGCGCGAACTACCTGCTCGAGGGCGACTAGCCGGGTATTTGCAGTTCGCCTGCGGAAATCTGCCAGAGTGGGCGCCGGACCCACCGAGGAGGAGAGAGAGTGCCCCGTATCGCCCGAGTCGTCCTGCTGTGCGCAGTCGCGCTGGTCGCGGCGGCCGCCCCGGCCGCGGCCGAGGTGCCGAAGGCCCCCGCCGGCCTGAAGCTCTACAA
>JAFGJG010000060.1 GCA_016929195.1 Thermoleophilaceae bacterium
GTCGGCATGGCCAAGACCGCCGACCGCAAGGTGGAGATCGCTCAGCGGATCCGCGACATCGCCGTGGACGATCACGGCTTCGAGCCGGAGTCGCTGATCTTCGACGCGCTCACGTTCACGCTGACCACGGGCGACGACGAGTGGAAGCCGAGCGCCGTCGAGACGATCGAGGGCATCCGCCGGATCAAGGCCGAGGTGCCGGGGGTGAAGACCTCGCTCGGCGTGTCCAACGTGAGCTTCGGCGTCTCGCCGGGTGCGCGGGCGGTGCTGAACTCGGTGTTCCTCCACCACTGCGTGGAGGCGGGCCTCGATCTGGCGATGGTCAACCCGAACCACATCACGCCCTACGCGGAGATCCCGGAGAACGAGCGCGAGCTCACCGACGACCTCGTCTTCAACCGCCGCGACGACGCCCTCGAGCGCTTCATTGCGCACTTCGAGCAGAAGGGCGAGACCGAGGAGGAGGCGGGTGCCGACCCGACCGCCGAGATGGAGCCCGAGGAGGCGCTCCACTGGCACATCCTGCGCCGCAAGAAGGACGGCGTGGAGGATTGGATCGACCGCTCCGTCGAGAAGATCGGCGCGGTGCCGACGCTCAACCAGGTGCTCCTGCCCGCCATGAAGGAGGTGGGCGACAAGTTCGGCGCCGGCGAGCTGATCCTGCCGTTCGTGCTCCAGTCCGCCGAGGTGATGAAGCGGGCCGTCGCCCAGCTCGAGAACTACCTGGACCGGATCGAGGGCCACACGAAGGGCAAGGTCGTGATCGCGACCGTGTTCGGCGACGTGCACGACATCGGCAAGTCGCTCGTGAACACGATCCTCACGAACAACGGCTACACGGTCATCGACCTCGGCAAGCAGGTGCCGGTGGACACGATCATCAACGCCGCCGTCGAGAACGAGGCCGACGCGATCGGCCTGTCCGCCCTGCTCGTCTCGACCTCGAAGCAGATGCCCACCTGCATCCAGGAGCTGCACCAGCGCGGGCTCGAGTTCCCGGTGCTGATCGGCGGCGCGGCGATCAACCGCGACTTCGGCCGGCGGGTCCTCTACCCGCACGGCAAGGAGTCCGACGAGGTCTACGAGCCCGGCGTCTTCTACTGCAAGGACGCCTTCCAGGGGCTCGACACGATGGACGCGCTCGTCGAGGAGGAGCCGCGCGCCGCGCTCGTCTCGAAGGCGCGCGACGAGGCCCGCACGCTGCGCGAGAAGGGCGAGGTGGTGGACGACGGCCCCTCGGTCGACGACGACACGGTGCGCTCCGCCTTCCGGACCGACGTGCCGGTTCCCGAGCCTCCCTTCTGGGGAGCGCGCGAGGTGCCCGTGGACCTCGACGACGTGTACCCCTACCTCGACCGCCACGTGCTGTTCAAGCTCCACTGGGGCGGACGCGGCAAGAAGGGCGAGGAGTGGCGCCGGATCGTGGAGGGCCACGACGGCGAGGAGGGCTTCGCGCCGCGGCTCGAGCGCATGTGGCGCGAGCAGGACTACCTGCACCCGCGCGCCAAGCTCGGCTACTTCCCCTGCAACTCCGACGGCAACGAGCTGATCGTGTTCGACCCCGACGACCCCGATCGCGAGGTCGAGCGGCTGCGCTTCCCGCGCCAGCCCAAGCACGACCGGATCTGCCTGGCCGACCTGTTCCGCCCGCTCGACTCGGGCGAGCGCGACGTGGTCGCGCTCCAGGCCGTGACCGCCGGGGACGAGGTGACCGAGCTGATGGCGCAGCTCGAGAAGGACGGCGAGTTCGCCGAGCAGCTCTACACCCACGGCCTGGGCGTCCAGACCGCGGAGGGGATGGCCGAGTGGCTGCACGCGGAGATCCGCCGCGGCCTCGGCATCGACCTCGACCAGGGCCGCCGCTACTCGTGGGGCTACCCGGCCTGCCCGGACCAGTCCGAGCACGAGAAGGTGTGGCGCCTGCTCGGGCTCGAGGACATCGGGATGACGCTGTCAGGCGGCTACGCCGTGATGCCCGAGCAGTCCACGGTCGCGATCGTGGCCCACCATCCACAGGCCGTCTACTTCGGCATGAAGTCCGGCTTCGTGCCGGAGTCGAAGCGCCCGGACGAGCTGATCGCCGGCACCGATCGCGGCGGCGAGCTGCCGCCCGAGTCCGACCCCACCGAGGGCTCCGTCGAGTCCGAGGGCGAGGGGCGGGCGGCGGACGAAGTCCCGGCCTAGAGCCGGCCCGCGACGGCCGCCGCGCGTCCGGAGATAGGGTCGGTCCGTGCGCCGCGTCCTCCCGCTCGCCGCCGGTCTGCTCGCTCTGCTGCCGGCGACCGCCGCGGCGGACTGCGACGCCGCCCGGTCGCTGCGGACCGGGCCGACCGATGGCGGCCTCTACGCGACGATCGCGCCGTTCGAGCACTTCTCCACGGCGCGGACGCAGGTGTTCCCGCATACCTGCGGCGGCGCCGGCCCCGTCCGGGCGCGCGTGGCGCCGGGCGACTACCGGACTCCCTACATCGCGACCACGCGCGAGCGCGGCCAGCTCTACCTCTACGGATACGGGCCCGACCCGGCCGCCGAGGGCGCGTACGTGGCGAGCGTGAACCCGCGCACCCTGCGCGAGCGCTGGCGGACCCGGATCCGCGACACGTCCCCCGTGCCGGGCTGGAGCTATCCCGGGGTGATGGCCGTGCACGGGAACGGCCGCCTCTACGCCGTGTACGCGAGCGTGATCGTCAAGCTCGATCCGCGCACCGGCCGCACCCTGGCGCGGCGCGAGCTGCCGGAGGACCCGGACGGCACGGGCGCCGCCTACAACGGGCTGATCGTCATGCCCGACGGCCGTATCGCGACCAAGCGGATCGAGCGCGGGCCCTGCCCCGCCGCGGGCATCCCGCCCACCTACCCGTCGACCGTGGGGGCGTTCGTAGGGCTGACCTGCGCGGGCCAGAACGCGCTGCCGACGCCGGTCGTGGTGCTGGAGCCGGGCCGGCTTCGCATCGTGTCGGTCACGCGGCCGCCGGAGCCGATCACCGGGCGCATCACGACGGCCGGCCGCTACGTGTATGCCGCCGGACGCGACACGCTGTTCCGGTTCCGCTACCGGCGCGGGCGACTGGCGCTCGACCGCGGCTGGGGACCCGTCGTGTACCGCCGCGGCGGCGAGCGCCCCGGGACGGGGCCCGGGGTCATGGGCGGCTTCGTCGTCGTCCAGACGAACTTCCTGCCGTCGGCCGCGCCGCTGACCCTCACCGCGGTGAGCGTTCGCGACAGCCGTCGCGTGTTCCGGATCAGGCCCTTCGAGGGTGCGCCCGCCAGCTGGGTGGTCTCGAAGGCGGCCCTGGACGCGGCCAACCGGACCGTCGTGACGCACGACACCTCGGCGCACCGGATGGCGGCGCTGCGGCTCGACCCGCGCCGCGGCTTCCGTGTGCGCTGGAGCCGCCCGCTCACCTCGCTCGCGTTCTCCGCGCTGGTCGGGCGGCCGCGCGGGCGCCAGATCGTGATCCCCGATCTCGGGCCGGACGGGGACCGGGTGCTGTGGCTCGACGAGCGCAGCGGCCGGGTGCGCGCACGCAGCAGGCCGCTGGCGACCCAGTCGGCGCCGGGGAACATCGTCACACCCGGCTTTGGAGGCCGTTTCTACTACCCGTCCTGGGACGGGCGCCTCTGGGAGCTCACGCCGCACTAGACCGGATGGCCAAACGGCCTTCGACCAGAGGGAGAACAGGGCCCTCCAGATTCTCGACACGTGTCTAAAGACCCTTCCGCCGCCCGGTCGTAGCTTGGTTCCGGGAACCTCGGAAGGAGGCTTATCGGATGGATTTCGTGCTTGCTACCGCCGACGACCTAGCCCAGGTCATCGACGGCAAGCTGAGTGAGACGGTGCCGGTGAACACCCTGTGGGTGATCGTCGCCGCCGTTCTCGTTCTTTTCATGCAGGCCGGCTTCGCCATGCTCGAGATCGGTTTCTCGCGCATGAAGAACGCCGGGACCGGGGTGGCGAAGATCTTCACGAACCTGTCGATCGCCGCCATCTGTTACTGGGCGGTCGGCTTCGCGTTCGCCTTCGGCAGCCAGGACGTGCTCGGGATCTCGAGCTCTCTGATCGGGAGCAACGGGTTCTTCCTGCAGTTCTCCGGCAACGGCTCGACGGCGTTCCCGGTGATGGGGCTGTCGGACGCGGTGCCGGAGGCCAAGTGGCTGTTCCAGTTCGCGTTCTGCGCCGTGTCGCTCGCGATCGTCTGGGGCTCCACGCTCGAGCGCATCAAGTACGCCGCATACGTCATCTACGCCGTGGTGTTCGCGTCGATCATCTATCCGATCGGCTCGCACTGGGTGTTCGGCGGCGGCTGGCTTCAGATGGGCGACACGCCGCTGATGCCGACCGGCATGCAGGACTTCGCCGGCTCGACCGCGGTGCACCTCATCGGCGCCACGGGCGCGCTCGCCGCGCTGCTGCTGCTGGGCCCGCGCAAGGGGAAGTACGGGCCGGACGGCAAGCCGCGGGCCATTCCGGGGCACTCGATGCCGCTGGTCGGCCTCGGCGTGATCATCCTGTTCGTCGGCTGGTTCGGCTTCAACGCGGGCTCGACGCTCGGCGTCGGGGACGTGCGGTTCGCCGAGGTGGCCGTGGTCACGATGCTCGGCTGCGCCGGGGGAATCCTGGGCGCATTCGCCGCGACCCTGCTGAAGCAGCGCAC
>JAFGJG010000061.1 GCA_016929195.1 Thermoleophilaceae bacterium
CTCATAACCCGAAGGTCGCGGGTTCGAATCCCGCCCCCGCTACTCAGAAAGGCCCGCAAACGCGGGCCTTTCCTCGTAGAGGGCCCCGGTGCGAAGGAAGCGCCCCCGACCTTGCCTGGCCCGGTGCGCGCACCTGGTACCGCCGCGTCTGCGTGCAATCGACGGCAGGCGGGTACGCACCAGAGGAGAAGACGATCCATGACCTCGACCGGATCGACCCAGCTCGAGCAGGTGCTCGAAGGCCTGCACGCGACCCCGCCGGCGCCGTTGCCCTTCGGTGAGCGCTTGGTGGTTCGCAGCTTCCTGCTCGAGCGCGTGGATACCAACGTGCTCATGTACAACGCCCCGGGCATCAGCGAAGCGGCCGGAGCTATCTCCGACCTCGGCGGCGCTTCCCAGCTTCTGCTCAACCACGCCCACGAGGCGATGTTCGGACCACCGGAGCTCGACGTCCCCGTCTATGTGCACGAGCGCGACCGTGCCGAGGCAGCCGCGTCCCTGCCGATCGCGGGCACCTTCGGCGCACAGACATCTTTCGGCGACGACCTAGAGGTGATCTCGACGCCGGGCCACACTCCCGGCACCACCTGCTTCGTGTGGGACGCCGGTTCGGACCGCTGCCTGTTCAGCGGCGACATGCTCTGGGTCCAGGACGGTCAGTGGTCGGCCGTGATCCTCGGCTCGAGTGACCGCGACTCCTACATCGAGAGCCTCGAAGAGCTGCGGGAGCTGGACATCGACGTCCTGGTGCCCTGGGGGGCCGCCGAGGGGGCAGCGGCCATCGATGTCGTGGGGTGTCGCGAGGCCCGCAAGCGCATCGACGCGGTCATCGCCCGCGTTCGCGCCGGCGGCAATCGGTGATGCAACCGACACAGCGTGCCGGCAACGGCGCAGCATGGGCCGGGCGGTCTGATTGCCGGCGAGGCGTGACCGGCCGCGCTCGTTCATCCCCGCAGACCGCCTAGACGACGAGCCCGGGTCCCGGGTCCGTACAGCTCCGCGGACGTCCTCGTACGAAACCGCGGACGCGACCCGTGCCCTCCGCGCTGGTGGCAGTGGGTGCCGCAGCGAAGACTGTCGCAGGGACCGAATAAGACCACGGGAAAGGGCTTCTCTTGAATCGACTCTTCAGCATCGGCGGCGTCGCCGCGAGCATCATCCTCATCGCAGTCGGGGTCGGCGCGATCGCGATCGGCGCCTCGGGCGTGTCGGAGGTTCGCGACACCGTCAAGCGCGAGAACATCGTCGGCACCCCGGACATGACACCCGACCAGACGCGCGCCGCGCTCGAGGAGGCCAACCTCAGCGATCTCGAAGCACCGACATGCACCGTCGCGGGCGACAGGGTGGACGACGGGGACAGCGCCAAGTGCTTCGCCGACTACATCCGCGTCCACGCGCTCGAGGCGACCGGCGGACAGACCTATGCCGAGATGGCACGTTTCCTCGACGAGAACGGCGACCCGGTCGAGGACGAGGCGGACGCCGCAAAGGACCCGGAGACGGGCAAGCCCGTCGAGAACGCGCAGCGGAACCTGTGGGTGACCGCGACGGCGCTGAGCACCGCGCTCAACACCAGCTACTTCGCCGAGCAGGTCGGCACGTTCGCGATCGTGATGGGGATCGCCCTGCTCCTCACCGGGATCGGCTTCCTGGTGCTGACGCTCGGGGTGCTGCGCCGCAGCAACCGCGACACCGAAGCCGCGGCCGCAGCCGTATGACGCAGCCGGAGCCGGCGCGGCACTTCGTCGCGCTCGGCCGCTCGTGCCGAGGTGGCTCGCGCCTGAGTACGCACGGCTGCCGGCCCGGCGAACGGCAAGCGAAATGGACCGGATCCCGAGGTCCTTAGAGAGGCTCGCTGAGGAGCTTCTCAACCTGGCCGACGCTGCCGACTCGGCTGCCGGGGAAGAGCAGGCTCCGTTGGCGAGACAGCTGCTCACCGAGCAAGCGGCCGAGCTGCGCTCCGCAGCGCGGCGCATGATCGGGCGCGCCGCCGACGCATCCTCGCTGCTCGAGGGGCCGGGGGCCGACCCCGACCGTGGCGAGCGATGACGCCCGCGACAAGCCGCGCAGCGTCGCCCGTGCCAGTTCGCCTTAGCGACTGACCTCGGACCGGACGGAGAGGACCCTGCGGCCGGCGTTCTGATCGTTTCGGACAGGGCGCCCTGGACACAGTGCCCGGCGTTGAGGAGACCCTCCACGCCGGGCCCCGCCCGCGTTTGCGCGGCCTCGAGTCGCGCGGCAGGCGCGGTGGTGACCCTCAGATCTGCTTGAGCATTCGCAACGGCTGGTCGATGGGGGGGTGGGGCCGATTCTTGACAAGGCATCAGACTCGACCGAAGTTCGTTCCTGTCCTCGCGGTGTGTCTGGCGCGGAGGTGGGTGTGAGAGCGCCCTCCGCGGGCGCCGCGGCCGAGGTTGCGAAGGGCGATGTTGTCCCTGCGGGCGGGTCCCATCAGCGGTCGGTCCTCGATCTGCTCGACGAAGGGGTGATCGTCCTCGATACCCGAGGGCGGCTTCTCCAGGCCAACGATGCGGCGAGCCTGATCCTCGGCTTCAACCCCGAGACCGATCTCGTTGCGTGGGGGGCGTACCGGGAGCAAGCAGGCCCGGACAGCTGGCCCGCGGTCCTGCGAACGGGCCACGCGATCCGGGACACGCCGCTCGAGGTGGACCGCCCGGACGGAACGAGGGTCGCCCTGCTGCTCAGCTGCAGCCCCCTCCGCGACCCCGAGGGTGCCATCAGCGGATTCGTCCAGTCGTTCCGAGACGTCACCGGGCAGGCGGATGAACATCGGCGCCTCGCGGCAACCGAGGACCGGCTGCGGGAAGCACACGAGGTCGCGAGGCTGTCGAGCTGGGAATGGGCTCCGGACACGGGCGTGGTGTCGATCTTCCATGCGTTGTCTGGAGAGAAGTCCTCTCCGGGGGCGAGGGCGACCCTCGACGAGCTCTTGGAGGCGACGCCGCCGGAGGAGCGCCAGGGGACGCGCGACGACCTCGAGGGGATGGTGCGCGGCGAGAGCGACGGGTCGGTGAGGCGAAGCCGCCGTGAATACGCGGCGGGGTCCGCGTGGCTCGAGACGCGCACGCGGGCGGTTCGCGACGGGGATGGGAGGCTGCTGTGCGTCAGGGGCACCACCCAGGACGTGACCGAGCAGGAGCTGTCCAGGCGGGAGACGGTCCACGCCCGCGACTTCTTCCAGGCCACACTCGACTCGCTGGCCGCGCACATCGCCGTGCTGGACGACGACGGCGAGATCCTCCTGACGAACAGGGCGTGGGCCGATTTCGCCGATGCGAACGGCTCACGGCCGATCGGCCTCGGCGAGAACTACCTGGCGGCATGCGACGCGGCCGTGGGCGACGAGCCCGCCACGCGAGCAGCGGCGGGACTGCGAGCCATCCTGTCCGGCAGCGAGGCCGAGTTCTCCATGGAGTACCCGCGCCACAGCCCCACCGTCGACCGATGGTTCGCACTGCGAGTGGCCCGCTTCGATGGCCATGGCGACGCTCGCGTGGTGGTGTCCCACGAGGACATGACCGAGCGCCACCGGGCGGAGGACCAGGTCGCGATGCAGGCGGCGCTGCTCGACGAGGTGGACGTGGCCGTGATCGCCACCGACGGGGAAGGACTGGTCACCCACTGGAACCAAGGTGCCGAGCGCCTGCACGGATGGACCTTTGCCGAGGTGGTGGGGAAGAACGCCGTGGAGCTGGTCTCACCCCCAGGGGCCGGCGAGGCGGAGGACTTCTCCGGAGATCTCCGGCGCGAGGGTCAGCGGCGAGGCGAGTTCACCGCTCGGCGCAAGGATGGGTCGACCTTCCCCGCGTTCGTGCAGGGCCGATTGATGGGCGATGGCCGGTCGCGGGGGGCGATCTGGGTTCTGGTGGACATATCCGAGCGTGTGGCCTCGGAGCGCGCGCTCGTCGCGGCGGGCAACTTCATGCGGGCGATCGCCGACAGCATGGGCGAGGGGTTGTTCACGATCGACACCGAAGGGCGCCTGATCTACATGAACGACGCCGGCGCCGACCTCCTCGGCTGGACCTCCGCGGACCTCCTGGGTCGCGTGATGGCGCCGGTCATCCACAGCCGGCTCCCTGACGGACCGGACCTGGCGTTCGCGGACTGCCCGATCATGCGCGCGCGCCGCGACAGACGGACGGTGCGAGTCGACGACGACGTGTTCACGCACCGGGACGGCGGCCTGATCCCGGTCGCGTACACGGCCTCGCCATTCGAGACCGACGAGGGCATCGAGGGCTGTGTCGTCGTCTTCAAGGACATTGCGGAGCGCAAGGCGCAGGAGGAGCGGCTGAAGCTCGAGGCCGGCACGCTGGCATGGATCGGCCGGATCCGGAGCGCGCTGGCGGAAGACCGCTTCGTGCTCCACGCCCAGCCGATCGTGGAGCTGCGGACCGGCGAGGTCGTGCAGCACGAGTTGCTGCTGCGCATGCGGGAGGCAGATGGAGAGCTTGTGGGCCCGGCCGCGTTTCTGGGCGTCGCCGAGGAGTACGGACTCATCGGCGACATCGACCGCTGGGTCATCGGCCGCGGAGCCGAGATCGCCGCCACCGGCCTCCCGGTACAGATCAACCTCTCGGCCCACTCAATCGGCGACCAGAGCGTCTTGAGTCACATCGAGCGATCGATCGAGCAGTGCGGAGCGGAGCCCTCGCACATCGTCTTCGAGATCACCGAGACAGCCATCGTCGCGGATGCGCAGGCCGCGCGCGTGTTTGCCGAGCGGCTGCGTTCGATCGGCTGCCGGCTCGCCCTCGACGACTTCGGGACGGGATACGGCGGCTTCACCTACCTGAAGCAGCTGCCGGTCGACTGCCTCAAGATCGACATCGAGTTCGTGCGCGATCTGGCGACCAACCTCTCCAGCCGCCACGTCGTGGAGGCCGTGGTGGCGCTCGCGCGTGGCTTCAAGCTGCAGACGGTGGCCGAGGGGGTGGAGGACGCTGGAACGCTGGAGCTGCTGGGCGAACTCGGAGTCGACCTCGCCCAGGGCTACCACATCGCCAGGCCGGGGCCGCTCGAGCCAAGGGATCCACCAACCAGAGGAGGCACCACCCGTGAATGAAGAAGACACCATCGCCGGCGGCCGGGACGGGCCGACACCGCTCGACCAAGAGCAGGCCGCGGCCGACCTCGATCAGAGCGTGGCCGACCGCGAGCAGGCCCTCGCCGACGTCGACCAAGCCGCGATCGAGCGCAACCAAGCCGACCTCGCCGACGAGCGCGAGTCGGCCAACCCGGGCGATTTCGCCAGCTCGGTCAAGTTCACCCAACGGCAGGCCGACCTCGACTACTGCCAAGCCCGAAGTGACGCGCGGCAGGACCAGATCGACCAGGCCCAGGCGGGCGGCGACCAACGCCAGGAGCTGCTCGACGACCAGCAGCGTGCGCGGGAGCGGCCGCGAGCGAGCGCACCGCTGAGTGCCAGGGTGCTCGAGGCGGAGACGCAGGTGCGCGGCCGGGACGCGGCACGGCGAGCGAAGAACGCACGTCACCGGGCCCAGCAGGCTCTGCGTCGCGCCGAGGCAGCCGAGCTGCGCGCTCAAGCGCTCCTAGGGAGACGCTGAACCGGCCGTCCGGCCCGCGCTCTGCAACCCCTGTCCCGATTCGCCGGCCCTGGGTTGAGCGATGCGCTCGCGGGGGAAAGGCGCTGAGACCGGCGATCGGCGCCGGTCCTGGAGCGAAGCGGAGGAACCTATGGCTACACCGGAGCGTGGCGGAGGGATCGGGGGGATCTCCCTCGGCGGGATCATCGTGATCATCGGGATCGTCGTGGCGATCGTCTGGAGCCTGCTGCTCGGGATCGTCCTGATCCTTGTCGGGCTGATCGCGTTCGGAGGGTTCGCGCGCGGCAGGTGGTACTGACCGCTCGGGCTGCGCTGCGGCGGCGGGCGCGCCGTCTCGCGGACTGCGGAGAAGTACCGGTGCAGACCCGGAAACCAGCCGGATGTACGAGCACGCCGGACGGTCGAGGCTGGGTCGCATGGAAGACAACCGAACATCTCTGATGGATTCCACCGGCCTCGGGCTGCTGCCGGGCCTGGGCCTCGCAACCGGGCTGATGCTCATGATCATGGCGGCCCTGCTGATGGACTCGATGTGGGCGGTCGCCTGTGTCCTGGTCGTCGTGCTGGTGAGTCTGGGCGCCCTGGTGTTCGTGGTGGTCGCGGTCAGCGCCGACGGCGACGAGGGCGGCCGGCTCCGCAGGTTCGTGCCCGGCCTGGACGAGCGTGAGTCGACCGAGCCTCCTCAGGAAGCCGGCAGGTAGGTGAGCAGGACCACCCCGGAGTCGAAGCGCCTCACGTCCTCGAGCTCCATCCGGACGGTTCCCCTGTCGCCGAGCACGTGGACGTTGCCCTCGCCCCAGACGAGCGGGTTCAGGTAGATCTCGTATTCGTCGATCAGGCCCCTCTCGGCGAGCGCGTACGCGAACTCGCCGCTCCCGTGCATGAAGAGGTCGCCGTCCACCTCGTCCTTGACCCTGGGGATCGAGTCCTCGAGGTCCCCGCCGAGCAGGGTCGCGTTCCACTCGAGGTCGCCGGACAGGGTGTTCGACCCGACGTACTTCGGCATCGGGTTGACCATGTCCGCCCACTTGCCCGACTGGCTCGGCCAGTATCCCGCGAGCCCCTCGTAGGTCTTGCGGCCCAGGACGAGCCCGCCGGAGCTCGCCTGACGCTCGAACGAGTGGTCGCCGTGGTCTCCGTCCGGCTGCACCCACTCGCCGACGGGGTCCACGACGCCGTCGAGCGTGGCCTGGGTCGTCGCGATCAGCTTTCCCATCTCGATTCTCCTTCTGTCACGAGGCTCTGCTCCTTGCCGCTCTTCTTCCTGGCCTTCTGCTCGGCCACCCGCACCTTGGCGTCGGCGTAGGAGCGCTCCACGAGCTCGCGCCCGCCGGCCCAGCCGAACGCCCAGATGACGAGCACGACGGCGAACGCGACGTTCCAGGCCGTGACGGCGAGCTGCTGGCCGAGTGAGTAGGCCGTGGCGGTCGCGGCGTCGGTCACGTTCCCGAGGGCGGCCACGTTCGTGGCCTGGTTCACGCCGACGCCGCCCGGGGTGACGGACACGACGTTCGCGATCGAGTTTCCGCCCATCACCGACATCACCGTGTGGAACGTCACCGCGATCCCGTAGCCCGCGAGGAAGACGGCGATCACGCCGAGCTTGGCCAGCCACGCGACGAAAGACGGCAGGAAGACCTTGAGCAGGTACTCACCAGGTCGCGCGAGGATCGCGCCGCCCTGCTTCGCCTTCGCGATCAGGTCACGCAGCTTGCGGCGGAGGATGCGCCCCAGGGCGACGACCCCGACGACGAGCCCCGCGGCGATCGCGATCGCGAGCAGCGGGTGGTCGTGCGGCAGCTCGAACTGCCGCTCGAACGTGCCCGGCACCGATGCGAACAGGTAGACGTAGACGAAGGCGCCGGCGAGCGTGAAGAAGATCTTCTGCACCAGCATCCCGCCCAGGACGCCGGGGAGGTTCGCCCGGGGGATGATCGCGATGAACATCAGCAGCATCACGAAAGTGCCGATGTTGGCCGGTAGGAAGCCGTTGAGCGCGACGCCGGTGGCGTACGCGGCCAGCACCTGCCGGTAGGGCGCGAAGCCGCTCGGATAGGCGGCGCGCAGGATGAAGTACCAGGCGAGTGCCGTCAGCGTGGTCTGCAGCGTCTGGAGCGACCAGCCGGCCAGCAGGTACCCGAGGCCGATGCCGGTGAGGACGTCCCAGAGCTGCTCGATCCAGCCGAGCACGTCGACCCCGAGGAGCCCGAGGACGGCGACCGCAAGCACGACGCCCGCCAGCCAGGCGAGCACCTTGAGGAGGCGCCGCCCGCGCGACGGGTCCCGGAAGGGCAGCCACCGGTGCACGGGCGAGGCCGGCTCCGCGGCCCCCCGGGCGATCACCCAGCCGGCGGCTCGTCCACGCGCGCGCCGTTGCCGGCCGCCGCGACCGCGGAGAGGAGCGCGAAGACTCCCGCGAGCCAGAGCACGCCCGTTCGGGCCCGGCTCGGGATCCCCCGGCCCGCCGCCGACGTGGCGCCGAAGTCGACCGCGTCGCAGAGCGCGGCCCCCGCGAGCCACGGCCTGGCCGAGCCGTCGCCCCGGCCGAGCGCCTGGAGCCCGCCGAGCCCCAGCGCGACGTCGCGTGCGCCGACCGCCCGGGAGAGCACCTGCGCGCCGGGCATCCGGGCCTGCTTCCCGATCCAGCCGCGCTCCATCACGCGCGGGTTGGCGATGAACACGACTCCGAACACCAGGCGGCCGATGCAGATCAGTCCGGCGAGAGCGCGCATGTGCGTTGTCTAACAGACTCGGCAGGTTGATCGTGGCCGGGGGCCGGGCCGTAGCGATGGAGTGCCGACCTACGAGGCCGTCAGCGACGCACCGCCTGAGCGCGTCTGGGAGCTGCTCGCACGCCCGGACCGCTGGGCCGCGTGGGCGCCGCACGTTCGTGGCGCCCGTGGGCTCGGGAGCCCAGAGGTGGAGGCGGGCGCCCGCGGGACCGCCGCGCTGCTCGGCGCGATCCCGGTGCCCGCCCACGTGACCGCCAAGGAGCCGGGCCGCTCGTGGACGTGGAGGGTCGGGCCGATCGAGATCGAGCACCGGGTGGAGCCGCGCGGCTCCGGCTCGCTGGTGGCAATGGAGCTGCGCGCGCCGCTTCCGGTCCGCGCGGCCTCCGGCCCGCTCGTGGGCCTGCTCGTCAGGAACCTGGCACGGGTGGCGGCCAGGGGATAGGTTCGCCGCGTGGCGGACCTGATCGTCGCGGCCATTCGCGATCGCCTCCGCTCAGACCGGGACTGAGCCCGGAACCAGCACGTCCGCGTCGTGCCCCGGCAGCACGGTGAGGCCCGAGTCGCGCAGCCCGCGCAGACGCTCGGCGGAGCGGCTCTGCGCGTCGAGGTCGTCGCCGAAGACCGGCAGGCGGCCGTCGTCCAGGGTGCTCGCGAAGTGGGTCACGTCGGCGCCGATCACCGTGTTGCCCACCCTGACGGACTGGTGGCCGGGGGTGTGGCCCGGCGTGAGGAGCAGCTCCACGGAGCCGTCGCCCAGCAGGTCGTGGTCGCCGTCGACGAGGCGGACCTCGCGGTCGCCGCCCGCGTAGTCGTCCGGCAGGAAGAAGTTGCGCTGGGCGGCGGCCTCGTCGTGGCCCGCATCCCACTCGGCGCGCTGGATCACGACGGGCACGTCTGCGGGCACCAGCTCGAGCCCGCCGGCGTGGTCGAAGTGGAGGTGCGTGAGGACGACCATCGTCAGGGCCGCCAGGTCGAGCTGATCCGCGATCGACTGCTCCTGCTCGGCCTCGAACGGCCCCAGGGCGTCAGGGCGGCCGTAGCGCTCCGCCGGGTCGGCCGCGGCGCCCGGGTGCAGGCCGGTGTCCACGAGGATCCGCTCCGCCTCCGTCTCGATCAGGTACACCGGGACCGGGCAGCGGACGGGGCGGTCGAGCTCGTCGTCGCGCCGGACGATCCCGGCGGGGACGGTGAACCAGCCGGCGATGTACCGCTCGAGCTTCAGGCGCGCGATGCTACTTGCGCGCGGCGGCCTCGGTGCGGGCCCACATCTGCAGGTAGGCCTCGGCGCCGTTGGCCATGTCGTCCACGATCTGGTTGCCGGCGACCTTGCGCAGGTCCTCGATCCAGTCCGGATAGAGGCCGTAGTGGTCCACGCCGTCCACGTTGACGTCGTAGACGCGCGTACCGGAGCGCTGCTTGTCGATCGTGCTGCCCCCGTCGAAGGACTTGAAGGGGTACTTGACCGGGTTGGCCGCGTTGTTCGCGCGCGGGACCGGCTGCGAGTGCAGCCCGTTGATGTCGGACCCGAAGCCGGTGCCGAAGAGGAAGCGCGTGTCGCGGTTCGCTCGGGCGGCGCGCCACTCCTCGGCGAACCGGTTGGCCACCGTCGAGATCGGGCCGACGATCCCGCCGAGCTTCTGGAGGCGCTTCTGGCTCCCCGGGTCGCCCCAGGAGTGGCTCGAGATGACGCCCGGGTACTTGGTGCTCTCGAGGATCGTCAGCGTCTGGCGGCGCGCCTTCATGCTCATGTGGTCGGTCTCGACGATCATGCCGCGCTTCATCATTCCCCGGATCACGTAGTCGCCGAGGGCGCTGAGGCCCTTCGGGTTGCAGTGCGGGCCGGGGGGATAGACCGGCAGCTGGCCCTGGAAGAGCGGCTGGGTGAGCACGGGGCCGAAGAGCGTGTAGACCGTCTGTGCCTCGGCGTCGCCGATCGGCGTGGGCGTGTTGTCGTGGTCCGGGTCGTCGCAGTGGTCGGCCGTCCAGAACTGGCCGGTCACGTACTTGTTGCCGGTGTTGACGAGCACGCCCGTGCCGCCGCTGTCGAACTTGGTCCCGCCGAGCGCGTTGTCGAACTTGTGGACGGGGAACATCGAGCGGACGCCGGTGGCGTAGAGCTTGTCGAGCTCCGCGTCGATCTTCGCCGGGTCGCAGTTCGGCGTGCCGTTGAACTGCCCGCAGTCGAGGACCTCGGAGACCTCGATCCCGAGCACGACGGCGAGCTTGCCCTCGTTGACGACCCTGCGCGCCTCCGCCGAGCTCTTCACCAGCCGGAAGAAGCCCTTGCCGGGCCCGCCGAACTGGGCGTCGATGTAGTCCTGCAGAGCGCGCATGTCCTCGGCCTGCTTGTACGCGCTCGCCATGTCGTTGCAGTTGTTCTGCTTGTACGGATAGAGCTCGCAGAGCGCGCGGTTCTCGACCAGGTCGTTGACCATGATCCGCAGGCCCGAGCGCCATGCGCGCTCGATCCACTTCCAGTACGTCCCCTCGTGGGTCTGGGACTCGTCGCGCGGCCAGCCGGCGAAGCTCGGCCAACCTTCCGTGCTGTGGGTCCCGACCGGGCTGCCCGTGCTGATGAAGTTCTCGACCACGGCGGCGGCGCCGTTCGGCTGGTGGTCCGCGCAGTCCACGAGCGCGACGTTCACGCCGTACGGGCTCCAGGGGCGCCCGCAGTGGAAGCGCCCGCCGAGGAACTCGAACGCGCCGAGGTGGATGTGGTCGTCGAGGAAGCCGCGCACCTTGGCGGTGGGGCTCGAGCCCTTGAACGGCGTGCCGCTGACGTTCACCTCGATCTCCGGGAACTTGGCGCAGCCTGTCGCGGCGGCGAAGCTCCAGCGCGGCGATCCCGGGCTCGACTGGACGAGCTTGCCGAGCGCGTTCACGCCGAGCTCCTTGCCGGTCTGGACGCTGACGAGCGTGAGCTTGCCCGCCGTGTCGGAGAGGCGCCAGTCGGCGGCCGGTCCCGGCTGGGTGTTGCCGGTGATCGTGTTCAGGAGGCCGGTGGCCGGCATGCGCCCGTCCGGCCCGTAGAGCAGGTAGCGCCCGAGCGCCGTGGCCTGCATCCGGAAGGGGGTCGCGGCGGCGACCGTCGCGGCGGAGCTCGAGTAGCCCGTCGCGTCCTTGACGACGTAGCGGTTCGCGGTGAGGTCCTTCAGCGCGTAGCACCCGTTCGCGTAGGCGTAGATGCCGGTGGCGCCCGCGGACGGTGCCGCGAAGGCGATCCCGCAGACGGTGGCGGCCGCGGCCGCCGCACTCCGGAGGGCCAGTCTCCTCATCCCGCGGCGGTTATCCCCGCGGCCCGCCAAACGTAAACATCAGAGTTTCTGGCTTACGACTCCACCTCGTTCGGGTCCTCCTCACGCGCGATCTCGAGCGACGTCTCGAGCGCCTGGTCGAAGTGGCGCCGCTGGATCGGCAGCGCCCACTCCGCGAGCTCTCGAAAACGGGTGTCTCCGGCCTTCTCGCTCATCGCCTGCACGATCGACCAGTGGCCCACCTCGCCGGCCTCGGCCATCGTGAGGAACTCGAACCCGTCGAGCGCCTCGTCCTCGCCCTCGAGGTAGGTCTCCATCATCTCGGTGGCCTCGCCCTTGGTCTCGCGGGCGGACTCGAGGATCGCCGTCTTCTTCCCGTCGAGGTCGTCCGCGAGCCCGACGCAGCGCTCCTCCGTCTCGGCCGCCTCCTGCTTCATCCGCTCGAGCGTCTCAGCGTGCTCGGCCTCGTCGTCGTCGAGCATGCCGCGCACCTTGTCGGTCGCGCCCTGTGCGGCCATCGACAGTCCCAGCACCTCCGCGAGCTTGCTCTCCAGCTTGGTCAGCTCAGCCATCTCTTCCTCTCGGTCGTTGACGGCGCCCGCATACCCGGACCGGGTAGAACCACACCACCGTGCGCGTGAGCCTCTTCGTCACCTGCTTCAACGACACGCTCTTCCCGCAGACCGGCCAGGCGGTCGTGAGCCTGCTCGAGCGGCTCGGCTGCGAGGTCGAGTTCCCGCTCGAGCAGACCTGCTGCGGGCAGATGCACATGAACTCGGGCCACCCGCGGGAGGGGCTTGCGCTCGCACGCCGCTTCGCGCGCGTCTTCGCGGACGCGGACGCGGTGGTCACGCCGTCGGCGTCATGCGCCGGGATGCTCCGCAAGCACCTCGGGGAGGAGGGCCCGCCGGTCTACGAGCTGTCGGAGCTGATCGTCGACAGGCTCGGCCTGGACGATGTCGGCGCGTACTTCCCGCACCGGGTCACCTTCCACCCGACGTGCCACTCGCTGCGGGAGCTCGAGCTCGGCGACCGGCCGCGGCGGCTGCTATCCGCGGTGCGCGGCATCGAGCTCGTGGACCTCCCTCAGTCCGACGAGTGCTGCGGCTTCGGCGGCACGTTCGCGGTGAAGAACGCCGAGGTCTCGTCGGCGATGCTCGCCGACAAGGTGCGCGCGGTCCTCGACACGGGAGCGGAGGTCGTGTGCGCCGCGGACAACTCGTGCCTGATGCACATCGGCGGCGCGCTTTCGAGGCAGCGCGCCGGCGTGCGCACCGTCCACCTGGCCGAGGTGCTGGCGTCGACCCGCTAGCTCTCGGCCCTGTGCGCCCCGCGCCTGTGCGTGAGCGCGTCGAGCAGGACCTCGACGGGGGACTGCCGGTTGACGCGGCTGAGCTGCTCGCGGACCTGCTTGACCTCGTCGCCCGTGTCGGCGGCGCGAGCGAGCGCCTGCGCCGCCGTGACGAACGCTCCCCTGAGCCCGCGCGGCCGGTACAGCCGCCGTCCCAGGGCCAGCCCGCCGGCAAGCCCCGCGACGCCGGCGCCGGCCGCGATCAGCGGCCCCTTCGCCCTCGCGCCGGCGGAGGCGACCGTCTGACCGGCCTCCCTGACCTTCGCGACGGGCGCCGGGGGGCTGCCGCTGCCGTTGCGGGAAGCGGAGGACGTGCTCTTCGTCGAAGCCATCTCCGGTCCCCTTCCTCAGTCGAGGATCTTCCCGATCCGCTCGGCCTGGTCGCCGACTCGCTCCGCGTCCTTCGACACGGTCTTCGACGTCTGCGCGACCTTCTTGCTGGCCTTCCCGACGTTCTTCGCGACGGACCTGACGTCCACGCTCGGCTTCACGGCCTTGGCGAGCGGCCGCGGGACCTTCACGCCGAGCACCTTCGGCCGCGAGCGGCTCTTCAGGATCAGCCCGCCGGCGACGCCGGCCACTCCGGCCGCGGCCGCCCCCACTGCAACGGCGGGACGGGCGGCCTTGCCGGCCACGTCCTTGACGGTCCCGACGACGCCGTTCTGGCTCTTGGCGCCCGTCCGGGGCTTCGACCGCGAGCTCGCCGCGGGCCGGCTGCGGCTCTTCGAGGAGCTCGTCGAACGGGTCGTCTTCGCCTTCGTCTTGGACCCGTTGGACGACCGGCTCGACTGGCTCTTGCTCGACTGGCGGTTTGCCGGCTTTCGCTTGCCGGAGGTCGACTTGCTGGCACTGCTGGCCATCACTCACCCTTCCCTCGAGGACAGCCCCTGCCTCTCGATTCGTTACCCGCTGATTGCGGGCAGTAACCGAATTGATGAGCTTCCCGAAGGCCGCGCACGTGACCCTGCAGGACGCGCAGCTGCGCCGCAACCTCGCCAAGGCGACCGGCACGATCCGTAGCAAGCGCGAGGCCGTGGTCTCCGAGCTGCCGGACTGGCAGGAGCTGCGCGCGGCGGGAAGCGCGCTCAAGGACGCGGCGCTCGCGGACCTGCCGGCGCTGCTCGCGACGCTCGAGGAGCGGGTGAGCGCGGCCGGCGGCCATGTGCACTGGGCACGCGACGGCGCGGAGGCGAACCGGATCGTCTGCGATGTGGCGGGGTCGGCCGGCGTGGACGAGGTCGTGAAGGTCAAGTCGATCGCAACCGACGAGATCAAGCTGAACGAGGCGCTGGCGGACGCGGGCGTGCGCGCGGTGGAGACGGACCTGGCCGAGCTGATCATCC
Source organism: Thermoleophilaceae bacterium (assembly GCA_016929195.1). Lineage (GTDB taxonomy): Bacteria > Actinomycetota > Thermoleophilia > Solirubrobacterales > Thermoleophilaceae > JACVRW01. Next base: position 14,275 of record JAFGJG010000061.1, read on the forward strand.
AGCTGGGGGACGACGTGCAGTCGCACATCCTCGTCCCCGCCATCCACAAGAACCGCGCCGAGATCCGCGAGCTGTTCGCGCGCGAGCTCGACCTGCCCGACCTGACCGACGAGCCCGAGGCGCTCGCCGAGGCCGCCCGGGTCCACCTGCGGCGCAAGTTCCTCGACGCGCGTATGGGGGTCTCCGGCGCGAACTTCGCCGTGGCGGAGACGGGCACCGTCTGCGTGTTCGAGTCCGAGGGCAACGGGCGCATGTGCACGACGCTGCCGGAGGTGCTCGTGACGGTGATGGGCATCGAGAAGCTCGTGCCGTCCTGGCGAGACATGGAGGTGTTCCTCCAGCTCCTCCCGCGGTCGTCGACGGGCGAGCGGATGAACCCGTACACGTCGTTCTGGACCGGGGTGCGGGAGGGCGACGGCCCGCGCGAGTTCCACCTGGTGCTGCTCGACAACGGCCGCACCGACGTGCTCGCCGACGAGGTCGGCCGTCAGGCGCTCCGCTGCATCCGCTGCTCGGCCTGCCTCAACGTCTGCCCGGTCTACTCGCGCGTGGGCGGCCACGCGTACGAGTCGGTCTACCCGGGCCCGATCGGAGCGATCCTGACGCCGCAGCTCCACCGGCTCGAGGAGGCGCGCTCGCTTCCCTTCGCGTCGAGCCTCTGCGGCGCCTGCTACGAGGTCTGCCCGGTGAAGATCGACATCCCGCGCGTGCTCGTGCACCTGCGGGGGAGGGTCGTCGAGACCGACCCGGCCTGGAAGCCCGAGAAGCTCGCCATGCGCGCGCTGTACGCGGCCTTCGCCTCGCGGCCGCGCTACGAGCAGGCGCAGCGGCTCGCCCGGCGCGGGAGCCCGCTGGCGAAGCTCCCGTGGCCGCTGTCCGGCTGGAAGTCCACGCGCGACCTGCCCGTGCCGGCCAGGGAGACGTTCCGCGAGTGGTGGGTTCGCGAGCGCGGCGACCAGCCGAGGAGGCCGGCGGCCGCGCCCTTCGATCCGGCGCCGATCGGGCCGGAGCCGATGGAGGACGCGGACGGGGCCGACGCGCGCACGGCCGTGCTCGACCGCGTCCGCGCGGCGCTCGGGACCGGTGCCGCGGCGGTGGCGGTCCCGCGCGGGTACCGGCGCCGCTCGGAGCGCCGCCCCGGCGAGGCGCTCGAGCTGTTCGCCGAGCGCGTGGCGGAGTACCGCGCGACCGTGCACCGGACGGCCGGGCGCGAGGTCGGCCGGCTCGTCGCCGAGCTGTGCTCGGAGCGCGGCGCGCGCCGGCTCGGGGTGCCGTCCGGGCTCCCGGCCGAGTGGCGCCCGGCCGGGACGGAGATCGTCGAGGACGACGGCCTCGGCCCCCATGACCTCGACGCGCTCGACGGCGCGCTCACCGGCTGCGCCCTCGCGATCGCCGAGACCGGCGTGATCGTGCTCGACGGCGGCCACGCGCAGGGTCGCCGGGCGCTCACGCTGGTGCCCGACCTGCACCTCTGCGTGGTCCGCGCCGAGCAGGTCGTGGAGCTCGTGCCCGAGGCCGTCGAGCGCCTCGAGCCGGCCATCCGCGCGGGCCGGCCGCTGACCTTCGTCGCCGGGCCGTCGGCGACCTCGGACATCGAGCTGAACCGCGTGGAGGGCGTGCACGGCCCGCGCACGCTGCGGGTCGTGCTGGTCGGCTAGCCGCGGAACGCCGAGCCGACATTGCGGCGCAGCAGCCGCGCGCGGTCGCTGCCCCGGCGGCCGCGCCAGGGGTGCGGCCCCATCGCCCACGGGTGCCAGCCGAGCGTCCCGTAGGTCTCGCGCACGAGCGCCTTCAGCTCGCCGCGGTGATCGCCGCAGGCGTAGCGGGCCGGGCCGTAGATGCCGCGGCCGTGCCAGACCAGCCAGCGCTCGGGCTCGGCGTCCACGTACTCGCCGTGCCGCAGGTCGAGCATCTGGCGCTCGAGGTTCTCCTGGGTCTCGGGCGAGGGCCTGGCCGGGCAGAACTCGCACCGGAAGACGACGGCGACGGGCACGCCACCGAGGCTACCGCCGCCTTCAACCCGCGATGGCGCGGTCCGGCCAGTGGACCTGCGAGAGCTCGTCGGGAGGCGAGCCGTGGAGGAGCCAGCTGCCGTCCGTCCTCCGCTCGACCAGCCCGCTCTCGGCGATCCTGCGGAGGGCGGTGGTCACGGACGCCCGCCTGCACCCGACGAGCTGCCCGAGCAGCTCGTGGGACATCCGCAGCCGCACGCTCACGCCGTCGGGCGTCACGTGCCCCCAGCGCTCGGCCAGGTGCCAGAACAGCACGTGCAGCCGGGTCTCGACCGGCGAGAGCTGGAGTAGGGCGAGATGGATCGACATCTGCAGCGTCCGGCGCAGCGCCCGGTCGAGCAGCGCGCTCATCACCTGCGGCCAGTGGGCCAGCGCGCGGGCGAACGCGTCGTCGAGCACCGCCACGCGCACGGGCGACAGGACGTGCCACTGCACGTGGTAGCGGAGGAGGCCCTCGTCGCGGGGGGGAGTCCACGACTGGAGCACGTCCCCCTCGCCGATGAGCTCGGTGCCCGTGTGCCCGGCGAGGATGAGGTCGCGCGCGAAGAGGCCCTCGAGCACGAGGAACCCGAGCCGCGCGCGCTCCTCGCCCTGGTGCGGGACCTCCCAGTGCCCGCACGGGAGGGAGGTCACGCGGGCAACCAGCTCGCGGCGCGCCCGCGCGACCTGGTCGGGCGGCACCCTGAGCCCGAGCTCGGGGTCCGCCTGAAGTATGCGAACCGACTCCGCGAGCTGCAGAGCCATACCGGTCTCCCTCCTCTCGATCGCAGCGTACCCACCGCGTGTTGAACGCCAACGTCGCATTTCAACACTTCCGCTGTCCGCACGTCCGGCGGGGTCGTAGGGTGCGGCCCAGCCTGCAGGGAGGGACGTATGTGCCTGGCCATCCCAGGCCAATTGCTGGAGATCGTCGATGAGGAGAACCGGCTCGCCAAGGTGGACGTGGCGGGGGTTCGGCGGACGATCAACATCGGGCTCCTCGACGAGGACGGCGTGGGGGTGGGCCCCGGAGACTGGGTCCTGATCCACGTGGGCTTCGCGATGTCGAAGGTCGACGAGGAGGAGGCGATCGCCACCCGCCGCCAGCTCGAGCGCATGGGCCAGGACTACGAGGCCGAGCTCGAGGAGCTCAAGGCGAGCGTGATCGAGTGAGCGATTGCGGAGATCACTGCATCACCTGCTCCGACGAGGGCGTCCCGATGCAGGTCGAGAGCGTGGACGAGGCGCGCGGGCTGGCGCTCTGCGCAGCGGAGGACGGCGCGCGGAGCACCGTCGAGATCGCGCTGGTGGAGCCGGTGGTCCCGGGGGACCGGGTCCTGGTCCACGCCGGCGTCGCGCTGACGGGGCTCGGGGCATGAGGTACGTCGACGAGTTCCGCGACCCCGAGCTGGGACGCGTGCTCGCGACGGAGATCCTGGCGGCGGTCGAGCCGGGCCGCCACTACAAGTTCATGGAGGTCTGCGGGGGCCACACGCACTCGATCTACAAGTACGGGGTCGACGACCTGCTGCCCGCGAACGTCGAGCTGGTCCACGGTCCCGGCTGCCCCGTGTGCGTGATCCCCATGGGCCGCGTGGACGACGGCATCGCGCTGGCGCGCCGGCCCGAGGTGATCTTCACGTGCTTCGGCGACATGATGCGCGTGCCCGGCTCGGAGGGCAGCCTTCTCGACGCGAAGGCCGAGGGCGCCGACATCCGGATGGTCTATTCGCCGCTCGACGCGCTCCGGATCGCCAAGTCGAACCCGGACCGCGAGGTCGTCTTCTTCGCGATCGGCTTCGAGACGACCGCGCCCTCCACGGCGCTGACGCTGAAGCGGGCCAGGGCCGAGGGCGTGAAGAACTTCTCCTGCATGTGCAGCCACGTCACGATCGTGCCGCCGCTGCGCGCCCTGCTCGACTCGCCCGACCTGCGGCTCGACGGGTTCGTGGGGCCCGGCCACGTCTCGACCGTCGTGGGCGCCCGGCCCTTCGAGTTCATCCCGGCGGACTACGGCAAGCCGATCGTCGTCGCGGGGTTCGAGCCGCTCGACATCCTCCAGGCGATCCGCATGATCCTCGCCCAGCTCGCCGAGGGCCGCTGTGAGGTCGAGAACCAGTACGCGCGCGTGGTGCCGTACGAGGGCAACCCGCGGGCGCTCGAGGTGATGGCCGAGGTGTTCGAGCTGCGCCCGCACTTCGAGTGGCGCGGCCTCGGCTTCATCTCCCAGAGCGGGCTGAAGCTGGCGGAGGCCTACGCCGACCTCGACGCGGAGCTGCGGTTCGAGGTGCCCGGCGTGCGGGTCGCGGACCCGAAGGCCTGCCAGTGCGGCGAGGTGCTCAAGGGGGTCATCAAGCCCTGGGAGTGCAAGGTGTTCGGCACGGCGTGCACCCCGGAGCGCCCGATCGGCACCTGCATGGTGTCCTCCGAGGGCGCCTGCGCCGCCTACTACAACTTCGGCCGCTTCGCGCGCGAGCGGGAGGTCGTGTGATGGGCGAGCCGTCGGTGATCAGCGAGCGCGAGGGGAAGATCCTCGGGATCATCGAGACGGCCCGCGGCAAGCGCGCGAAGTTCCGCGACGAGCGGGTCAACATGTCCCACGGCGCCGGCGGCAAGGCCACCCAGAGCATGATCGAGGGCCTGTTCGTGCCGGCCTTCGGGTCCGAGGCGCTCGCCGCCATGGGCGACGCCGGCGCGGTCGAGGCGGACGGCACGCAGCTCGCGCTGACCACCGATTCGTTCGTGGTCAAGCCGCTCCGCTTCCCGGGCGGCTCGATCGGCGAGCTCGCCGTGAACGGCACGGTCAACGACCTCGCCGTGGCGGGCGCGCGGCCGCTCGCGCTGAGCCTGTCGCTGATCCTCGAGGAGGGCCTGGCCGCCGTCGACCTCCGCGCGGAGGTCGACGCGATCGCGCGCGCCGCCGAGATGGCGGGCGTGCGGATCGTGGCCGGGGACACCAAGGTGGTCGAGCGCGGGAGCGCGGACGGGATGTACGCGTGCACGTCTGGCATCGGGCTCCGCGACCCGCGCTCGTCCATGGCGACCGACGCCATCCGGCCGGGCGACCGCATCCTCCTCTCCGGGACGATCGGCGAGCACGGCACCGCGATCATGCTCGCGCGCGGGGAGTTCGAGCTCGACGCCGAGATCCGCTCGGACACGCGCTCGCTGTGGCCGGCCGTGGACGCGCTGCTCGAGGAGGCCGGCCCGTCGCTCCGCTGCATGCGCGACGCGACCCGCGGCGGCGTGGCCTCCGTCCTGAACGAGCTGGCGCGGGCGTCGTCGGTCGCGATGCTCGTGCGCGAGGCCGCCGTGCCGGTCGACCCGGCCGTCGCGGGGGCGTCGGAGATCTTGGGGATCGACCCCATGTACGTGGCGAACGAGGGAAAGCTGGTCGCCTTCGTCGCGCCGGAGGACTCGGAGCGGGCGCTCGCGGCCCTGCGCTCCGTCCCCGGGTGCGAGCGGGCGGAGGAGATCGGCGAGGTGCGGACGGAGCCGCCCGGGATGGTGCTGGTGGAGACGAGCTTCGGCGGCAAGCGGGTGATGGATCAGCTCGTGGGCGACCCGCTGCCGAGGATCTGCTGAACGAGAGGGGAGCGCCGATGGCGACGACCGACGTATTCGCGGAGCACAAGAAGACGGAGGCGGTGACGGCCCACGTGCTGTGGATCACCACCGGGCTCTCCTGCGAGGGCGACTCGGTCGCGATGACGTCGGCCACCAACCCGAGCCTCGAGGACATCATCACCCAGGCGATCCCGGGCATGCCGAAGGTCGTCGTGCACAACCAGGTGATCGCCTACGAGGTCGGCGACGAGTACAGCCAGGCCTGGTTCGACGCCGAGGAGGGCAAGCTCGACCCGTTCGTGCTCGTGATCGAGGGCTCGCTCGGCAACGAGAAGATCAACGGCGAGGGCCACTGGACGGGCTTCGCGGTCAACACCGAGAACGGCCAGCCGATCACGATCAACGAGTGGCTCGACCGCCTGGCGCCCAAGGCGGCGGCCGTGGTGGCCGTGGGCACCTGCGCGACGTACGGCGGGATCCCGGCGATGAAGAACAACCCGACGGGCGCGATGGGCGTGCCGGACTACCTCGGCTGGAACTGGAAGTCGAAGGCGGGCCTGCCGGTCGTGTGCATCCCCGGCTGCCCGGCGCAGCCGGACAACATGACCGAGACCCTGCTCTACCTGGCGCTCCACCTGGCGGGCCTGGCGCCGGCGCCCGAGCTGGACGAGAAGCTCCGCCCGAAGTGGCTCTTCGGCCGCACCGTGCGCGAGGGCTGCAACCGCGCCGGCTTCGCGGAGGAGGGCGACTTCGCGACCGAGTACGGCTCCGACCACCGCTGCCTCGTGAAGCTCGGCTGCAAGGGCCCGGTGGTCAAGTGCAACGTGCCGATCCGGGGCTGGGTGAACGGGATCGGGGGCTGCCCGAACGTGGGCGGCATCTGTATGGCATGCACGATGCCGGGGTTCCCCGACAAGTACATGCCGTTCATGGACGAGGACCCGTGGGGGGCGAGGGCGGCGGGCATCACGAAGTACGTCTACGGCCCGATGGTCCGCTACTTCCGGAAGCGGCACATGCAGAACAAGTACGACGTCGAGCCCGAGTGGCGGCACAACCAACCGGAGCTCACCACCGGCTACTCCAAGCGCTGGTAGAGGGAGGCTGCGCATGTCCACGATCGAGACACCCCGTGAGCAGAAGGTCGTCGTCAAGGAGATGTCCTGGGACCCGATCACCCGCATCGTCGGGTCGCTCGGGATCCACACGGAGATCGACTTCTCGAACCGGCAGGTCCTGAAGTGCTACTCGACGTCGATGGTGTTCCGCGGGTTCGACATCTTCATGAAGGGGATCGACCCGCGCGACGCCCACTTCATCACGAGCCGCATCTGCGGGATCTGCGGTGACAACCACTGCACCTGCTCGTGCCTGAACCAGAACATGGCCTACGGCGTCAAGCCGCCCCCGCTGGGCGACATGGCGTTCAACCTGGCCGAGACCGCGGACTACATCTTCGACCACGCGATCTTCAACGACTGCATGGCGAACGTGGACTTCTGCGAGCAGATGGTGAAGGAGACGAACCCGAGCCTGCTCGCGAAGGCGGAGAACACGGCGGCGCCGCACTCGGACATCCACGGCTACCGGACGGTCGCGGACATCATGCGGGCGCTCAACCCGTTCACCGGCGAGTTCTACCTGGAGACCCTCCACGTGGCTCGCTACACGCGCGAGATGTACTGCCTCTTCGGCGGGCGCCACACCCACCCGTCGACGATCATGCCGGGCGGCTGCAGCGCGGACATCACGCACCAGACCTGCACGGACTACTACGTGCGGCTGATGCGGTACTTCGACTACGTGAAGAGAAGCGTGCCGATGCACGACGACCTGTACGACTTCTTCCTCACGGAGCTGCCGGGCTACGACATGGTCGGCTACCGGGACACGAACCTCGTGAACTGGGGCTCGTTCGACGACCCGGACTACGTCGACTACCGCTACGAGAACATGACCGAGTGGGGGCGGAAGCGGTACATCACCCCCGGCATCGCGATCAACGGCGAGCTGATCACGACCGACCTGGTCGAGATCAACCTGGCGATCCGGATCCTGCTCGGCTCCTCGTACTTCGACGGCTGGGAGAACGAGCGCACCTTCGTGACCGAGGACCCGCTCGGCAACCCGGTCGACCGGCGGC
>JAFGJG010000062.1 GCA_016929195.1 Thermoleophilaceae bacterium
GAGGCCGACGACGCCGTCCAGGAGGCCTGGCTGCGGCTCAGCCGCTCGGACCCCGGCGAGATCGAGAACCTCGGCGCCTGGCTGACGACCGTGGTGGGGCGCGTGTCGCTGAACACGCTGCGCTCACGCCGGACGCGCGGCGAGCAGCCGCTCGACGAGGTGCACCTGCCGGAGCCGATCATCGACCGCGCCGACGGCACCGACCCCGAGCACGAGGCGCTTCTGGCCGACTCGGTGGGTCTCGCGCTGCTCGTGGTGCTCGAGACGCTGAGCCCCCCGGAGCGGCTCGCGTTCGTGCTCCACGACATCTTCGCCGTGCCGTTCGAGGAGATCGCGCCGATCGTCGACCGCTCCCCCGAGGCGGCCCGCCAGCTCGCGAGCCGCGCCCGCCGCCGCGTGCGTGCAGAGAACACCGTCCCGGACGTCGACGTGGACGCTCAGCGCGAGGTCGTCGATGCCTTCCTCGCGGCCGCGCGCGAGGGGGACTTCGACCGACTGGTCTCGGTCCTCGACCCCGACGTCGTCCTGAGAGCCGACTTCGGCCCGGGCAGGTCGCGAGAGGTCCGGGGGGCGGACGCGGTCGCCGGCCAGGCGAGGTTCTACTCGCAGCTGGAGCTCGTCATGAGGCCGGCGCTCGTGAACGGCGCGGTCGGAGTGGTCACCATGCGCGACGGCCGGCCCTTCTCGGTGGGTGCCTTCACCGTCAAGGGCGGCAGGATCGTCGAGATGGACTGGCTCGCCGACGCCGCGCGCCTGAGCGAGCTGGATCTGACGATCCTGGACTAGCGGGAAGATTCGGGTCCAGCTGCGCCTGGACCGTCGGTCCAGAAGCGTTCCGACATTCCGTGGCTTGACTTTGCCAACCCCGTGTGGAAGCGTTAGAAATCGATTTATGAAATCGATTTCCGGCGCGCGCGCCGGAGCGCTCCGAGGGGGGTCCGGACGTGACCGATCAATCAGGCAGCACGAACCGGCCCAAGCGGCCTGGCGGCCCACTGGCCCAGGACGACGGGTTCAACTTCAACCTCGACCGGCTCGTATCGCGCCGGCGGATACTCCAGAGCGGCATGGCGGCCGGCGTGGGGCTCGCCCTCGCGGCCTGCGGCGATGACAGCGGGGGCTCGTCGACCTCGTCGGCGTCATCCGGCGCGAAGGTCCCGAAGACGAAGCCCGACCAGCTCGTGGTGCGGGCGTGGGGCGACCCGTGGTCCACGAACATCCAGAAGTACGCGGGGACCGCGTTCACGGCCGAGACCGGGATCAAGGTCAAGTACGACCTCTCCGACGCCGGCGAGATCCAGGCGAAGGTCAAGCGTGCGATCGCGGCCGGCAAGCGCCCGCCCGTCGACGTCGTCTACACGATCGCCACGCAGGCGTACACGGCCGACGTGCAGAAGCTGCTCGTCCCGCTGAACCCGGAGATCGTCACGAACTTCGACCTGCTGACCGAGCCCGGCAAGCCGGTCAACGGCACGACCTACGCGAACCTCTACTCGTACTCGATGCCGGTGATCTTCAACCCGAAGGAGACCTCCTTCGCCGAGGGCGCCTCCTGGGCCGAGCTGGCCGATCCGAAGTACAAGGGCGGCATCATCGCCGGCACGGGGTTCCAGGCGATGGTCTACCCGTACGCGAAGATGCTCGGCGTCGACCTCGCGAAGGACGACCTCCAGCCCGTCTGGGACCAGATAGCGAAGCTCCAGCCGAACGTCGCCGTGGTCGGCGACGACACGGTCTTCATCGAGACGATGAAGAGCGGCGACGGCACGATCGGCTCCGCGCTGGTCGGTGACGCGCTCGCCGTCAGGGACGGCGGGGTGAACGTGAAGTGGGTCGTGCCCAAGGAGGGCGCCGGCCTGCTCGCGGACAGCATGTACGTCTGCAAGGGCCTGCCCGACGACGTGACCTACTACGCGCAGGTCTTCATCAACAAGGTGATCGACGCGAAGATCCAGACGCAGTGGTGTGAGAAGGTCGGCACGGTGCCGACCAACAAGAACGCGAAGCCCGCCGAGTTCATGCTCGGAGACCCGGCGTTCCCGTTCACGGACGAAGAGATCGCGAAGTACGCGATCCCGGAGCCCGTGGCCGTCGTGGCCGAGAACTTCGACGCGTGGAACACGGAGTACACGGCGGTCATCCAGGCGTGACGACGGCCTCGCTGGATTCGGAGCTCGGGCCGTCCCTGGCGACGGCCCGCGCCTCCGCCGCGGTCCGGCTCGAGGGCGTCAGCAAGCGGTTCGGCGATGTCGAGGCGGTCCAGTCGCTGGACCTCGAGATCGAGCGCGGCGAGCTGCTGACGCTGCTCGGTCCGTCCGGCTCGGGCAAGTCGACGGTCCTCCGGATGATCGCCGGGCTCGTGAAGCCCACGTCGGGCAGGATCTGGATCGGCGACGAGGAGGTCGGCGCGCACGCGACGCACGAGCGTGACATCGCGATGGTGTTCCAGTCGCTGGCGCTGTTCCCCCACATGGACGTGTTCGGGAACGTGGCGTTCCCCCTGCGGATGCGGCGCATCGGGCGCAAGGAGATCGCGCGCCGGGTGAGCGAGGCGCTCTCGATCGTGCGCCTCCCGGACATCGACAAGCGGCGCGTCGACGAGCTCTCGGGCGGGCAGCAGCAGCGCGTCGCCATCGCCCGGGCGCTCGTCTACCAGCCTCAGCTCCTGTTGCTCGACGAGCCGTTCGGCGCGCTCGACCGCCGGCTGCGCGAGGAGATGCAGCTCGAGATCGTGCGCCTGCACAACGCCCTCGACATCACGATCGTGAACGTCACGCACGACCAGCGCGAGGCGCTGATGCTCAGCGACCGGATCGCCGTGATGGACGGCGGGCGCCTCGAGCAGCTCGGGTCGAGCGAGGCGATCTACCGCGCGCCGGCCACGCGCTTCGTGGCGGAGTTCCTCGGCGACGCCAACCTGATCGAGGGCGTCCTCGAGGCCGATGGCGGCGACGTCAGGCTGAAGACCGCGAGCGGGCGGTCGCTTCGCGTGGCCGCCGCCCCCGAGCACCTCGTGGGCACGCGCTGCGCGATCGCGCTGAAGTCGGAGGCGATCGAGCTCGAGCGCCTGCCCGAGCCGGCCGCCGCCGAGGGCCTTACCGGAGTCGTGCGGCTCGGCGTGTTCGAGGGCGGCGCGCGCTACTACGAGGTCGACGTCGCGGAGCTCGACATGCGCTTCAAGCTGTCGCTCCCGGCGGCCGGCGGGCGGAACTCGTTCGAGATCGGCGACCCGGTCGGGCTCAGATGGGACGTCTCCGACGCGCACCTGGTGTCGGTCGCGGCCGGCGCCTCGGCGCCTGGATGAGCGTCTCCGTCGACACGAAGCCGCGGGCGCGCGATCTGGCGTTCGGCTGGCGGATCGTCGACGTGCTGATCGCCGTCCGGTCGAAGTTCGCCCCGGTGCTGCACGGCCCGTGGGTCCCCTACGCCATGTTGATCCCGGCGCTCGCCCTCGTCGGGCTGCTCGTCTACGGGCTCGGCAACCTCGCGTGGCAGAGCTTCCACTCCTTCGACGCGTTCCGGGCCCAGGAGGGCGCCGCCTCGCTCGACCAGTACCGCCGGATCTACACCGGGTCGCTCTCCAACCACATCTTCGACACGATCGGGCGCACCGTCGGCCTCTCGCTCGCCGCGGTGATCACGAACGTCACGCTCGCCGTCCCGCTCGCCTACTTCATCGTGCGGATGCGGAGCAACGCGTGGCGGCTCGTGACGCTGGTGCTCCTGCTCGTCCCGTTCCTGATCGGGGACGTCGTCCGCGCGTTCGGCTGGTACATCCTGCTCGGGCGCCACGGCGCGCTGACGTGGTTCCTGGGCCAGTTCGGCGTGGAGGACGTGCGCGTGCTGGGAACCCTGTGGGCCATCTGGCTCGGGATGATCCAGGTGGGCCTCCCGATCGCGGTCCTCGTGCTGCTCCCGGCGATGCGGCGGATCGACCCCGACCTCGAGCGGGCGGCCGCCACGCTCGGCGCCTCGCGCTGGAAGACCTGGACCCGGATCGTGATCCCGCTCGCGCGGCCCGGGCTCGCCTCCGCCGCGGTCATCGTCTGGGTCCTGAGCATGACCGAGTTCGCGATGCCGCAGGTGCTGGGGCTCGGCCGGCTCCCGTTCGTGGCCAACGAGCTGGACACGATGTTCTTCTTCCAGAGCAACTCGTACGTGGGCTCGGCGCTGGCCATGACGCTGCTCGTGATCGTCTTCGCGGGTCTCCTGCTGCTCACCCGGTTCGGCTTCGGAAGGGCGAGGCGCTGAGATGGGGCGCGTGGTTCGCGGCTTCGCGATCGGGTCGCTCGTGTACCTCTGCCTGCCCACGTCGATCGTCCTGATCTCGTCGCTCGGCGGGAAGGGGACGCTCGACTTCCCGCCCGACACGATCAGCCTCTCGGCGTACGGCGACCTGCTCGGCAACTCGGACATGCGCTCGGGCCTGTTCCGGAGCGTCCTCCTGGGGCTGATGTGCGTCGCGTTCGCCGCCATTCCCGGCGTGCTCGCGGCGCTCGCGCTGTTCCGGCACCGGGTGCGCTTCCAGCCCCTGCTGTCGGGGATCCTGACGCTCGGCCTGGCCACCCCGCTCGTGGTCTCGGGGATGGCGTTCCTGCTCGTCTACACGCGGCTCGGCGCGATCGGCGAGCTGTGGCCGATCGCGATCGCGATCACGGCGGTCAACTTCCCGATCCTGCTGTACGCGGTGGCGTCGTCCATCTCGAACCTCAACCCGGAGCTCGAGGACGCTGCCGCCACGCTCGGGGCCGAGGAGGTCCAGCGCTTCCTGTTCGTCACCTTCCCGGCGATCCTGCCGGGGATCCTGACCGGCCTGATCATGATGTTCGTGTTCGGGATGGGGGAGTTCCTCATCACGATGATCCTGTCGACCGTCGACAACCAGACGCTCCCCGTCGTGATGTTCGGATCGCTGCGGGGTGCGGTCTCGGGAACGCTCGCCGCGGGCGGCGGCATCTACATCGTGATCTCGCTCGTCGTGATCTTCCTCGTCTCGCGGCTGCGCTCGATCGAGGAGATCCTGTCCCGGCCGGAGCAGGGATGATCGAGCACCGCTCCGACCGGAGCCGGATCGAGGTCGCGGACGCGCGCTCCGTCCGCGTCGGGTTCGGGATCGCCCACGTGCTCGCGGGCGAGGACGTGAAGTACGCGCTTCCCTATGCGGAGGTCGCCGGCGAGGAGCCGTCATTCGTGCTCGGGAACCCGCCGAGCGATCCCGCCGAGATCGATGCGAGCGAGCTGCCGGTCACGGCGACCCTCGACGGCGACGCCGTGCCGCTGGTCCGGCGCTCGGCCGAGCACGAGTCGCGGGCCGGCGCGTTCGTCCTCACCGGCTGGCTTGCCGAGCTCGAGAAGGTGGAGCCGGGCTTCGTCAGTGCCGACCTCGGGCCCGCCGGCCGCGTGAGCTGCCGCATCGCCGCGCCCGGATCACCGCCGGCCGACGACTCGCCGCCCTGGGGGGAGATGGTCGGGCCCGTCGGCGAGGAGCAGCCCCTCGCGGTCGGACGGTTCGAGGAGATCTATGACGCGGCGGATCCCTGGTGCATCAACGACCACACCTTCGCCAAGGGGCCCGACGGGCTCTGGCACCTCTTCGCCATCACCCATCCGAAGCCGTACGACCACGCGCTCGACCCGGGGACCAGGCTCGCGCACGCGACGGCCCGGTCGCTCGAGCAGCGCGGCTGGCGCGACGAGGGGTTCGCGCTGACTGCCGACCCCGAGCGCGGCGAGCACCTGCTCTGGGCGCCGCACGTGGTCGAGCGCGACGGGACCTTCCACATGTTCGTCTGCGTGGGCGCGGCCGAGGGCGACCTGTTCTCGATCCGCCGCTACGAGTCCGACGACCTCTGGGCGTGGAGGAGGACCGAGGGGCCGCCGGCCGTGACCGACGGCGTGGAGGCGCGCGATCCGATGGTGGTCCGCGCGGGCGGCCGGTGGGTCCTCTACTACACCGCCACCGAGCGGCCGGACGGAGGGCGCTTCGTCGTGGCCGCGGTCACGAGCGAGGACCTCGTCTCCTGGGGCCCGCGCCGGATCGTGTTCACGCACCCGCGCGCGGGCGCCTTCGGCGGGCCGACGGAGTCGCCGTTCGTGGTGCGCCGCGGGCCCGCCTGGTACCTGTTCGTCACCGACGACGAGGTCGTCCACGTCTACGCGAGCCGGGACCCGTTCGAGTGGTCGTTCGACGACCACGTGTTCGCCTACAGGGGCCGTGCCTGCGAGGTCGTCCGAGACGAGACCGGCGCGTGGTTCATCAGCCACGTGGGCTGGGAGCTGGGCGGCCTCGCGCTCGCGCCGCTCGAGTGGCACGACGGATTCGACGACGGGCCCTTCTCCATCGAACCGGCCTCCTTGACTTGACCAACGACACCTGGGAATCTGAGAAATCGATTCATGAAATCGATTTATCCAGCGCGTAGAGAGCGGGCGACGATCGGGGACGTGGCCGCCCGCGCCGATGTCTCGCCGGCCACGGTCTCGCGCGTCCTGAACGGCGTCGAGAACGTCCAGGAGGACTACCGGAGACGCGTGCTCGCCGCGATCGAGGAGCTCGGCTACGAGCCCAACCGGCTCGCGAGCAACCTCCGCCGCCGCCGGGTCGCGATGCTCGGCGTGGTCGTCTCGGACATCGAGAACCCGCACTTCACGGAGGCCGTCCGTGCCGTGGAGGACGCGGCCTTCGCGCGCGGGTACCGCGTGCTCGTCTGCAACACGGACGAGTCCGCCGACAAGCAGCGCGAGTACCTGAAGCTGCTCGCGGCCGAGCGCGTGGCGGGCGTCATCCTCTCGCCCTCCCAGGCCGACGCCCCGGAGATCGGGGAGCTGCTCGACCTCGGGATGGCGGTGGTCGCCTTCGACCGTGCCGTGACCGACCCGCGCGCGGACCTCGTGGCCGTCAACAACGTCGAGGGAGTCGAGGCGGCCGTGACGCAGCTGGTGGGGCTCGGCCACCGCTCGATCGGCATGGTGGCCGGCCCGCCCGGAATCACGAGCGGCGACGAACGGCGCGAGGGCTACCTGCGCGGCCTCGCCGCGCACGGACTCGAGCCCGCGGTGGCCGACGGCGGCTTCCGCATCGACGGCGGCAGGCAGGCGGTCGGCGAGCTGCTCGACTCGCATCCCGAGCTGACGGCGGTGGTCTTCGCGAACAACCTCATGACCCTCGGGGGACTGCACGGCCTCTCGGCGCGCGGCGTGCGGGTGCCGGACGACCTGTCGGTGATCGGGGTGGACGACCCGTTCTGGGGGGCGCTCGTCAGCCCGCCCCTGACGACGCTGGCGCAGCCCGTGCGCGAGATGGCGACCTGTGCGGTGGAGCTGCTCTTCCGCCGTGTCGACGGGGACCGGTCGGAGCCGGAGCGGATCATGCTCGACCTCGAGCTGCGGTCGCGCAGCTCGTGCGGGCCTCCCAGGGCAGGCGCGGCGTGAGCCGCGTCGCGGTCCTGAGCTTCTCCGACGGCCGCGAGGCCGTCCACAGGGACCTGGTGGAGCGCGTGGGCTCGGCCCAGGACACGCTCACGGCGGGCCTGCGCGAGGCCGGGCACGAGGTGCTGGCCGGCGAGCAGATCGTCACCTCCAGCGAGACGGCCCTGACGGAGGCCCGCCGCGTGGCCGACTGGCGGCCCGACCTGGTCGTGTTCCACTACAGCGTCTGGGCCTTCCCGCACTTCTCGATGATCGCCGCGCGGGAGCTCGACGGCCCGCTGCTCCTCTTCTGCGGGCTCGACCCCGCCTACCCGGGCATGGTCGGGATGCTCGCCGCGGGCGGGGCGCTCGACCAGATCGGCCGGCGCCACTCGCGCGTATACGGCGACGCGGGGGATCCGGCGGCGATCGCGAAGCTGGGCGTGGAGGCCGCCGGTGCCGGCGCCGCGCGCTCCCTGCGCGGCCTCACCTTCGGCCGCATCGGCGGGCGCTCGATGGGGATGTACACCGCCGTCGCCTACGGCGCCCAGTGGATCGACCAATTCGGCGTCGACGTCGAGGAGATCGACCAGTGGGAGATCGTCCGCCGCTCGGAGTCGGTGCCGGCGGCGAGGGCCGAGGCCGGGCGCAGGTGGCTCGAGGAGCACGCCCACGGCGTGCACTACGACGGCAAGCAGCTGACCCCGGAGCTTCTCGAGCGGCAGGTCCGCTCGTACCACGCGATGCGCGAGCTGATCGACGAGTGGAGGCTCGACTTCACCGGGATCAAGGCGCAGCCCGAGCTCACAGACCACTTCGCGACGATGGACGTGACCGAGGC